>UQEW01000013.1 GCA_900540145.1 uncultured Eubacteriales bacterium
AAGCGGAGCAAAGTCCGCACTGTGGACTTCTGCGACACGCTGGCGGAAATCCTGCGGGCGGCGAAGGTGGAGCAGCACAAAAACCGTTTCAAATATGGCGAGCTTTACCACCTGAACTACTATACCGCAGTGAAGGAAAAAGGCCGCAGCTACTACGAGGTTTACAGCCTGCCGAGGACGGAGCAAGCGCCCGAAGAGTACAAAGAATTATCCTTTGTCTGCGTCAGACCGGACGGGATGTTTGAAAGAACCGGGGCAGTCGGTCAGGTATGCCAGAAGGCAAAAAACAGGTCGAGGGGCTTGAAGATTTCCACTTCCATATGCTGCGGCACACCTACACGAGCAACCTGCTGTCGGGTGGGGCAAAGCCCACCGATGTGCAGGAACTGTTAGGGCACTCCGATGTCAATACCACGATGTCAATCTACGCTCACGCTACAAGGGAAGCGAAGCGTACTTCCGCAAGGCTGCTGGACAAGGTAGTCGGCGGGGCATAAAAAACTTTCCCTTGTTTCGGCTCGTAAGGGCAAAAACAAGGGAAAATACATGAAAATCGAGCATTGAATAGGCGAAAAGCCTTGTAATATCAATGGTTTTAGGAAATATGAGTTTTTAATAATAGAAAACTAATCCCAGCATTCAGCGTTATCAATACCGATATCTGAAGCTTTAAAGTCAAGTGATTTTCCCTGCTTTTTCTTTTCAGTATAATCTTTAAGAGCTTTAATTGCCGTATTTCCTAGAATTACGCATACAGGAACATTTATCAGCGCCATACATCCCATGAGAACGTCAGCAGTATCCCAAGCAAGGCCTGCACTGAACTGGGCTCCGACAAATATCACAACTACAGCTATAAGCCTATATATGAACATAAATGGCTTGTTTCCAAGAGCATCTTTGTAAATATAACTTATGTTCATTTCCGCGTAGAAATAATTGCCCACAAGCGTAGTATAAGCAAACAATGCTAAAGCCGCAGTGATGAAATATCCTCCAAACGCTCCGAAATTAGAGTCAAGAGAAGCTTGTATATATGCCCCGTTCATGGTATTTCCTGCGGCGTCTATGTAAGAAGAAGGGTCAACACCGCTGCATAGCACCATGAAGGCTGTGGCAGAGCATATAGCTAAAGTATCAATGAATACAGAAAGCATTTGTACCAGACCTTGTTTTACAGGATGGGATACATCTGCCGAAGCTGCAGCGTTAGGCGCGGAACCTATACCTGCTTCATTGGAATACAACCCTCTTTTTATTCCGTTCATTATGGTAGCGCCGAATAGACCTCCGGCAGCGGAAGAAAAATTAAAAGCTTGCGAAAATATACTGCCGATTACACCCGGCAGAGCTGATATGTTGAGTATCATGACTATAAGCGCAACAGCAATATAAGCTATAGCCATTATCGGAACCAGAACTTGAGTAACTTTAGATATTCTTTTTCCGCCTCCGAAAATTATTATGGCAGAAAGCAAAGCGACAACGCCGCCTATCATGAGAGTAGCGTTTTCTGAAGGCACGTATGCTTTGACAAAATCAGCCAGGTTAAAAGAAGCCAGTGCGTTGAAACCGCCCATGTAGGTGAGAATTAAAAATAAAGCGAAAATTCCGCCCAGAGCAGGGGCTTTTAAAGCCTGCTTGATGTAATATGCAGGACCTCCGTAAAACCCGTCGACACCTTTCTTTTTATATATCTGAGCCAGGGTAGATTCTATGAAAGCAGTTGCGCCGCCCAGCAACGCAATGAGCCACATCCAAAATACTGCTCCGGGGCCACCTGCCAAAATTGCGCCTGTTACGCCGACAATATTTCCCGTACCTACTCTTGAAGCGGTTGAAACCATCAACGCTTGAAATGAAGATATAGAATCTTTGTCCTTTTTCGGTTCAGTTATGATTCTGATAGACTCCTTAAAAAATCTTATTTGAACAAACTTAGTCCTAAATGAAAAATAAAGACCTGCCGCTATTAAAAGGGCAATGAGCACATAGCTATACATATAGCCGCTTATGCTGCTTATGATCTCTCCGATAAAATCCATATTATTCTCCTTGACAAATTATTAACAATTATTGTATTATGAAGCGGAGAAAAATGCAAGAAAAAGAATAATAATAAATAAAATTAAAACCCGCAGCTGAGAATTGGCCACGGGTTTACTTTAAAAATTTGTATTTTTAAATTCTAGAACATCTCAAAGATCTTTTCTTTGGAAGTAAGCTCTATTCCGAAGGCTTCTGCCGTATCTTTGAAGGTGAGATAACCTTTTACGAAATCAAGACCGTGGATAAGTCTGCCGTTATCCATAGCAGCTTGCTTCCAGCCTTTGTCTGCGATTTCCTGTATATAAGGAATTGTTGCATTGGAAAGGGACTGGGAAGCAGTGTTGGCTACAGAGCTAGGCAAGTTTGGTATACATATATGCCTTATGCCGTCTACTTCGTAGATAGGATCTTCGTGAGTGGTGTAGCGGCATGTTTCGATGGCGCCGCCAGGTTCAGCGTCGATATCGACAATTAATGAGCCAGGCTGCATTCCTTTAAGCATGTCACGGCTTATCAATGTCAAGCCAGGGAACCATTTTACAGCATTGAAGACTATGTCAGCATCCTTTATTTCTTCTACGATATTGTCATGGGTAGAGAATACGGTTTTTATACCCGGGATAATTTGACTGGAGACTAAATCCAACTGTTTTATGTTTACGTCCATTAAAACCACATCAGCATTTAACGCTGCAGCCAAACGAGCAGCGCCTATACCTACGTGACCTGCTCCGAAGATGACTATTTTCATAGGTTTTATGCCTGGATTGCCGCAGATGATTTTACCGCTGCCACCGTGGGTGGTGAAAGAATAGAAAAGACCTGTCAAAAGGCCTGTTTCTCCGGCCAGTCTGCTCATTGGCTCGAGAAGAGGGAAGCCTCCGTTTTCATCCTTAACGTCTTCGTAGGCAAAAGCAACTACTTTGGATTCCAATAATGCTTTAGTCTGAGGAAGTCTGTTGGCGGAGTGTATATACGTACATATCGTATGTCTCTCTTCCAGGAAACCAAATTCAGGCGGTAAAATTTCTTTTACTTTTACTATCATGTCTCCTTGCTTAAATACAGAAGCGGCATCGGGCAGAATTTCAGCTCCTGCTTTAATGTATTGCTCGTCTGTGAATCCTGCAGCAAGGCCGGCGCCGGTTTCAACATACACCTGGTGGCCGGATGATGTCAGCTTGCTTACATTGTGAGGCACTATAGCTACTCGAAATTCGTTTTCTTTGATTTCCTTAGGCATTCCTATTTTCATTTTGTATTCCTCCTTAGAATCGATTGTTCTATTATCTTTAAAAAAGCAAAGAACATGCCAATTTTATGATGAGAGAAAGCCTTGAAATTTCCTAAAGGTTACACACAAAGATAAAACGGAGGGGGGCAAAATTTTTTGACCGGTCAAAAAATTTTGCCCCCTCCGTTGATGACTGAAGCTTTTAAGGATTTAGAATATTACTTGCTTTGATAAAAATCTTCTAATTTATATTTTTCCAACTTGTATTGAAACGCCTGTTTGGAAAGTTTCAGCTTGCGCGCAGCTTCCGCTCGGCAGCTGCTGTCTTTTAATGTTTCAACTATTATGTCTTTTTCTATTTGTTCCATGGCGTTTTTAAGACCTACTTGGTATGTCATCTGATGACCGGATGTTTTGATGTAGTCTTTTTTTATCAGATATTCAGGAAGGTCTTGTTTTCCTATGAATCGTCCATCACAGAGATTAAAAGCTCCTTCAATGATATTTTTCAATTCTCTGACATTGCCGGGCCAGTCGTAACCGGAAAAAATATCGTAAACTTCTTCTGTAAGATCAATTATATTTTTAGACATAGCATAATTGAACTCTTTTATAAAAGATTTTGACAGAGGGGCAATATCCACTATTCGTTCTCGAAGCGGCGGAATTTTTAGGCATACAGTATTGAGCCTGTATATGAGATCTTTCCTGAGACTGCCGCTTTCGTGAATGGTTTCAGTACTTTCGTTAATAGCTGAAATTATCTTTACATCTACATAAATAGGATTGCTGTCTCCGAGCCGTGTTATCTTTTTTTCTTCCACAGCTTTCAGAAGTTTAGGCTGAATGGAGGACTCCATGGAATTTATTTCGTCTAAAAATAAGGTGCCGCCGTTGGCCAGTTCAAAGAGGCCGGGACTGTCTTCAGCACCTGTAAAGCTGCCTTTTTTTGTGCCGAATAAGATGCTTTCCATCAAGGTTGAAGGAATAGCCGCACAATTCTGAGATATGAATTTATGGTTTTTCCGCTCTCCGCATGTATGTATAGATTGGGCGACCAGCTCTTTGCCTGTTCCTGTTTCTCCCTGAATCATAACTGCTGATGATGTCTGCGCCACTTTTTTGATATTTTCTTTGAGCTCATTCATGCGGCTGTCTATGGAAACGATATCTGATAACTGGTACAAGGACTTTTGACGAGAAGGCATTTTTTTCAGCGGGGCCAGAGGCTCTGCGGCATAACTGGAAACATCTATTGTACCTATGATTTTGCCGTTCTCTTCTATAGGAAGAGTGCTGGTGATGGCGTTGATTTTCAGCCCGTTGATGTTTACCAGCTCCTGCCTGCGGTTTAGAATCGGTTTTCCTGTATTAAGTACTTCCAGTATGGTGCTGTTATCTTGCGTAAGATTTTCATACATTTCCAGTATATATTTGCCTAGAACTTGAGATTTATCCAGTTTATTAATATCTGAGCGATTGGTATGAAAGTATCTGATGATGCCTTTGTCATCTGTCAACACGATACTGTCTACATAGTTGAAGATGTTAAGGGCTTGCTCTACGTATTTTTCAAACAACTTTAAAGTCCTCCCATATCCGCTTGCCGGGCGTATTGCGAAAAGGGGCTATGCATCCGGACTTTTGCGGAAAGTTTCTGATTTATGCATGTATTATACTCTCGGAGAAGGAATTCGTCCAGACAATATTGTGGCTGCGGTATGGATGTGGACGTGTAAAAGTTGTTTTGTTAAAGCTTAAGCGGCTTGTGAATTTGTCTGCCGTGACCTGCGAATCTGAATGCCGCGGTCTGCAAGATTGTTTGTCGCGGTCTGCAAGATTGTTTGTCGCGATCTGCAAGATTTTTTGTCCGCAAGGCTCTATGACAAGAATGATACTTCATTGCACACACAGCATCAAATAATCACGTATGCTCTGGGCATACTGACGGATGGTTTTTTCTTCAGTCTGAAGAAAGTGATACTTTGTATCACTTCAGACCGTAGAAAAACCCCGGATAGATTGTATGATCGTCCGGGGTTTTCGTTTACTTTTTCTTTTCGGACGTTGCAGCGGAAGACTTATTTGTGCTCTTTATGCCGGTCTGTTTAAACCGTTTTGCGTCAGATTATATGCGTCAGAAGTTTCCGATGTTGGCTTTTCGCTCTGAGTAACGAGGTATTAGCCAACATTATTTTTCGCTATTTGAAAGGGGAGGGGGGGCGGCGTGAGGAGAAGCAGATCTTCCGGCGCTGACAAAATTTTCTTTTTTTCGGAATTTTGTCAGTAAATTTACAGAAAATGGCATTTTTGAAGTGTGGGAATCGCTCAAAATGCAAAAAATCATAAAAATTAGACAAAAAGTCTGCAAAAATGCTAATTTGCAGACTTTTTCTCAAAATTTACAAAAAAAAGTCAGCCGAGACCGGCTTTCGACGAAATTCGACACGAGTTTAAAGCCTTTTGATGTAAAAATTTAAAAAAATTTGATTTTTTGTCCGCAAGGCTCTATGACAAGAATGATACTTCATTGCACACACAGCATCAAATAATCACGTATGCTCTGGGCATACTGACGGATGGTTTTTTCTTCAGTCTGAAGAAAGTGATACTTTGTATCACTTTTTTTCGATTAAGTATCATTTGCCTGCCGGGGCAGCCATCATTTTAAATCTTTTTAACATTGAAATCCTTGACTTTTGAACAAGTAAATAGTAATATAGAAAAGTACAATTTTTATATGCAAAAGACGTTGAAGGAACCAGTAGCCGGGTCTAATATCCTTACAGAGAGCTGCCTCAGCAGGCTGAGAGGGCAGCGGTGAAACCCTAAGCGAATATCACTCCAGAGTCTGATCACTTAATGAGAGGCCATATCCTGCTTCGGCAAGGCGTTGGCAACTAGGGTGGTACCGCGGTTATGAAATAATCGTCCCTAATCGATGCGCGAGGCAATCAGCGCACAGCCCGATTAGGGACTTTTTTTAAGACCTAACCCGATTTTCCCTGGAAAATCGATGGTAGGTCTAACGCCAGGGATTCCCAAGGAGCGTAAGGCATGCTGAAAGCATGGCAAGCGACTGGCAAGAATCCTACGGCGCGGCAAGAACCCGATTTTCCCTGGAAAATCGATGGTAGGTCTAACGCCAGGGATTCCCAGGAGCGAAGGGCATTCTGAAAGCATAGCAAGCGACTGGCAAGAATCCTACGGCGGAGGGAGTGTACAAGCGGCGCAGCAAGCGTGCCGGATTTCAGAGGCACATTAAGAACCATATAAGACAAACTTTAATAAAACCCCTTAAGCAAGGAGAGGAGATAAAAGCAAAATGTTTAAGAAACTTTCAGAAAAACCGGTAGCGGAAGTGCAAAACGAACAAGTGAAAAAGTGGAAAGAGGAAGACCTTCTTAAGCTATGTGTAGATGCAAGAGAAGGACAGACACCTTTTATATTCTATGAAGGACCTCCGACAGCCAACGGCAAACCGGGTATTCACCACGTAATGGCCAGAACGCTCAAAGACTCAGTGTGCCGTTACAAGACAATGCAAGGGTATCAAGTCAACAGAAAAGCCGGCTGGGACACTCACGGCCTGCCGGTAGAGATAGAAGTAGAAAAACAGCTTAACATGTCAGGCAAGCAGGACATAGAAAAATACGGCATAAAAGAGTTTAACCAAAAATGCCGTGAATCAGTGTTCACTTACACCGGCATGTGGAGAGAGATGTCGGAGAGGATGGGTTACTTGGTAGACCTGGATCATCCTTACGTGACCTTGGAAAACGATTATATAGAGACAGGCTGGTGGATTCTTAAAAAATTCTTTGATGAGGGACTCATCTATGAAGGACATAAAATATTGCCTTACTGTCCTCGCTGCGGAACCGGACTGGCATCCCACGAGGTAGCGCAAGGGTATAAGATGGTCAAAGTAAATACCTTAACCGTAAAGTTTAAGAGAAAAGACGCGGAAAACGAGTATTTCCTGGCATGGACCACCACTCCTTGGACGCTGGCATCCAATGTGGCTCTTACCGTTGGACCTGATATAGACTATATCAAAGCACGCATGTTGGAAGGCGAAGAAGAAGGAAACGTATTTTACGTGTCAAAAGCTTTAGCAGACAAGGTGCTGGGAGCAGGAAAGTATGAAGTAATAGAAGAAATGAAGGGCCAGGCTCTGGAGTACATTGAGTACGAGCAGCTGATGCCTTTTGTGAAGGCAGATAAAAAAGCGTTCTTTGTAACATGTATGGATTACGTTTCTACAGAAGACGGTACAGGTATCGTTCATACTGCGCCTGCATTCGGTGAAGATGACTATCAGTGCGGCCGCAAGTACGATTTGCCGGTGCTTCAGCCTGTAGATGAAAGAGGATGCTATACCGATACGCCATGGAAAGGTCACTTTGTCATGGAAGATGGTTTGGATGTGGAGATAATCAAGTACCTTGCCAAAGACAACAAGATTTTTGCTAAGGAAAAGATGGAGCACAATTATCCTCATTGCTGGAGATGCGGAACGCCGCTTGTATATTACGCAAAACCATCATGGTACATCGCCATGAGCAAGCTTAAAGACCAGTTGGTAGCCAATAACGATACAGTAAATTGGTTCCCGCCTTATGTCGGCGAAAAGAGATTCGGAAACTGGCTGGCAGAAGTAAAAGACTGGGCAATTTCACGTTCCAGATACTGGGGAACACCTATACCTATCTGGAGATGCGAGTGCGGACATCTGGAGTGCGTAGGCTCAAGAAAAGAACTGGTAGAAAAAGCCATGGAGCCTATAGACGAATCCATAGAACTTCACAGACCTTATGTGGATGAAGTGCATATCAAATGTCCTCATTGCGGCAAACCTATGACCAGAATCACGGAAGTAATGGACTGCTGGTTTGACTCGGGAGCCATGCCTTTTGCCCAGTGGCACTATCCGTTTGAGAACAAAGAAGAAGTGGAAACAAAGCTTTTCCCGGCTGACTTTATCTGCGAGGGAATCGACCAGACCAGAGGTTGGTTTTATTCACTGATGGCCATTTCCACATTTATCATGGGGAAATCCCCTTACAAGAACGTTCTTGTCAATGACCTCATCCTCGACAAGGAAGGCAAGAAGATGTCCAAGTCAAGAGGCAATACGGTTTCGCCGTTTGAACTGTTTGACAAATACGGCGCCGACGCTACCAGATGGTATCTGCTCAGCGTTTCACCGGCTTGGACTCCTACGAGATTTGATGAAGACGGCCTTATCGATGTAGTGAGCAAGTTCTTCGGAACTTTGAGGAATGTATATAATTTCTTCATATTATATTCAAATCAAGACGATATAGATGTGAATAAGCTTGATGTGGCATATGACCAGAGACCTGAGCTGGACAGATGGATATTGAGCAAATATAACCAGCTTATCGCCGACGTTACGGAATACATGGATCAGTATGATCACATGAAGACTGTGAGAGCCATAAACGATTTTGTCAACGAAGATTTCTCCAACTGGTATATAAGGAGAGCGAGAAGAAGATTCTATGCCGAACAGATGACCAAAGACAAGGAAAGCGTTTATGCCACTACTTATGAGGTACTGGTCGGAATCACCAAGATGATAGCTCCTATAGCTCCGTTTATTTCCGACGAAATGTACATCAACCTTACTGGAGAAAAAACCGTTCACACGGCTTATTTCCCTAAGGCGGATATGAGCCTTGTAGATAAAGGCGTCGAAGAGAGAATGGATTTGGTAAGGACTCTCGTAACGCTGGGAAGAGGAACAAGGGAAAAGGAAAAAATCAAGGTAAGGCAGCCTCTCAGCGAGGTTCTCGTAGACGGAAAATACGAAGCTCTTATAGGAGACCTTACTCCGCTCATAATGGAAGAGCTTAACGTGAAGAAAGTAGTCTTTGAAAAGGATCTGGATAAGTACATGGACTTGTCATTAAAACCTAATTTCAAAGCTGCAGGACCTGTACTAGGCTCTAAGATTAAGGAATTCGGTGCTGCCGTAGCTAAAGCTGACGCTGCAGAACTTATTGCGGCTATAGAGAAAGACGGTAAGATTACCCTTTCCCTCGGCGGCGAAGACGTACCAATCACAAAGGATTTCTTAGACATAAGGATCAGCGCAAAAGAAGGCTTTGCCGTAGGTATGGAAAACAATGTGTTCACGATTTTGGATACAGCTTTAAACGATGACCTGATAGATGAGGGCTTGGCCAGAGAGATGGTTTCCAAGATTCAGCAGCTGCGTAAGCAGAAAGATTTCGAAATGATGGACAACATTTCCATTGTAGTAGAAGCGGATGAAGCTGTTAAAAAGGCAGTGGAAGCTCATAGAGAATATATAATGAAGGAAACATTAGCCCTTTCTCTTGACTTCGGAGATGCTGACGATAAATACGATCTCAACGGGCATAAGACCGGCATCCATGTAGAGAGAAAATAAGCGGACAACAACCGATTTTAATCGAAATGCAAATTAATGAAGAGGCGGAAGATTTTCCATGAAAGTCCATGGAAATTTTCCGTTTTTTCATTTTGCGAAAGATATTTGGCAATAATTACGACTTTCTTAATAAAAGATTAAAAACCCATATTTAAGTTGACGTGTGCTTGTATATTGCAGTATACTCTTTTTGTGAAAATTTAAATCAAGAGGGGAACGACATGCTGAGATTAAAAAACGTATCGAAGTTTTATTACAGCAAGGGTGTAATAGCCAGCGGATTTTCTAAAGTCAATCTTGAGCTTTCCATGGGAGAGTTTGTGGTTATAACGGGAGAATCGGGAAGCGGCAAATCAACCTTGCTGAATGTGCTTTCGGGACTGGATACTTATGAAGAAGGCGAGATGTATATAAACGGTCAGGAGACCAGTCATTACAACGAGTCTGACTTTGAAGAGTACCGCCGCCGATATGTGGGAAATATTTTTCAGAATTTTAATTTGGTTAACAGCTACACAGTTTATCAGAACGTGGAACTGGCTCTTGTTCTCAACGGAGAAAAGAAAAAGGACGTGAGGAAGAATGTCCTAGACATAATTTCAAAAGTAGGACTTTCTGACTTTGTGAACACCAAATGCTCGAAGCTTTCGGGAGGACAGAAACAGCGAGTGGCTATAGCCAGGGCTTTGGCAAAAGAGACGCCTATAATCGTGGCCGACGAGCCTACCGGAAATCTGGACAGCAAATCAGCTGAGGAGGTTATAAGACTTCTCAGCGAGATTTCAAAAGATAAGCTTGTGATAATCGTGACTCATAACCTGGAGCAAGTGGAACAGTATGCTACCAGACTGATTAAGATGCACGATGGAAAGATATTGGAGGACAAAACTCTTAAAGCGCCTGAAACAAAAGACCAAGATGTGAGCAGAGACTTTAAAGACATTACTGTTTCCAACAGGTTTAGGCTGGGAGCGAGAAATGCTTTTAACATACCTGCTAAGTTCGTATTGATATTTGCTGTGTTTCTTTTCATTTCTTTTGCCGTGGCAGGAACATATTCCTCCTTTGAAAAGATGGCATATGAAGAAAGTACTTACGGGTACAGCGAATTTTTCAACGACACATCTGATAACCGCATAGTCATAAATAAGCCTGATAAGGCTGCTATAACAGAGGATGAATTTAAAGCAATTGAAGCTCTTGACAACGTAGACAAAGTTGTTAAAGACGATACCTTGGTGGATTATACCATGTCCATTGCAGATATGGATTACTGGTATTATTTTTACGGAAACTTTGCCGATATAAAGGAGTTTGACGGACAGCTTACAGCAGGACGCATGCCGGAAAATCCGGGAGAAATCGTTCTTGAAGGTTCAGAAGGCGATTATTATCTGGCCAACAATCTGGAAGACGTTCTGAACACTGAATTTTACATGGAAGAATACGATGTAAACGGTGAGCGAGAGGTAGAAAAACCGCTGAAAATCGTAGGCGTAGTTACCAAGCCTGCAGAAGATTACAGCGGCAGCGACAAATTCTATGTAGGAGAAGATATACTGGAAAAGCTCAGATTGGATACAGCTATGCAGAGCAACAACATTAAGACTCTGTTTGACGGACAGTATTATCAGTCTTATTCTGAAGACCCTAATTTCCGTATAACTCCCAATGAAAACGTTCCGAAAGGAGAGGCTTACGTAAGCAGCAGTCTCAACGATTATACTCAGGACGGTCGCGCTATAGGAAAAGAGATGACCATCAGTGCAGACAGCATATATAATCAAGATTCAATGACAGTAACCGTAAGCCAAACATATAACAAGACCAATCTTGAAAGTTTGACCGGCATAGAATATAAAGACACCGGCGACGGAGCAATATACGTCAATGAAGAGGATTATAACAATCTGATAAATAAAGGGATTTTCCAAAGCTCCGTATATGTGGAAGATGTTAAAAAGCTGGATGAAACATTGGATAGTTTAAATGCCCTTGGCTTTAATGCGCTTCCGATGAGAGATGCCCTTATGCAGGACGGCGGAGAACTGCTGCAGGTAATAAATCTTATGAAGACCTTCATGCTGGCCTTCTTGATAATAGCTCTGTTCTTTATTTCATATTTCATCATCAGGATAGTGCTGAAATCAAGGAACGCATATTATACCACCCTGAGGACGCTGGGTGCTTCCAGGAAAATATCCAAACAGCTTTTGGATATAGAATTGTTCTTAACAGCCACCATAGCATATGCGGCCTTTATGGCGGTGATGGCTCTCGTATATACAGGTGTGATAACTCAAGTTATGATAGTTGATTTGGCAGGGTACCTTACTGTAGGAAACTATATTTTGATGTATCTGATAATCATAGCTATGTCTTATTTGATTTCCCATAGGTTCTCAAGGAAATTGTTTAAGGATTCCGTGATGAACACATACAGAGAGGAGGCGTAGCAGATGATTAGACTTATAGGGGTAAATAAATATTTTAATAAAGGTAAAAAAAATCAGATACATGTAATCAATGACACGACTTTGGAGCTGGAAAACAAGGGGCTGGTAGCTCTCCTAGGACCTTCCGGCTCAGGAAAGACCACGCTGCTTAACGCCATAGGGGGCTTGGATAAAGTAAATAAAGGCGACATATTCGTAGACGACAAAAAGATAACCGGAAAGAGTGCGTCTAAGGTAGATGAAATAAGGAATCTCAACATCGGATATATATTCCAGGATTATAAGCTGGTAGATAGCATGACGGTGTATGAGAATGTGGCCATGGTTTTAAGGATGATAGGCATCAAAGATGAAAGCGAGATAAAGAAGAGATGCGATTATATACTTGAAACTCTGGGCATTTACCGCTACAGAAACAGAATGGCCGATATGCTCTCAGGCGGTGAGCGGCAGAGAGTGGGCATAGCAAGAGCTATAGCGAAAAATCCGAAGATTATCATCGCTGATGAGCCTACAGGAAATCTGGACAGCGCCAACACTATAGAAATAATGAACATCATAAAAGCCATTTCCAGAGACCGCTTGGTAGTTTTGGTAACTCACGAAGTGGAATTGGCAAGATTCTATGCTTCCAGAATTATAGAACTGAAGGACGGAAAGATAACGGCTGATTATGAAAATAAGACAGCAGACAATCTGGACTACAGGCTGGATAATAAATTCTATCTGAAAGACTTTGAAAAGCACGAACAGACCCAATGCAAATCAGTCAACCTCGATTTCTACGGCGGAGCGGATGACGAAATCGATTTGGATATAGTTGTGAAAAACGGCAACATATACATCAAATCAGCAGTAGACCGCAGGATAGAAATCGTAGATTCCAATTCGGCGATAGAATTTGTAGATGATCATTACAAAGAGATAGATAAGAGCCTATATGAAGAATATAATTTTGATTTTGATAAAATCGTAGACCATGATATCAGAGAAAAATACAGCTCTATAATAGGTTTCTTCCCATCTCTCGGACGGGGATTTAAGAAGATAGCAGCTTATCCGCTGATGAAAAAACTGCTGCTTATAGGTTTTATGCTAGCCGGAATATTCATAACTTATTCTTTAAGCAGCATATACGCCAGCCTTGACGTGCAGGAAAAAGACTTTATTCAAAGCAATAAAGAATATCTGAAGGTAGAAATTCCTAAGGTCGACGCAGAGGATTATGACAGATATGAGCAGCTGGATTCAGTCAAATATCTTTTTCCGAATTCGTCCAATATAAACATGAACTTCCCGCTTGACTTTTATTACCAGTCCAGCGGCAATTACAGTCCGGTTTCAGGAGATCTGACGGATATAAACACCATAAGCGATTCAGATTTGATATACGGACGCATGCCTGAAAACAGCCGGGAGATTGTGGTGGATAAATTGGCTATAGATAGGATGTTTGACCAGGGCAGAGCTTCTCAGGTGGGCATTACCCAAACAGAACAGATGCTGGGACAAAAGCTTACTCTTGATTCTATGGAGGACTTTGTAATCGTTGGAATAACCGACAAGGTACAGCCTCTCATATACGTACAGCCGTCGTTGTTCATAGATATGATATATGCCAGCGCTGCCGGCGGGGAAGACCAAATGTACCAAGATATGGCGACAGAGGAGCCTGAACAAAAGAACGTGTACAACTATCAGACTTATTCGGGAGATTATACTTTGACGAGAGGAAGACTGCCGGAAAACGATTACGAGACTATAGTGCCTCAGTATAGGTCCCAGGAGATGCCTCTTAATAAAGAAATAGACGTAAAGGTAAACGGCAAAAAACTCACTGTAGTAGGATACTATGAGAGCACAGAGAATGTAGAAGCTTTCCTTGTAAATCAAAATACCATCAAGTATGCTATCCTTGAAACAGCAGGAGGGTTTACCATAGCCCCTGCCGACAAAGACGCCGCTATGGCAGAAATGCACTCCATGGGATTGGATGTACAGTCTGCATATGAAAGCGAGAAACAGACTTATATCGAGGACAGAAGCGATTCAACCAGAAGCACCATAATCGTCGGCCTTGTAATGCTGGCCATTTCTCTCATAGAAATATTGCTGATGACTCGCTCATCCTTCCTTTCAAGGATAAAGGAAGTAGGCATATACAGGGCTATAGGAGTCAAGAAGACAGACATATATAAGATGTTCTTAGGAGAAATTTTCGCCATAACTACTGTAAGCAGTTTGGTAGGTATAGGAATAATGTCGTACATTCTTTACCATATATGCCAGATAGAATTTTTGACTTCCATGTTTGCGCTGAACCCGGTAGTTGTAGGAGGAGCCATATTGATAGTATATGTGTTTAACTCCATAGTAGGTCTTATACCTGTATTCAACACCATGAGAAAAACGCCTGCGGCTATATTGGCAAGGCATGATGTGGATTAAGCTTTAGAAATGGACAGAATGAATTATGAAGAATTTAAAAGATTTACAACTTGATGAACTGGAACAGCTGATGGTTTCGTTGGGAGAAGCCAAATTCAGGGCCAAACAGATTTTCGGCTGGCTCTATAGCGGCTCTGAAACTTTTGAAGATATGTCCAACATCCCGGCCGCGCTGAAACGAAAGCTGCAGGATGCAGGCTGGGGAACGGGAAGCTTTAAGGCTGAAAAAATACAAGTATCAAAGTTTGACGGCACCCGCAAGTATCTTTTCAGGCTGGAGGATGGCAACGCCATAGAAAGCGTATTTATGAAATACAAATATGGAAACACAGTGTGTGTTTCGTCTCAAGCAGGATGTCGGATGGGATGTCGCTTTTGCGCTTCTACCATAGGTGGATTGAGCCGTAATTTGACGCCGGGAGAAATTTCCGAGCAGATACTGGCAGCAGAGCGGGACACAGGTAAGCCTGTGAATCATGTGGTAGTTATGGGAACGGGGGAACCTTTTGATAATTACGATAACCTTTCGAAATTTATAAAGATAATCAACGATAAGGACGGACGGAATATGGGAATGAGAAATATTACCGTATCCACTTGCGGATTAGTTCCTATGATAGATAAGTTCGGAAAGGACTTTCCTCAGGTAAATCTGGCAATTTCTCTTCATGCTCCCAACGATCAGATACGCAGCAAGATGATGCCCATAAATAATAAATATCATATTGGAGAGCTTATAGCTGCATGCAGGAAGTATGCACAGCTTACATCAAGAAGAGTAACTTTTGAATATACTTTAGTAAAGGGCGTCAATGATTCTGTTGCTCACGCTCTTGAACTGGCAGAACTTTTGAGAGGAATGCTTTGTCACGTGAATCTCATCCCGTTGAATAAGGTTGAAGAGACCGGGCTTGATACGACTTCCAGAGAAGCTGCTGAAAAGTTCTTGGAGGTACTTACCGACAAGGGTATACCGGCAACCATAAGACGTGAAATGGGAGGAGATATTGATGGCGCTTGCGGACAGCTAAGACTGGGAGGAAAAAAATAAATTCCCATTGAAAAGCGCAAGTGGTTATTGTATAATAACTAAAACAGAATATTGAATACAATATGAGCAAAATTTATTTAGGAGGCGATAACCATGGTTAAATTATTAGTGGGACACAAAGGCAGCGGCAAGACCAAACAGATGATAGACCTTGCCAATGAATCTGTAGAAAGCAGCAAAGGAAGTGTCATATTCATCAACAAGAATCACAGATTGATGTATGACCTTAGATATAAAATAAGAGTGATCTGCATGGAGGATTTTGAACATATAACAAACTGTGACGAATACATCGGATTCCTGTATGGTATAATCAGTCTCGACCATGACATCGAGACCATATACATAGACAGCATACTCAAACATGCGGATTTTTCGTTGGGCGACCTGCCTGAGTTTGTTGAAAGGCTCAAAGATATATCCAAAAACTATGGTATGGACTTTGTCGTAAGTCTCAGCGCCGAAAAGGAAGAAATGATAGGCGTTAACTTTGATGATTGTGAGATCCTTAACTGATAGATACTCATATTATTAAACCGATAAATTTGCTTTGAAAATATAAAAACATCAAGGCGGTGACTCTCACCGCCTTGCGATTTTGCAGATAAACCCGGAAAATAGACGTTATTCTGGGTTTTTAAGTATTAAAATGAATGATATAAAAAGTATAGAAGAAAAATTAAAAACGAGAAAACCAGGTCATGTGGGTAAACATAACTTTTTCAGCGTAATGATACCGATTTGCATGGCAGAGGATGGACAAAGGCTTCTGTTCGAAGTAAGAGCCAGCAGCCTAAAAAGTCAGCCGGGAGATATCTGTTTTCCCGGAGGAAAAATTGAAAAGGATGAAACTCCTCTCCAGTGCGCTTTAAGAGAATTTGAAGAAGAAACGGGCATACCGGAAAGGGAAGCTGCCGTGCTTGGACAGTTCGATACATTGCACGGGTTTGCTGACTATACCTTATATACTTTTGTCGCTGTGATCGATATGAAGTCTCTGGAAAAAGGAAAAGTTAATCCGGCGGAAGTTAAAGAACTTTTTACTGTTCCTGTGGAGTTTTTCTTGAAAAACCCACCTAAAGTCTATGAAGCTGATATAATTTCAGATGTTGAGAATTTCCCGTATGAAGAAACAGGAATCTCTCCGGATTACAACTGGAGAAAAGGCAAGAACATTTTGCCGGTATACCATTGGGAAGATAAAATAATATGGGGAATGACTGCAAGAATAGTGGATTGGCTCATAAAGGAATTGTATTAAAAAATTAAATATTATTAACGTGGCAGTACTGACTGCCATTTTTTGTGGGGTTCACAAAAAGCGATTCATCTAATATAGTTCTTGCTGTAAACAAAAGCTTCTGCGAAAAGCAGAAAAATTGAAAGGAGTATTTAGATGAAAAGAAAACTTATGATTACAATTATGGCATTAGCCGTGATGGTGAGCTCTACCGGAGTTTCTCTTGCAGAGACCAAAGGGACGGTTTCCTTGAAATCTTGTTTTACAGGCATATACAAAATATTTAGTTTTATTATCAATGGAAGCGGACAAAACGGAAGCCTGCCGGATCAAGTTGACAGCATAACAGGGGAAGACAGCAAACCGGAGGATAACGATCAAAACACAGGAAACAAACCTGGGGGAGACACATCCGGCGATGCCGGAAACGGAACAATAGAAGAAGATAAAGACGAAAATTCAGACAATGATCAGATACAAGGCGGCAACGAAAGCTATCAGCAGGCAAATCAGATTTTAAATCTTGTAAATGCAGAGAGAAGAAAAGCAGGACTTTCAGAACTGACGCTTAACACAAAGCTCAACAGCGTAGCTCAGCTTAAAGCAGAAGATATGGCAAAGAACAGATATTTTTCTCATAATTCACCTACTTACGGTTCAGCCTTCGACATGATGAATAATTACGGAATAAGTTACAGAGCTGCTGGAGAGAATATTGCCAAGGGACAGAAAAGTGCACAGTCAGTAATGAACGGGTGGATGAATTCATCCGGACACAGAGCAAATATACTCAAATCCAATTACACTCAGCTTGGCGTAGGTTATGCTCTTGACTCCAATGGAAATACCTACTGGGTACAGATGTTCATTGGATAAAGCTTGACGAATATTACAAATTCTTTTAACAGTATTTTGACAAAAAATCCATAAGAATGCAAAAAATACTTTCCCTTTTGTAAGGTTTATTATATAATTAAATTAAAATTATTGCTGAAATACTTAGGAGGGAAAAAATGAAAAAGTTTCTTTCATTATTGCTCATCGTAGTATTGGTATTCGCATTTGCTGCTTGCGGCAATAACGATAGCGATCAAGGCGAAAGCGGTGGCGATGCCGATAAACCTACGCCAGGAGCAGAATACGATGCGATTCCTGATACCATGGAATCTGAAGACGGAACTTACGAGCTGGCGTTCGTAACAGACGTTGGTCAGCTGAAGGACGGTTCCTTCAATCAGTTCACATGGAACGGAGTTAAAGCTTATGCTTCAGAAAACGGTCTGTCATATAAGTATTATCAGCCTGCCAATGGTGATCAGGCTACCGATACTGACAGATATGACGCGATGAAGTCAGCTGCTGATGCAGGCGCCAGAATTATCGTAGCAGCAGGTTTCCTGCAGCAAAAGGCTTTGGAACAGGCAGCGGCAGATTTTCCTGACGTTCACTTTATCTTCGTAGACGGAAGCGTTGAAGGAATCGACAACATCGCATCCATAAGCTACAGAGAAGAGCAGGCCGGATATCTGGCAGGTTATGCTGCAGCTATGGAAGGTTATACTAAGATAGGATTCTCCGGCGGTGGCGGCGGAAGCAACCCTGCATGTATCAAATACGGATACGGATTTGTTCAGGGTGTTGAAGCAGGCGCAGCTGAAAAGGGTTCCGACGTAGAGATGAGATACAGCTGGGAATATGGTTCACAGTTCTCCGCTTCTCAGGATCTGCAGGCAATGCTCAGCGGATGGTTTGAATCCGGCACAGAAGTAATATTCATGTGCGGAGGAAGCATGTTCCAGTCAGGTACTGCAGCAGCAGGCGCTAACGATGGAGACATCATCGGTGTTGACGTTGACCAGTCAGGTCAGTCCGATACAGTTGTAACTTCAGCTATGAAGGATTTGGCAGGTTCAACTATGGATGTAATTGCTGCTGACTATGCTGATAAGTGGGCGGACTTCGGTGGTAAGGTTACTGTATTTGGCGCAGAGCACGATGCAGTAGGTCTGCCTACAGATACTTGGTCACTGGAAAACTGGTCAGTTGACGATTACAACGCTCTCTTTGAAAAGGTTAAGAGCGGTGAAATCGAAATCTCCAACAAAGAAGTTGCAGATCCAAGCACCATTAAATGGGAACACGTTACATTCGTTAGCTAATAAATTTTGACGAATGAATTAAACAAATTATTAAACTTGCATAAAAAGGGGGGATTTTATGTTCCCCCTTTTTGCAGGTTATGGAATGTTTGCAAAGGATAAGACGATGTCAGAATACGTAATTGAAATGAACCACATACGGAAAGAATTTCCGGGAATTGTGGCCAACGACGATATAACGCTGCAGCTTAAAAAAGGCGAAATTCATGCGCTTTTGGGAGAAAACGGCGCCGGCAAGTCTACCCTCATGAGTGTTTTATTCGGTCTTTATCAGCCTGAAGCGGGTACTATCTTAAAGGACGGCAAGGAAGTAAAAATCAACAATCCTAACGATGCTACAGCGCTGGGGATAGGGATGGTCCATCAGCATTTTAAGCTGATAGACGTTTTTACTGTGCTCGATAATATAATATTAGGAGCAGAAACTACTAAACTGGGCTTTTTGCAAAAAAAGGAAGCTAAAAAAAGAGTTATTGAGTTGTCGGAAAAATACGGACTCAAGGTAAATGTCGATGCAAAGGTAGAGGATATAACAGTAGGCATGCAGCAGCGTGTTGAAATTTTAAAGATGCTCTACCGTGAAAATGAGATACTCATTTTCGACGAACCTACGGCTGTTTTAACGCCGCAGGAAATAGACGAACTTATGGAAACTATGAGAGGATTTGCAAAAGAGGGCAAATCTATCTTGTTTATCACACATAAATTAAATGAAATAATGGCGGTAACAGACAGAGTGACAGTTCTTCACAAAGGAAAATGCGTAGGTACTGTCAATACAAAGGATGTTACCAAGCAGGAGCTGTCCACCATGATGGTAGGAAGACCTGTTCAACTGGAAATTAATAAGGCCAAATCAAATCCGGGCGATGTAGTCCTTTCCGTAGAAAACCTCACGGTTCCTTCCAAAATTCACAAGAGCGACGCTGTTAAGGGAGTATCGTTTAATGTGAGAAAGGGCGAGATTGTTTGTATCGCCGGTATAGACGGTAACGGACAGACGGAGCTGATATATGGACTTACAGGTTTGGAAAAGACAACAAGCGGTACTATCAAATTGTGCGGTACCGATATTTCCCATGCCAGCATCAGAGAACGTGCTCAGGCAGGAATGAGTCACATACCTGAAGACCGGCATAAGCACGGGTTGGTTCTGCCATATACTTTGGAGCAAAATCTCGTTCTTCAAAAATACAGAGAAAAACAATTTCAAAATCACGGATTTATTAAATTCGGAGAGGTAAGAAAATATGCTGAAAAACTCATAGAAGAATACGATATACGTTCAGGTCAGGGACCTATAACGGTGACAAGAAGTATGTCCGGAGGAAATCAGCAGAAAGCTATAATAGCAAGAGAACTGGACAGAGATGAGCCTCTTATAATAGCGGTGCAGCCTACAAGAGGTTTGGATGTGGGCGCCATCGAGCATATTCACGGACAGCTTATTTCAGAAAGGGACAAAGACAAAGCTATATTGCTGGTTTCCCTTGAACTGGATGAGGTTTTGAGTCTTTCAGACAGAATTCTTGTAATGTATGAGGGCGAAATAGTCGGAGAACTTGACCCTGATAAGACAGATGCACAGGAACTGGGACTTTATATGTCAGGCGCCAAACGCCAGGATAAGGAGGTGGAATAGAGAATGTATAAGATAAACCCGGACACCGGAAAACAAAAATTTTATTCCACAGATGCCGCTAAAAGCGTGCTCTCCGCCATAATCTCAATCCTTATCGGTATGGTAGTGGGAATGATAATCATAATTGCTGTCGGCCTTACGAAAGACGGCATAACTTCCAAGGGAATATTTGAAGGTATCAAGCTGGTATTCCTCGGATTGTTCAGCACAGGAAGAGAAGCCGGAGAACTTACTTTTGGATTCAACCCTGTTAACATAGGCAACATGCTTTTCAGAGGAACTCCTCTCATTATGACAGGTTTGTCTGTTGCAGTAGCTTTCAGAACAGGTTTGTTCAATATAGGCGCTCCCGGTCAGTATCTCATGGGAACGACAGCTACGCTTTATATAGCATTGACTATACCTACAGAAACTGTTCCTGCTTGGATAGTGTGGATACTGGCTTTTGCCGGAGGCATGCTTGCAGGAGCAATTTGGGGCTGCATACCTGGAATATTAAAAGCTTACCTCAATATAAACGAAGTAATTACCTGCATAATGACCAACTGGATAGCTGCCAACTTGGCAACATGGTTCTTTGATGTGAGAGACGAACTGAAAAATGCCGAGGAAGGCGGAAAGGTAGGTTATATCAAGCCGACGTCCTCCAACGGCGTTGAAACTTTCGATTTTGGATTAGATAAACTTTTTCCCGGTTCACAAGTATCCGGAGGAATAATAATAGCCATTTTGATAGCGATAGTTGTTTATATAGTTATGACAAAGACCACTTTCGGCTATCAGCTTAAGGCTTGCGGAAGCAATCGTCATGCTGCCAGATATGCCGGCATAAATGATAAACTTAGCATTATTGCTTCCATGGCCATCGCAGGAGCTCTTTCAGCTGCAGGAGCATCTTTGTACTACCTGGCAGGCAATACGGAGTTCTTCTGGTCCACTTATCAGATGCTTCCTGACGAGGGCTTTAACGGCATACCGGTTGCGCTCTTGGCTTCCAATAATCCTATAGGCGTTATATTTACGGGATGCTTCATGTCCATGCTCAATATATCCGGTATGGAGCTTAAGACATTAACTGCATATAACGAGTATATCACAGATATTATAATTGCTTCTATCGTTTATCTCAGTGCTTTTGCTATGCTGATAAAGATGTTCCTTAATAAGAGACAGAAAAAAAAGAAGGAAGCTGCTGAAGCACAATCGATAGAGACAACAGAGGCTTCTGACGGGGAAGGAGGGGACAAGTAATGGTATTTTTGATTCAACAGACTATGCTATATGCTGTTCCTCTGATGATAGTTGCTCTTGCCGGAATCTTTGCCGAGCGGAGCGGCGTTATCAACTTGGCTCTTGAAGGTATAATGATTTTCGGAGCTTTTATGGGAGTACTCTTTGTAAGAGTAATGCAGGAAGACCAGGTATTTGTTCAAGAACAGGGGCAGATATTGATGCTGCTGGCGCTGATTGTAGCTTCGGCATGCGGAGCATTGTTCTCCTTGCTGCTATCATTTTCAGCTATCAATTTGAAAGCTGACCAGACCATAGGCGGTACAGCGCTCAACATGCTTGCTCCGGCTGTAGTACTGTTCTTCATAAACCTCATTGCTCAGCAGAACGCTATGGGAATGGCAACAGGAGATGCAGCCAGCTGGTTTATGATAAAACCTAGTACTTTTGGCTTGCCTCGAGATTACGAATTTGGCTTTTTAGGCGATCTGTTCCTCAATAAAGTATATTTAACTACTTATATATGCATAGCGATATTTGTAATATTGTCGATAATACTTTATAAGACCAAGTTCGGTCTCAGGCTCAGATCGTGCGGAGAAAATCCTCAGGCGTCTGATTCACTGGGTATCAATGTATATAAAATGAGATATATAGGCGTCACCATTTCAGGAGCTCTGGCTGGTATGGGTGGATTTACTTATGCCTTAACTACTGCTAACTGCGCTTCGACCGGCGAAGTAGCAGGATACGGCTTCCTGGCTTTGGCAGTTATGATATTCGGTAACTGGAAGCCGCTTACAGTAGCCCTGGGTGGTCTACTGTTCGGTCTGTTCAAATGTATAGCGGCAACTTACTCCAGTCTGGATATCAACGGTGATGGGGTATATATGCTGGCAGAGATTGGCATAAGCCCTTACGTATACAGATTGCTTCCGTATTTGATTACCCTGATAGTTCTTGCGTTTACTTCCAAGAATTCCAGGGCGCCGAAAGCTGAAGGAATTCCTTACGATAAGGGACAGAGATAAATTTGAGATCATTGAGAAGGGGTGCGGGTTTTCCGTACCCTTTTTTATGGATAGGAAATATTAAAATATGTTTTTACCTGTAACAAAGAGAGAAGTGGATGAAAGAGGATGGGAGCAAGTAGATTTTGTTCTTGTAACAGGAGATGCTTATGTAGACCATCATTCGTTTGGGACAGCAATCATAGGGCGGGTGCTGGAAAGCTATGGCTATAAGGTAGCTGTGCTGCCCAGACCTGATTATAAATCGGCAGATGATTTTAAGCGGTTTGGAAGACCACGGCTGGGATTTTTGATTAACAGCGGAGTTGTCGACTCCATGGTCAACAATTATTCTGTCTTCAGGAATAAAAGAAAAAGAGATGAATATGCTCCGGACGGTAAAGCAGGAGGAAGACCGGACAGAGCTTTAATCGTATATGCCAACAGAGCAAGAGAAGCTTTCAAAGACGTCCCTATTATAATAGGAGGGATAGAGGCCAGCCTTAGAAGATTTGCTCATTACGATTATTGGAGCGATAAAGTAAGAAGGTCTGTGCTTTTAGATTCCAAAGCGGATCTTCTCATATACGGAATGGGAGAGAAGGCAGTCGTGGAAATTGCTGACGCTCTCAATGCAGGAATAGATGTCAAGGATATTACCTGGATACGCGGTACTTGTTGGAAAGGCCGCAAAGCTCCTGAAGAAGACTGGATAAAATTGCCTGATTTTGAGCAGATTAATAATGATAAGAAAGCTTATGCCAAGAGCTTTGCTGTGCAATATGCCAATAATGACTATATTACTGCAAAGGGATTGGCCGAGAAATACACCGATACGGTTTGGGTGATGCAGAATACTCCCGGCCCGCCATTGACAACTGAAGAACTGGATGACATCTATGCGTTGCCTTTTGAAAATCAGCCTCATCCCATATATAAAGAACAGGGGAAGATACCGGCCTTTGAGGAGGTCAAGTTTAGCATAGTCAGCTCGAGAGGCTGTTTTGGCGGATGCAGCTTCTGCGCCATAACTTATCATCAGGGAAGACAAGTGCGGGGCAGAAGCAGCCGGGCTATATTGAAAGAGGCAGAAGAGCTTACTAAAAGAGAAGACTTTAAGGGTTATATCCATGATATCGGAGGACCTACTGCCAACTTCAGAGGACCGGCGTGCGACAAACAGCTGAAACTTGGCGTATGCAGCAACAAAGACTGCCTTTATCCTAAGGTATGCCCAGCCATAAAGCCGGACCACAGCGAATATTTTGATATTTTGCGTAAGGTAAGGAGCTTGCCCGGTGTAAAAAAGGTATTTATAAGGTCAGGAATAAGATATGATTACCTGCTGGCTGATCCCGAATGTGACCGGTACTTAGAAGAACTGTGCAGGTATCATGTGAGCGGGACTTTGAAAGTCGCGCCGGAACACATATCGCCTGTGGTGCTTGCATGTATGCGCAAGCCTTCTAAAGATGTTTTTTTGGAATTCGTGAAACGATATAAAAAAACCAATGAAAAACTGGGAAAGAAGCAATATCTCATTCCCTATCTTATATCCAGCCATCCGGGAAGCCGGCTGGAGGACGGAGTAGAGCTTGCTTTGTTCCTGAAGGATTATGGTTTTGTGCCTGACCAGGTACAGGATTTTTATCCTACTCCCGGCACATTGGCCACATGTATGTATTATACGGGGATTGACCCTCTTTCCATGAAAAAAGTATATGTGGCTAAGACTATTGAAGAAAAGAAGATGCAAAGAGCATTGCTGCATTTTCATAAGGAAGAAAACAGGGAGACAGTAAAAAAAGCCCTTGCAAAAATTGGAAGAGAAGACTTATTTTATACATTGATTTCACAAAGACATCACAAAAATAAGAGAAGGTAGTATATAATAACGAATGACATAGTAAAAATTACTAGATAGATTATTAAGCTGATAATGAGGAGACGGATATATGAAAAAAGCTCAATCATTTTTAAACGGAGGAGAAACTTTAAAAGAGTTGATGTATAATTCCAAAGAAGCTTTTCCTACCAATGCGGCGTTTAAAGTCAAAGTAAATGGCGAGATTAAAGTTATCACATTTTTACAAATGATCAAACATGTAGAGTCTCTGGGCACTGAGCTTTCTGCAAGAGGTTTTGATGGCAAGAGGATGGGAATAATAGGAGAAAACTCCTATCAGTGGTTTAACTGCTTCTTATCCATCGTATGCGGAGGAAATATTGCGGTACCTTTTGACAAGGGACTTACAGCTGAGGAATTAGCTCAATGTGTAGACAGAAGCGATATAAAAGCTTTGTTTTATGATGAAAAACATCAGGAATTGGTGGACAGGATAAAAGAACAATGTCATAAGGACTTGGAACTTTTCAGGATAACCGGAGAAAACAATGATCTGGACGAAATGAGAACAGCAGGAGACATTAAGTTGACTGCCGGCGACAGAACTTACCTGGACAGACCGGTCAACAGAAGTGATTTGGCAGTTTTCCTTTTTACGTCCGGAACTACCAGCACCTCCAAAGTAGTAATGCTTAGTCATGATAATATAGCTTCCAATATTAATGATATGCTGCAGATGAAGATTTTTTATCCTACAGATGTCAACATGGCGTTTCTGCCTTTCCATCACAGCTTCGGACTTGTGGGCTGTCTCGTGTTCTTGTCGTCGGGGTGTGCCAATGTTTTCTGTGACGGTCTTAAATATGTGGCGAAGAATTTGGAGGAATACGGCGTAACAGTTTTTGTAGGAGTGCCTTTGATAGTTGAAAACTTGTATTATAAGATAATGAAACAGGTAGAAAAGCAAGGCATGATGGGAAAAGTAGAGAAAGGTCTTAAGATGGCAGCGCTTCTGGACAAAGTCGGTATACATGCCAGAAGAAAGATTTTTTCTGCTATTATCGAAAAGCTTGGCGGTCATTTAAGACTGATTATCTGTGGTGCAGCATCTTTGTCAAAAGAAGTAGCGCAGGGACTGAATAACTTTGGCATTGTAACCATCCAGGGGTATGGACTTACTGAAACATCTCCGGTCCTTACAGCAGAAAGACCATGGGCGCTTTGTCCGGGCTCTGTGGGAACTCCTATGAAAAGTGTAAGGATATATATAGACAATCCGGACCAAAATGGTATAGGGGAAATAGTCGCTTGGGGTCCTAATGTAATGCAAGGGTATTTGCATCAACAGGAAGAAACCGACAAGGTGCTGAAGGACGGATGGTTTTTTACAGGAGACTTGGGCAGGCTGGATTCAAAAGGAAACTTGTGGATATGCGGAAGGAAGAAAAATGTCATCGTAATGAAAAACGGCAAAAATATCTTCCCGGAAGAAATAGAAGGGTTGATAGAACAGCTTCCATATGTGGCAGAATGCATGATCTTTACCAGGGAGAAGCATAATGAATTGGTACTTTGGTGTAAGATTGTATATGCTCAGAATTATCTGGAGGAAAACGGAATCAGTCAAGATCAGTTGGCAGAACAGGTTTCAAAAGACCTGAGCGCTATAAACAGAACTATGCCTGTATATAAACATATAAATCACTTTATTTTGAGTGATGTCCCTATGGTCAAGACCACTACACAGAAAATTAAGAGAAACCTTGCTTCTAAAGAAATAAACGATAGTTGGGATGAAATAAAGACATATAATACTGAGCAGTAAAACACATAATATTGCCCTTTAAATATCAAGGAGTGACTAAATTGACTTTAATCAATGAATTTCCTAAAATATTGGAAGCAAGTAAAAAAGTATTTGAAGATATCAAAGCGATTGACTTTGATGTTAAGCAGGAAATAAATTGTCAAGAAAATGTTGAACCTAATGTTCTGGCATTGGGCGACAATATCCAGTTTATGAGATATCTTTTGCTTGAAAAAAATTTTGCCGGGAAAATAAAGATGATATATATTGATCCGCCGTTTTTCAGCAAAGCTAATTATGATGCGGTATTGCATCTGACTACGAAAGATGGGAGTAAGCTGCCTGCTGTTAAACATTTTGCTTATGAAGATATATGGCAGAAGGATATGACGGGATATTTGACCATGCTTTGCCAACGATTGCTGCTTATGAAGGAATTACTGGCTGAGGATGGCACTATATGGGTACATCTTGATTGGCATGTCGTCCACTATGTTAAGATATTTCTTGATGAAATCTTTGGGCAAGATAATTTTGTCAATGAAATAATCTGGCATTATAAGTCAGGAGGTTCAGGCAAACGTCACTTTGCAAAAAAGCATGACACAATACTGGTATACAGTAAAAGCAAAAAGTATTATTTTGCACCGCCAAAAGAGAAGTCATATAACAGAGGATTTAAGCCTTACAGGTTTAAAGGCGTTAAAGAATACAGAGATGAAATGGGATGGTATACCATGGTTACCATGAAGGATGTTTGGCAGGTGGATATGGTAGGCAGAACATCTTCTGAAAGAACCGGATATGCTACTCAAAAACCTGAAGCTTTGATCCAACGTGTTGTAGAAAGCGCTACAGAAGAGGGCGATATTTGTGCAGATTTTTTTTGCGGTTCAGGAACACTTGGTGCAGTGTGCGAGAAAAGCGGCAGGCGTTGGATATGCTGCGACCAAAGCAGACTTGCTGTAACAGCTTCAATGAAGAGATTACACTTTTTAGGGGCGTCAGTCAAAGTATTAGAAGAGCACAAAAGAACAGAAGAAACCTCAGAAAACTGCCGTGCTGAGTTTGACGTAACTTGTCAGGATGTTACAGGGTCTGACAAAAGCATCATAAATATAGAGCTTAAGAATTACTTTCTGAAGAAGCTTCCTGAATCATTGGATGAGGTTGGCAAAAATACCATTAGTTCTGTTTTAAAAGAAAATCCTTTATCTCTCGTGGACTATTGGAGCGTAGATTTTGATTTTGATGGCAAAATATTTAAACCGGATGTCTTCCTGGCCAGAGACAGAGGCAAGATGATACCTGTTAATTGTGAAAAACTTTGTCCTAAAAATAAAATCAGACGCATATGTATAAGGATTGTTGACGTATTGGGAAACGAAACATTTTCTTACATATAATGTTAGCTTTGTACTATCCTTAAGGTTATTTTTATTTGCTGCAAGATATATATTTTGCAGCTTTTTTATTGATTAAAAATATGCAAAAAAATGTATAAAACAGGTGTTAAAAAATATACAATGCTTGACCGGTAATGCATTCATAAAGTAAACTATAGGTAAACGATAGGTAAAGATTTAGTAAAATTACCTTCAAAAACATTTCAAAGATAGAAAAGGAAACAAAACAGTATATGGATCTATCACTTTCATATTTTTTTCAGGAGGTAACCTCCGACCCGGTCATGTGCGTGACTGTGCTTCTTACGCTTGGGGTCATCTTTGTAAACGGCTGGACCGACGCACCTAATGCTATAGCTACCTGCATAGGAACAAGGAGCATGGGTGTAAGGGCTGCTATACTTACCAGCGCTGTTTTTAATTTTTTAGGTGTTTTTATTATGACCCATATCAACAGCTCGGTTGCTTCTACTATAAGCAATATGGTTGATTTCGGAGATAATACACAAGAAGCGCTTATAGCACTGTGCGCTGCATTGTTTTCTATTGTTGTATACAGTGTAGTCGCAGCAAGATTCGGAATACCCACCAGTGAAAGCCATAGTTTGATAGCAGGCCTTTCAGGCGCCGCTATAGCTATGCATAACGGTTTAGAAGGAATAAACATGCAAGAATGGGTGAAGGTACTTTACGGACTTGTACTCAGTCTTGCTCTTGGTTTTGCCATTGGATGGATATTTTGCAAAATTATTACTATAATTTGTGTTAATGTGGACAGACGAAAAGCTAATAAGTTCTTCCAAGGCGCCCAAATTGTGGGAGCTGCTGCTATGAGTTTTATGCATGGCGCTCAGGACGGACAGAAGTTTATCGGAGTCCTTTTTCTTGGTATGGCCTTTTGCAACGGTCAAAGCAGCGTTTTCGGAATGACTATACCTGTTTGGCTGATGCTGTTGTGCAGCGTGACGATGGGTCTGGGGACCAGTGTGGGAGGAGAAAAAATAATCAAATCTGTAGGAATGGATATGGTTAAATTGGAAAAATATCAGGGTTTTTCAGCTGACCTTTCAGCAGCGACTTGTCTGCTGTTTTCCAGTCTATTTGGAATACCGGTTTCTACAACCCATACAAAAACCAGCGCAATCATGGGAGTAGGCGCAGTAAAGAGACTTTCAGCCATCAATTTCAGCGTTGTTAAAGACATGATGCTTACATGGGTATTTACATTCCCTGGATGCGGTATAATCAGTTACATAATGGCGAAATTTTTCATGGAGATATTTTAGTTTTTAATGGAGGAATAATACAAATGGGATCTAAGCAAAATAACAGCTTTTATTTTGAAAACTTTATAGCATGTGCCGACTATTCTTGTAAGGCGGCTCAACTGCTGGATAAGGCGATGAGGGAATTTGATACAGATCTTATAGTGGACAAGTTGGATGAAATGCACAATGTTGAACATGCCGGAGATGAGAAAAAACATGAACTTTTAAATGTGCTGGCGAAAGCTTTTATAACTCCAATAGAAAGGGAAGATATAATACTTCTCGGTCAAAATATAGATGAAGTTACTGATAAGATAGAAGACGTATTGCTGCGCATGTATTGTAATAATATAAGAAGCATAAGGCCGGATGCTTTAGAATTGGTAGCAGTAGTTATAAAGTGCTGCAATGAAATGAAAACTATGCTGATGGAATTTCCTAATTTCAAGCATTCAAAAAAGCTTCATGACCACATCGTCAATATAAATACCTTGGAAGAAGACGCCGACCAGCTGTTTATTTCAAGCATGAGAAATTTGCATACAACTTGCAGTGACCCTGTGACTATAATCGTATGGAGAGAGATATATATTTATCTTGAAAAATGTGTTGATGCGTGCGAACATGTTGCAGATACGGTAGAAAGTGTAATGATGAAAAACTCATAATGAGTTATATATTGTAAGGCATTGGAAAAAATAATGTATAGAATTTAAAAGGAGAATTTGTTTATGGATTTTTTTGGCGTTCTGCAGCTCATAGGCGGTCTATGCATGTTCTTATTTGGCATGGATACTATGGGCAGCGGATTAACCAGAGCTTCAGGCAGTAAGCTGGAACAGATTTTGGAAAATCTCACATCCAGCATTCCTAAGGGGGTATTGTTGGGATGTGCGGTTACTGCTGTTATACAAAGTTCATCTGCAACGACTGTAATGCTGGTCGGTTTTGTTAACTCCGGCATCATGCAGCTAAGACAGGCAATCCCTGTAATAATGGGAGCGAATATAGGAACTACTGTTACAGCGTGGTTGTTAAGCTTGACGGGAATAGAAGGAGAAAGCTTTTTTATTCAAATGTTAAAGCCGACTTCTTTTTCTCCGATATTGGGAGCGATAGCCATCGTATTCATAATGTTCTGCAAAAACGAAAAAAAGAAGAACATCGGATACGTATTTATCGGATTTACAGTGCTGATGTACGGCATGGATATGATGAGCTCAGCTGTGGAGCCGCTTAAAGACGTTCCTGAATTCGTGAGCATTCTGACCATGTTCTCTAACCCCGTGCTGGGTGTTGCAGCAGGGACTATATTTACCGCAGCCATTCAGAGCTCATCTGCTTCAGTAGGTATTCTGCAGGCGCTTTGCATGACGGGAACCATAAGCTATGCTACAGTTATTCCTATAATAATGGGGCAGAATATAGGAACTTGCATAACAGCAATAATTTCTGCCATAGGCGCCAATAAAGGCGCCAAGAGAGTTGCCGCTGTACATCTTTCATTTAATATAATCGGAACGGTACTGTTCCTGGTTGCTTTCTATACCATAAACGCTTTTGTAGATTTTGATTTTATGGACAACATAGCGGGCCCTGAAAATGTAGCTATGATTCACAGCTTGTTTAACATTGCGTCTACTTTAGTACTGATGCCGTTCTGCAAGCAGCTGGAAAAATTAGCTGTAATTCTGGTAAAAGATGTCCCTGAGAAGAAAGCGCAGGACGAAACTCTTACCATGCTGGACGAAAGATTTTTGGATACTCCGTCTGTAGCAGTTCTTCAGTGTAAGACAGTGGCTCACAAGATGGCGCAGCTTTCGAAAGACTGTATCAATGCAGCTATGAATCTGTTCGATAAATACGATGATGATAAGTTTGAATATGTAGACAAGCTGGAGCGCAAAATCGACAGATACGAGGACGCTATCGGTTCATATATCGTAAAATTGTCAGGCTTAGACGTTACAGCAGCTGAAAGCAAGGAAATTACCATGATACTTCATAATATAGGAGATCTTGAGCGCATTTCAGACCACGCGAAAAATCTTGCTGAATCTGCGCAGGAACTTCATACTAAGAAGTTGAGCTTTTCCGAGGATGCGCAGGCAGAATTGGAAGTATTTATGAAGGCTGTAAAAGAGATAGTAGGCATGTCAGTGGAATCCTTCGAACAAGAAGATGTTGAAAAAGCTGCTCTCGTAGAGCCTCTCGAAGAAGTTATTGATGCTATTCGTTCAGAAGTTAAAAACAGGCATGTCTTAAGACTGCAGAAAGGCAAATGCACCATTGAGCTGGGATTTATCCTTCAAGATGTAGGGACTAATTTGGAGAGGGTAGCAGACCATTGCTCTAATTTGGCTGTATGCACTATAGAAACTCAAAACGATCAGTTTGATATGCATCATTATATTAACAATATCAAAAAGTACGATAAAGATCATTTTGCTGACAGAGTAAGTGAATATGAGAAAAAATATGCGTTGCCTGAGATAGTATAACGGCAGAATGTAAAATTTAATTTGAAATTTGAATATTTCAGTATTTTAAGAGGCATGGCCTAATCGATTAAAATTTATGGTTATGCCTCTTTTTCGTTTAGCTGGACCTGAATATTATCATATCTTCACCTATAACTAAAATAGAGCTCCATGGAAGCTGCAGGTCTGTCTTGAAGCGATTGTGTCCTACGCCATGAAAGTCAGGGACAACAAGAGCTTTGATAGCGCCTGTAGTTTCATCAAAAATCATTTCAGCATCCCACAGTTTACCGTGCATACTGCCGCTGGTAATATCTACTATTTCTTTATCACCGATTTCACTTAAAAGCATAAACATTGTCTCCTTTGATAATAATAGGAATATTAGATTTTATTTGGAAAGGAACAAAATTATGAGTGAAGAAAAGGAAAATAAGGAAGGAAAGGAAGAAAATGCTGCCGGCGCTGCAGAAATAATAAAAGAGCTGGGGCTTGTAAACAGTGGAAGTAATTTTAAAAGCGATCTTCAATATATCAATATTATTGGCAGTATAGAAGGACATTCAGTGCTGCCACAAGATACAAAGTCAACCAAGTATGAACATTTGATACCTGAGTTGGTATCGGTAGAGGAAAATCCGGATGTAAAAGGCTTGCTGCTAATTTTGAATACCGTAGGCGGAGACGTAGAGGCAGGACTTGCTCTTTCTGAATTGGTGGCAGGAATCACCAAGCCTACAGTTTCCCTCGTCATAGGCGGAGGCCACAGCATAGGCATACCTCTTGCAGTATCAGCTGATTATTCTTTTGTAGCCAAATCGGCTACTATGACACTGCATCCTATCAGGACCAGCGGAACGCTCATAACAGCGGAACCGACCTTTGAATATATGAAAAAAACTCAAGAGAGAGTGGTTGACTTTATTGTTGAACATTCCAATGCAAAAAAAGAAGACATAGAAGAAAAGATGAACTGCACCAGCAATATGGCCAATGATGTAGGAACATTGCTTTTTGGGCCGGAGGCAGTAGAAATGGGATTGATAGATGAAATCGGGTCTTTAAGTGCGTCTTTGAAAAAATTAAGGAGTATGATTGACAAAAATTACCATAAATAGTAATCTGTTGTAGCAAGGGGAAACAGGAAGAGGTGAGGTATGAAAAAGCTAGCCGTAGCTGTTTTAACCAGTGAAGAAAGTTACGGAAAAGCTCTTGCCAGGGGCATAGCAGGAGAAAGCGATAAAATAATAGTGAAGACGGCATGTTTCGGCACCCTTACGTGCCAAGAAAGGCAGCACGTGACAGAAGAACTTATAAATAACGGATATATTGTCGTAACAGATGAGGACATTTCTCTCAAAATACCGTTATGTGAAAAAATGATTTTATTGAAAGAAAATCAAAATGAAGCCGCAGGTAATCAAATTCCGGTCATTTCGTCCGTAAGCTTTATTTTCGGCAAAATAAAAGAGATATATTTTAAAGAATATCAAAGAGAATTTTGCAGGTTGAACGAGGGAGAAGAAAAAATTATAGGAATGTTTTCAGCAACAGGCGGATGCGGCTGCACAGTAACATCTTTAACATTAGCAAGATGGATATCTATGCTTTCGGAAAAACCTGTTTTATATGTTAATACTTCACATAGAGATGATTACGGATACTATGTTTTATCGAGTGATAACGTACAGCCTAAAAAACAAATGATGATGCATTTTATCGATAATTTGCCATGGGAATTGGATAAATATTGCTTTCAAGACCAATATGGAGCTTATTGTTTTAAGCCTGAGGAAAAAGAAAACAGTTTGAATAAAACAGAATATTTGGAACTGATTCTTTCTGACGTTACAAAGAAAAAAATCTTTTCTTATATTGTCATAGACGGACTATCGGATAAAAAGGAACATTTATGCGATGTGCGCATAGGTGTTATAGATGCAAAGGACTCCAGAAGCGCTTTTTACAACAGGGAAAAGGATAGTATGACTATTTGCAACCGGTGTGATGAAACGAAACCTATTGAAAGCAGAGAAAAAAATTATCGTATTCCTTATGACGAAGAGGGTTTTAAGGTGTCAGAAAATCATGTGGAGATACGAATGGATGGACTGTTCTCAGAAAGCATAAGAAAAATTGCTGAAATGATCATTGATGAAATTGTCGTTGATAAAAAAATGATTATTGACGGACGCTAAAATCATCCGTTGGTATACAGGCTGCCAAAAGAGCATTTTTTTGTCGAGCAAAAACAGTTGCAATGATATTGCAGCTGTTTTATTATAATATTGTAATGTAAAATAATTACAAAAAAGGGAAATAATATAAAATGAAAAAGCTTGTTGAAGACATACTTACTGATGTGCGAAACAGGATAGCTTCAGAAGAAACAGTAGATGATATCAAGGCCAAAGAGATAATCCTGCAAGAGATATTTAAAAGACCTGTTCTTGCTCAGGAAGATATGCATACGCTCATATCTAAATATGAAAACATTTTTTATAAGACGCGGAGCCGGCTGGGAATATTGAAACCTCTAGTAGATGATCCGGATATAACAGAGATCATGGTTAACGGTCCTGATATCATTTTTGTTGAAAAGGCAGGAATTCTCAGCAAGATGGATATGGCTTTTGACAGCGTAGGCGAATTGGAAGAAGTAATGCAAAATATAGCAGCTCAAGTTCATCGCGAAATAAACGAGCTTAATCCGATTGTTGACGCGAGGCTGGCTGATGGTTCAAGGGTAAACGGAGTTTACAAAAATGTAGCAGTGAACGGTCCTATCCTTACCATAAGGAAATTTTCAAACAGGTATATGAAGATGGATGAGCTTATAGACAATGGTACTGTAAGCGAGGACGGAGCGTTTCTTTTGAAGGCTCTGACTTATTACGGATATAATGTTTTCGTCAGCGGAGGAACATCCTCAGGGAAGACCACATTGCTTAATGCTTTGAGTGAGTTTATTCCCAAACACGACAGAGTAATAGTCATTGAGGACTCGTCAGAATTGCAGCTTGGATACATAGAAAACCTTGTACGTATGGAATGCAGGCAAGGCAATACTTATGGCAAAGGCAAGATAACTATGTCTCAGCTCATAAGGACAAGCCTGAGGATGAGACCTGACAGAATTATCGTAGGGGAGGTCAGAGGGGAAGAAGTGCTGGATATGCTGCAGGCCATGAATACCGGCCATGCGGGAAGTATGAGCACAGGACACGGAAATTCTATAGAAGGCATGCTTAGACGTCTTGAAGCGATGTATATGATGGCTATGCCTCTGGATTTGGATGCGATAAGAGTTCAGATTGCTGAAGCAATAGACATAATGATTCACGTAGAAAAAATAAGAGGACAAAGAAAAATAACAGAGATTTCTGAGCTGGCTTCTTATGAATCAGGACGGTTTACAATGGTTTCGTTGATGAGGATAGATGATAAAGGCAGGCTGGCATTTACGGGCAATAAGATGATAAAACAGGATAAGTTTAAGAGGGGAGATACAGTATATCTTGAAAGATTACAAAAGCTTGGAATTATCTGCTGAAAGAAAAATCTTTTTCTATCTGTGTGTGATGGCGGCATCATTGTTTGTGGGGTGGCTCTTTTACGATAATTTATTTTCAAGCATACCCATTGCGGCTTTGCTGGCACAGCTTAAAACAAAATATGCAAAGATGATACGCCGCAAAGAAAAGAGCAAATTGACACTGCAATTTAAAGATATTATGTATTCGATTACAGCATTTATTGCGTCAGGTAGAAGTCTCAGTCAAAGTTTGGAAGAGTCGATAGAATTTTGGAGGGGCACTTATGATGAAAAGGATTATATGATACTCGAATTAAAAAATATGACGAAAAGAATGCGAGAAGGCGGTGAGAGAGATGTGGATCTTTTGAGGGAACTGGCGGAGCGGAGCGATATAGAGGATATCAGAGACTTTGTTATGGTATGCGATACATGCAAAAAAACAGGAGGAGATTTTCCTAAAGCCGTATCGAGATGTGCAGATATCATAGGAGATAAGATGTCGATGGAAAGGGAACTCAGCGTAATGGCAGCTCAAAAAAGATTTGAAGGCAGGATAATTGGAATGGCTCCTTTCTTTATTATTTTTTTCATAAAGCTTATGTCTCCGGAATATTTACATCCTTTAAATTACACGCCTGAAGGAAGGATGATTGCTACAATGGCGCTGTTGATGATAGGAACAGGTTTTTTACTTATGGAAAGGATGAATGAGATTGAATTCTAAAGAAAAGAAGAATTTAGAAATGAGACGTGAAGATATAATCATGTCTGTTCCGACGTTTATAAATCAGTTGTTATTGCTTTTAAGCAGCGGAATGGTGCTGCAAGAGGCGCTCAAAATGATAGCGGTTAAATATGGAGAAGAAGATAAGAGAAAAAATTATTTTGCGTATTCCGTATATGAAATTTATAGGCGCACAGAAGAAAATGGGGAAGATTTTTTAAAAGTTTTTTGTAATTTTGGAAAAGAATCACAAGTAAAGGAACTTTCAAGACTGGCAAGAATATTGCAGGATAGCCGTGAAAGGGGAACTCAATTATGGGATAAGCTGGCAAAAGAAGGGGAAAACCTGTGGGCTGAAAGACGAAGAAGAGTAACAGAGAAGATAAGATTAGTTGATAGCAAGATGAGTTTTCCACTGGGGCTGATGATGCTGGCTTTAATAATAATTACGGCAGCACCTGCCATGTTGCAGATGTATATAAATTAAAAGGAGGGGATGGATATGAGAAAACAAGTAATAAAATTCTTGTTCAACAAGCAAGGTATGGAAATGGTACAGGTGGCTATATTGGTGGCCATTGCCATTACTTTAGGCCTTATTTTCAAGTCGGAAATCACTGATTTTGTCAACGATACTTTCGGCTCTCTCAATAAAAGTAAATTTTAGAGGCGATTTAATGTTCAAGAATAAGAAAGGAAGCATTTATGTGGAAGCTTCTCTGGTAATGCCGGCGGCGTGTCTGATATGTATAGCTTTAATCTATATAACGATGTTTTTCTATACTGAAATAAGACGGCAAGTGGATAGTCATGCAGTGGAATTGGAAAAATGGTCGGAGAAAAAAAGTTCATCATATGTGAGATCAGTCGATAAAATGGAGGATGAGTTTTATCGTTATAATGAGAAAAAAGTTTTTGAATAAGAAAGGCTCTTTTACTGTATTCGCTTTAATGCTTTTTATGTCTGTACTTATCGCTGTAATAGCGGCAATAAATGCTGCATGCAATGTGGCTTTGCAGGGCACAGTTAATAGTCTGGGCAAACTGTGGAGTGAAAGCATACTTGGAGAATACGATTTATTTCTGAAGGACAGATACGGTATATTTGGCTTTTACGGATATGATCATTTAATTGAAGAAAAATTGAGATTCTATTCTAATTATTCTTTTTATGATAAAAAGCATATAAAAGTAAAAGAAATAAAAGCGGATGTTGACTCGTATTCATTGATCAATATGCCAATGTTAAAAAAGCAGATAGAAGAAGCTGTTATTTATATGGCAAAACCTAAAGAGTATAAAATAATGACTGAAAATACAGAAGTTGATGGAACAAGGACAGAAAACAGATATATAAAAAGCTTGTGGGTAGAAAGAGGTTTACCTTCTTATGGTAAAACAGAAAAGATTTATTTGATAGAACTAATCGAAGCGATTAAAGACGGCATCAATTTTGATAGTATCACAGGCGACATGGTTTTGGATAAGTATATTTTTACTTTTTTTAAAAACAAGATGAATCAAAAGCAATTAGGTGATACTTATTTCAACTTAGAAACTGAATATATTATAAGCGGCCAACTAAGTGATTCAGAGTCGGAAAAGGATGTGAAAGGCAAAATAAAGACAATGCGCAACATGTTGAATCTCTTTTACCTTTACGGATGTACGGAGAAGCGGCAGGCTGTTTTGGCTATGGCGCAGGCCATAACTCCGGGGCCGGCTGCAGTGCTTACACAGGCTGTAATGATGGAAACGTGGGCATATATGGAGGCAGAGAACGATATAAATATATTATATAGCGGAAAGACAGTCCCACTTCTAAAAAAAGACTGCAATTGGGCTCTGTCTCTTGAAAATGTTTTCGGTACATCAGATTCGACGGAAGAACAAGGGAATAAAGAAATAGGTGGAGGCATTGAAAAGAAAAATGACTCGTATATTTTGCCGCAGGTAGTAGAAGGTGATGAATATGAAAACTATCTTAGGATATTGTTGATTGGACTGACAGAAGAAACAAAGCTGCTGAGAATTGCTGATCTGATTCAGATTAATGGAAAGTATCTTTACTGTGACTCTTTTTTAATCAAAGACTACTGCCTGGGATTGGAATACAATATGAAGGTTAACGATTATGAAGGTACATTTAAAGAAACTTATTGAGAAGACCGGAAAAAAAGGCAGTTATGTGACTGAAGCGGCGATTGTCATGCCTGTATTGATTTTATCTGTTTGCGCCATGTTATTGATCATAAAAATTGCAGCTGTGTGTGAAGGAATATGGTTTGCAGAAGTTGAGGAAATGAGAAATGCGGGTCTTGATACCTATAAAAAAATAACAAATGTTTCCCTTTGCAAGAAAATAGAAGAAAAGGTATTGAGCTCTGAAAAATCATTGACGGATTTTAAAGTTGAAGAATGTAAATCTCTTCATGAAAGAAATGGTATAAAGGATTTAATTTCAATTAATAGCAAAGCAGATTTTAATGTTGTCAATCCTATAGGCATAGACGGAAAGATAACTCTTAACACAAAGATTATTTCCAGAGCATTCACCGGAACCCTTAGAGACTCATCTCCGCTGCCGGAAGCTGACTTTAAAGAAAGAGGAGAAGCGGAAGAAGTATGGGTTTTTCCAAGATATGGCATAAGATTTCATGTTAAGGAGTGTCGCTATATGAAAATTTATGATAAGAAAGGAAGTTGTAAGTTAGTGATGGACAAGAAGGAAGCCGAGATGAAGGGATTTACACCTTGCTTGGAATGTGGAGGTGCTGCAAATGCTTGATAAACA
>UQEW01000014.1 GCA_900540145.1 uncultured Eubacteriales bacterium
AGTAGCATACTACTTGAGATTTAGGCTTTCAATGTGCCTGCTATTTGACCCTTACGATTTTCGTATACTTTGTATCATGTTTTTCAATAAAAAGTATTATTGGCGGCGGATCTAAGCATGCCATTCTAAGCTAGACGATCTAAGCATGCCATTCTAAGCTAGACGATCTAATCATGCTCTTCTAAGCCGGCCAATAAAGGCGCGATTTTCTGAGCTGGCCAATCTAAGCAGACTGTGCTATAACAGAATTAAGCACCGAGCCAACAATGTTAATATGCGTTGCTTGTAGCAACGAAAACATTTTCATATACTAGCGGTAACGATAGAGAGAAAGAAGGTTATCCATAATGTTAAATGAAAATATTAGAGCAATCAGAAAATCGAAAGGACTTTCGCAAGATGAGCTGGCCATTAAATTAAACGTAGTGCGGCAGACCGTTTCTAAATGGGAAAACGGATTATCAGTTCCTGATTCCGATATGTTGATCTCCATATCGGAGGTGCTTGAGACTCCGGTAAGCGTTTTGCTTGGGGAAGCTGTTCCCGAGGCCAAAGCTGACGATTTAAAAGCGATTTGCGAAAAACTTGAGGTTATAAACCTGCAGCTTGCGCAAAGGAAGAAAACAAGGCAAAAAATATTTTTTTGGATGCTTATCACGTTATGTGCAGTTATAGTAGCGGTTTCGGCAGCCCTCATAGTATTGAACAGCCCGTACCTGGGCTGGGATTACAGCGACCCCGAAACCGCGGTTTTCGGAACAGCCTATCACGTCTTTGAATGGCTGTTTGTCAGACTGGCCCCTGTCGTATTCATAGGAGCGATCGTCGGAATCTTCCTGATTCGCAAAAAAATATAGAGAAATTTGTGCTTCACAGGGCGGTTCCTTTTTTAGGGACAAAAAATTTAGTCATGTCAATTTGTTCATGCTTTAAAAGCTCAACCTTGTTTTTAATTCCGCCGCCATAGCCGGTTAAGCTTCCGTTGGAGCCGACGACTCTGTGGCAAGGAATAATAATGCAAATAGGATTCCAGCCGACAGCGCCGCCCACTGCCTGGCTGGACATTCTTTCAATGCCTCTGTTTTTGGCTATAATCTTTGAGATATCATGATAAGTTAAGGTGCTTCCGAAAGGTATGCTGTTCATGATATCTATTACTTCTTTTCTAAAGGGCGTTAAATTGTTTACCTTGTATTTTGGGATGAAATCCGGATTTTTTCCGCTGAAATAGGCGTCCAGCCATCGGCTGGTTTCTTTGAAAATAGGCAGCTCTTTTTCTTCACAGTCGGTGATATGATTTGAAGCGTCTCTTGAGCCGACAAACCATAGTCCTGTTAAATATTCGCCGTCGCTGTTCATTAACATATTGTCAAAATTTTCAGGTGTCTCATATATCCATTTGTATACCATAGTTACCTCCCGCATATTCTTTCTGTACATTTCTTTGCACTTTCTTTCCGCATACTCTTCCTATATTTCCCACAAACCGATAGTCAAATAAGTTCTATACGGCTTATATTTATCAAAAATTTTTACGTCTCTTATGTCCTTTTCTTTAAAGAGTTTTTGACAGCATAATCGGTATCCAACAACACATCTGATTCACTCATAGCCCTCATGGCTACATAATTTGCAGTCCATTGGCCAATACCTTTTATCCTCAACATTTTATCCATTACATCGCGGTTATCGATGATTTCTTTAAAAGATATATTTTCGTAGACAAGAAAATCTGCAATGCCCTTTATGGCGTCCGCCTTTGGCCGCGACATTTTTAAAGCGCATAGTTCATCATAAATATTATCAAACTTTGATATGTCTTCAGGGATGGGAAATATGTATTCCAGCCCAGGGATAGTTGTTTTTAGTTTTTTGCCGTACTTTTGGCAAAATTCGGATAAAACCTCTGTGGCGTTTTCGACGCTTATTAATTGACCCATGATAGCTCTGGCAACCATTTCAAAGTCGTTTGATGAACCGGGAATTCTGGTGCCTAATTTAAAACAGCCGGGTATTATATCATTTGCGCTCTTTAAAACATCGTATACTGCATAAGGGTCAGAGTTTAAGTCGAATATGTTTTTTACAATACTCAGTACCTGGGGCAGAACTCTTACGAGGTTTTCGGAGATGGTTACTTCCAATGCTGACTTTGACTCATTGTTAGATACAATTATATAACCGTAAACATAGGAGTCATTCTTTTTAACGGCGATAGTTTTGTAGTATTTATTGTTTTCAACCTTTTCAATTTTAGGAATAGCTCGGCGATATCTTATATTTGCTTTTAAATGAATCATTAAACCCGCGCAAACTTTTAAACCCCGATGCATATGCCACATCTAGGATGTTTAGATTTGTGTCCGTTAACAAATTTTTGGCTAATAGCAATCTTGAGGTCTCTATGTAATTTATAGGAGAGATGTTCAGCTCATTTTTAAAAATTCTTCTTAGATGACGGGCGCTGATGTTTAATTTTAACGACAAGTCCTGGAGAGTATTATCTTCAAGAAAACCATCATCAATTAATCTTAAAGCTTTTTTTAGTATCTGATGAGAAGAATCCACCTTGGCGTTTCCGGGAGCCAGTTCCGGCCTGCATATGAGGCATGGTCTGTAGCCGTTGACCTCTGCTTCAGCAGCACTTTTATAAAAGATGCAATTATCTTTTTTAGGCATTTTAGCGTTGCACACAGGTCTGCAATAAATGCCAGTTGAAGAAACTCCCATAAAATACTTTCCATCCAGCCTCTTATCTTTTGATTTAAAAGCTTCATAAAAAGAATCAAAATTTTTGCCGTCCATAATTTTCTCCTCTGACTGAATTATACCACAATTCAACTATGTTTCTAGCCGTTTTCGGACATATAAACACATTGACAAGGGATAGCGCTCTGCTATAATCAAAATGTTAAAGGAAAAATTTTTATAAAACTAAGGAGAAAAACAACAGGAGGGAATAAATGGATTTGTTGAAGCAATGCCAAAAATGGATAGAAGAAGGGAAAGAGCAGAGAGTAATTGAAGAAATTGAGGCGATGCCTGCTGATGAACGAACGCCGGAGCTGGACAGCGAGCTGGCAAGGGCATACAATTGCTTGGCAGAACCAAAGGATAAAGGCCTTTTCGAGAAAGCAATCTCTTTGCTTAAACTCCATGAAGAATATTTTGCAGGGGACCACAAATGGAACTACAGGATGGCATATGCTTACTATTTTTTGGGGCAAGAGGGTCTTGCTCTTAAGTATTTTGAGAAGGCGTTGGAAGCTCGTCCCGGAGACAAAGATACAGAAGAGTTTATTGAAGATTGCCGGAATCGTCTTGCGCTTCCATGGTTTGAAAAGAATTTTCGCAAAAGGACACAAGATGCATGGATAGCCTTTCAACGAGAAGAAGAAACCTTGCGTCTATTAGTGGATGCCCGAAAGCAAGGGGACGAATCTGAAAAAATAATCGCACGATTTGATAAAATACTAAAAAATGCTTTTACAGATGTTGCCTTCGAAGTGGGATTTGATGGAAAAAAATATCAATTAACGCTGATTCCTGAAGGAGATAAAAGCAAACTGTTTCCTTTAATCTATTTCCAAAATCATGCTCCGGCGGCCGTACTGGAATGTTGGGACATTTGGGTAGGACGGCAAGCGAGCCAAGGCTTTGATTTGCAAATCGACAAGGTGCGCGTGTCAACAGAAGATGTGATGGTACGGGTTGAAAAAATCAGCAACAATAGCATATCTTTGACACTTTATTGTGAAAAGCTCATTCCTTTGCTCCATGAAAATGAAAATAAAGCCTGGTGGATACTTTCTTCTCTCACAGATCAAGCATTAGGAGAAATTAACGCTATCGCTTTGATAGAAAGTTTTGACGTAGAAGAATATCTTAGAAAAGGAAAAGATTATGTATCTTTGTCGGACCTTTTGCAGGTGATAAAAAATATGGGGATAGTTCTTTGTTCAGATGCTGAAGAATATTTAGAAAACAGCTATCAGACATATGAGATGGAACCTGTCGAGGATACCGATGCCGACTGGAGGCTGGACACTTATATCGGAACTACTCGTTTGCCGGCTATCATTCAAGATTATTTGATGAATGAAAGCAGAGTGGTCGATGAATACCATGCAGATGGCATTGCAGCCGGGTTTTTAATTTATCCGTTGAATAGTTTTTCCGGAGATGAAAGAGCGAAGGAAATATTGGATATGCGAGATGCTCTTGAAGAGGCAATAGCAGAAGCGGCAGGAGAAGATGCAGTGACGTTTTTAGGGGGAGCCACGGGACTTTATTGCGGATATCTGGATTTTATAGCGTGGGATATTTCTCCGGTGTTAGAAGCAGCAGAAGACTTTTTCAGGAAAAGTGGATTAGACTGGGCAGCTTTTCATTCTTTCCGCCGAGACGTAAGCACAGTTAAGCTGTTCGAAAAAGAAGCTTATGATGAAAATGGCGAAGCGGCGGAAGATCCGCAGATAGACCCGCAGACAGGTTCTCTTTTAAGCCTGCAAGATATAGAAACGCTGGAATCCTTTGAGGAAGACGGAAGAGGATATTTTTATAAAATGCTGGACTATTTGATGGATTTTATTGAGAGGGGAATTTCGTCCGGCAGATTTACAGAAAAGCAAGCTCATGAAGACTTGCAGATAGCTTTATGGCATGCTTTTGCCTGCCTGAACATAGATGAGTACGAGTATTATTATCGGGGAGCGCAGTGGATGCCTGCTTCAGAAAAGAACGCTAAAGGATGCGGCAAATGGTACTACCGATATTCTGTAGCCCTGATGTATTGCGGCAAACTGGAAGAGTCCTTAAAATACGCTCGAATGGGAATTGAAGAAGAGCCGGAATATCCGTGGACATGGCTTCAAATAGCTAAGTTGGAATCTCATTTTGGCAATAAAAAGGGAGCTTTAGAGGCAGTAAAACAAGGTTTGGATTTGGTTCCGGATGATTATGAATTTATCACTTTGCAAAGAGAAATTACAGAAGGCGCTACATTGGAGCAGATGGAGTACCATTGGATAGACCCGTATTTCGATTACAATCTTCAAGAAGGACTGGACGATGAGGCTGAAGCTAAGATGCAGTCAATTTCTTGCATATTAGTCGATGCAGAGGGGCTAGCGAAATTTAAAGAGATATTCAATACGGAAGACACAGATTGGGTAAAAGATTCGCCTTATTGCAGTTTCCATTATATTGTGGGAGAGACAGAAGTGGAACTGGTATTCTGTATGAACGAGGCGGGACTTTCAAAACTGAAGAAAGAATGGCTCATTGCGCAAAAAGAATGTCTGGATGAAGGAAAATGGCTTAATATGCCGGGATCTGAAGGAGAGACAGGAGTATTAGACACAGTCTTTTTCAGACTGAACCATACTGTAAGCTTGATATACAGGGCACAGAAACAAGCGGAAAAAGAAGGCGAAGAAGATTTCGTCAGAGAAGATGAAAAGACAAGATACTTCCAGGTTTGGCTGAAAGAGGACGGAACGCCGGATGGACCTCCTCTCGAAATCGTAACGGGCGAGGATTCCAAGCTGGAACATGTTAAAGAGCCTCAGCTGTTAGCGGAGGAATTTGATTTAGAGGCTTATACCCAGGAAGAGATGGAAGCCATAGAAAATCATATCGAAACATATTTGGGACCTGTAAAAAACGTTTTCCATGAATTGGTATCTACAGATATCCATGTAGACATATGCATTGTTAAACCAGGAGCAGGGAGAGATTACTATTCTCTTGTCACCATGGGAATGGGAGCTCATCAGATGAACGTTCCGGAAGAGCTTAAAGACCATCAGCTTGACAGGGCTGAGATGATTATTGCCCTGCCGTCTGATTGGAAGCTGGACGAAGAGTCTTTGCAAGATGAAAAGTGGTACTGGCCTATCAGATTATTGAAAACCCTGGCCAGATTGCCTATTTCCAACGATACATGGCTTGGATGGGGGCATACTTTGGACCATCAAAAAGCCTTCGCTGATGATACAGACTTGTGCGGCGCTTTGCTGGTATCTCCTCAACAGGTAAAAGAAGGAGGAGAAGCTTGCTATATCGGTGATGGGAAAGTCATTAATTTTTATCAGGTAATACCTCTATATCGCGATGAAATGGATTATAAACAAGCCCATAACGCAGAATCTTTGCTGAAAAAAATGGACAATGTCAGCTTCGTGGTTCATCCTAACCGTCCCAACGGACTTACGTCTGAGTCAATAGAAGACATTACCTATGATAGTTCCGTTATGGATGATGGAATGTGGCATGTGGAAAGCATATATGAGAAAAATCTTCCTGTAGATACCATAACAGCCTACAATCACATGGCTATATACCTGCGTTGGTGCATTGAGCATAATCTGATGAGTATGGAATTCCTGAATCAATATTGGAATGAAGCTATGGAAGTGAAGCTTACGCCTGATGAAGTTGATTTGAGAGTGTTCATAAGGGATAATTTGAATGGACAGCTTACTTTTGACCTTTTCGATGAAGAGGGAGAAGCATTCTCCAACTATTATTACGGATATGGTGAAGAACCCCATTTTACTTCTGATATAGATGACTATGCGCTGAAGTATTTCGGACCTGCTCGTTATCATTCCGATGAGTTTAAAGATGAGGCATATTTATTTATCCCGTTTGATGAAGAGTATTATCGGCAAATGGCCCAAATAATCCAAGACAGATGGCAGTGCTGGCAGAATTTGGACATAGGTGAGGAAACAGAGCCTTCAGAATTGGCGCAGGCCATTATGAGATATATGGATTGCGAGTGTAAATACTTTCCTCCGATGTCAGATGACGATCCCATAACTGCCGCTTTCGGATATGCTCAAAGGCTGGGAGTCAGGGAAAGCTTTGTGCCGATACTGATAAAAACAGATGAGATCCTTTGGGAAAGTCTCATGATCAATTCAGACCCTGACAACGAAGCTTCAGAAGATTATCAGTTCAACGAACAGGCAGTGGCAGAGTATCGCCGTACTGTTTTAAAAAATCCTGTTAAAGACGGGAAAGCTGTTTTAAACGGCATGACAAGACAGCGAAACATTCGCCTTGTTGAGGATGAATGGTGTGCAGACGCTGTGCAAATGACAGGCGACAGGCCAATACAACAATTTTCATCATATTGGGATCATCAGACAGGAATGACTTGCCCTCTGATTTTGGCAAAAATACCCGTAGATAAGCCTTGGGACGTTTTTGCTTATTTGCCTTTCGGCGGATGGAATGAATGTCCCGGAACAGAAGATTTGAGGGCAATTTCGAAATACTGGTATGAACAGTATGGTGCGGTCCCTGCTGTTATTACCCATGACGAGTTGGAATTCAGATTGACAATTCCGGCTCCGGCAGAAAAGGTTATAGAACTCGCCGAAGAACATTATAGCTTCTGCCCAGATACCATAGAACAGGGACCGGAGAATATTACGATCACCCAGCTGGCAGACATTCTCAGGAAAGCATATGTTTGGTATTTTTGGTGGGATTGATAACTTCACATTTCATTTAAATGTTGTAATATTTTTTAAATTTATGTCAGACGGGGCTGCCTCGAATTAATTCGGGTCAGCCCCTGTGGTTTTCATACAAACTCTACGTTGGCTTCTTGCTAATATATTAAAAATATAGGCAACATTGTTTGCTTTTTTTCCTTATTTTGTATGTCGAAAAACGTCGATGTTGGCTTTTTGCCGGCATCTCGCCTGCGCAGACATCAGTTTTTGTGATTTATGTAATCCAAAATCAGATAAACATCACAAAAAGGCCAACATCTCATTTAAATATTACGCCATTCGTCACACTTCGACACGCTTTGTTGTCTAATCGGAGGTCTTGAAGAAAAAAAGCCAACGGCACTGCTCCGCCCGAGGGGGGCTATGATACAAAATTAGAAATTTTGTAATTTTGTCAGCAATTTTACATAAAATGGAATTTTACGGGCGTGAAAACGGCGAAAAATGTAAAAAATCATGAAAAAAAGAAAAAAGTCTGCAAAACATGTCATTTTGCAGACTTTAATATGGATGCAGGACAATTCCTATGAAAAATGTCAGAAAGCCGTAGACTTAGCCCTTGCAGAACCCTTGAAGAAGCGTATGAAGCAGGTAAAGTCAAAGCCATAGGCATGGCCAACTGTTATCCGCAGATTATAGCAGACATGGCAGATCCAAATGGACGTATCTTTTTCTGTATGCTACAATTTAGACATGAAGAGGAACATGAATAAGAAACAGAAAACCTTTGCGGCGATTTTAGTCATCATTGCGGCCGCAGGAGCATATCTCCATTTTGAAAATACTTCTCTCACGATTACCGCCCATGAGATAAGCAGTGAGAAAATTCCACAGAACTTTGACGGCTATGAAATAATGCAGATTTCAGATCTTCACAATGTCAAGTCTTCCAAGCTTACGGGAGATTTGATAAGCCGAATCAAAGAGAATAGCCCCGACATAGCAGTCATCACAGGGGATACGATAGATTCCAGACATACAGATACGGAAGCAGCTCTTGATGTTGTGCGACAAATTTCAGAGGTATGTCCCGTATACTACGTGGCAGGCAACCATGAGGCGAGGATAGATGAGTACGAGACTTTTGCAGAAGATTTGGCCGGCATGGGCGTACACATTTTGACCAATGGTGCAGAGCAAATAAAAATCGGGGATGAGAGCATAAACATTGTCGGCATAGACGACCCTGATTTTGCTCATGAGTTTGGCGTAGAAGACAGTATAATTGCGGCTTCTTTTCTGGAGGGGATAGAATACGACAAAGATAATTACACCGTATTGCTTTCCCATAGACCGGAACTGATAGATGTATATTCCCAGGCCGGAGTTGACTTGGTTTTTTCCGGTCATGCCCATGGAGGACAGATCAGGCTGCCTTTTATAGGAGGTTTGATAGCTCCTGACCAGGGCTTGCTGCCTGAATATACATCAGGCGCTTATGAAAAAGGGAACACAGTGATGGTCGTCAGCCGTGGAATCGGAAACAGCATATTCCCGCTTAGAATAAACAACAGGCCTGAGCTGGTGTCAGTGACACTTAAAAGCAGGCAGTTTTTTTAAAAAGTGATTTTATCACAGATAAAGATATAAAAACGGGGTATTGTATTATTACAAAGATATGGGAGGTAAATATAATGTCAGTTATAAATGTAAATAAAAATAATTTTAAAGAAGAGGTTATCGAAAGTAAAAAACCTGTGCTTTTGGATTTTGGGCAACATGGTGCGGACCGTGCAGGATGGTAGGTCCTATAGTAGAGGAGATAGCCCAGGACAACGCTTATGGTAGTAAAAGAAGGAAAAATCGTCAACCAGACGGTGGGAGCCAGACCTAAAGAATCCATACTTCAGATGCTTTAGGATAAAACAAAAGTAAAAAGATAAATTTGACAGGAGATGCACTTATGACACAAGCCTTAAAAACACTGGAAATAAATCGGGGAATAGAAGAATTTAAAAAGACGCCGAATGCAGTATTATTCGATGTGAGACGGCCGGAAGAGTATGCGCAGGGAAGGATTGCAGGCAGCAAGAACGTACCCGTTCAGATGGCCGCCAAAATTCTGGAGCAAGTTCCTGATAAAGAAACGCCTATATTTTTATACTGTCTGAGCGGTGCCAGAAGCCGGAGAGCAGCTGCTTTTCTTCAGAGAGAAGGATATGAAAACGTAACGGATCTTGGAGGCATAAGCGGATATAAAGGCCGGCTGGAAATATAACTCCGCCGGCTAATGTTAATCAGCTTGACGCCAAGCGGCGGAGGCCTTTGCTATCGATCACTTCAACGGCGCCGCGAGTGAGCTTAACCAGGTTTTCGCTCTGGAAGTATCTGAGCATTCTGGTGACCACCTCTCTGGCTGTGCCCAGATGATTGGCGATTTTCTCGTGGGTTATCTTAAGAAGGTTGCTGTTTTCCAAAACGATTTCTTCGAGAAGGAAATCAGCGAGCCGTTTGTCGAAACTTTTCCACATGACTTGCTCAATCAGCCACATAACTTCAGAAAATCTGCTGGCCATTATTTGATTGGTATAGTTGGAGAGAGCAGCTGATTCTTCCATCAGCTCCTTATAAACATCGGAAGCTATGACCAGGATTTCTGAATCTTTTTCCGCTTCTATGGTGATGTCAAATTGAATGCTTTCTATCATGCACGACGCAGAAAACAGGCATATATCCATTTCAAAGAGACGATACAGTGTGATTTCTCGACCTTCATCTGAAAGTATATATGCCCGCAATTGACCGGAGCTTATGAGAAAGAGGCCTGCACAGTCAGCTGAACTATTGTGCAATACAGTTCCTTTTTCTACTTTGCGAAAAGACGCATTTTGTGTTATTTTTTCTTGCTGCTGTCTGGTCAGCTGGTTCCAGACAGGAAAATAGCTTGATATTTCCATGAGAAAACCTTCCTTTATATACGATAAGTATAAAGATACTCTGCTTTTGTTGTCAAGCGGGTAAACAGGGACTTTCACGGATATAATAATATATTGGTATTGCAGAGGGAGGAAAATATGAGTATTTTAAATATTGATAAAAAAACTTTTGATGAAAAAATGCAGAATAAATCTACAATTTTAATTGAATTTTGGGCCCCATGGTGCGTGTATTGCAAAAGAATAGGACCTGCGTTTTCAAAGATAGCTCAGCAGTACGAAGGCAAGCTGGAAATAGGTCAAGTAAATATAGATGAAGAGCCGCAGCTGGCAGAAGAGGAAAAGGTGCAGGTTGTCCCTACTTTGATTTTTTACAAAGACGGCAAGGCGGCAGCTTCCATGGAAGCGCCGGATTCAAAGGCTAAGATAGAAGCATTTATAGGAGAGATATATGGATAAAGTTTATGATATGATAGTTGTAGGCGGAGGCCCGGGAGGCTATACAGCCGCTTTATACGGGGCCAGAGCCGGAATGAGCGTAATCGTTTTGGAAAAACTTTCTGCCGGGGGACAGATGGCTCTTACTTCTCAGATAGATAATTATCCCGGATTTGAAGAGGGGATAGATGGATTTACCTTGGGAGAAAAAATGCAAGCCGGAGCAGAGCGCTTTGGAGTAGAAACAGAGCTGGCGGAAGTCTTTTCAGTAGAACTGAAAGAAAAAATGAAAACAGTGGAAACCAGCGAAGGAACGTTTAAAGGCAAAACGGTGGTTATCGCTACGGGCGCTTCTCCAAGAGAACTGGGCGTAACAGGTGAAAAAGAGCTTATAGGCCGCGGTATTAATTACTGCGCTACCTGTGACGGAATGTTTTATAAAGGAAAAACGGTAGCTGTAATAGGCGGTGGAAACACAGCTGCGGCAGATGCTTTGCAGCTGTCTCGCATATGTGAAAAGGTTATAGTCGTTCACAGAAGAGATACTTTGAGAGCTACCAAGATTTATCACCAGCCGCTGATGGATGCTCCTAATGTGGAGTTTCGCTGGAATTGTGTTGTAGATGAGATTTTGCACGATGAAAAAGTTACGGGCCTTGTGTTAAAAGATGCGCGCGACGGCAGCAAATCTGTGATACAATGTGAGGGAGTCTTTGTCAGTGTGGGAAGAAAACCTCAAACAGAGATGCTAGAAGGTCAGTTGGACCTGGACAGCCAGGGATATATCATTGCAGATGAGTCTACGGTGACCAATATACCCGGAGTGTTTGCTGTGGGAGACGTCAGAACAAAGCCGTTGAGGCAGGTAGTTACCGCCGTTTCTGACGGAGCGGTAAGCGCTCATTATGCAGAAGAATATCTGGCTGCACAGAGGCTGTAGTATAGTTAAGTTTTGACAAAAGGGGATAGTTTATGCAGTACTTTATTTCTTTTCTCGAGGGAATAATTACTTTCATCTCACCATGCCTTTTGCCGATGCTGCCTATATATATTTCGTATTTCGCAGGCGGAACCGAGAGAAAGACCAAGAGAACGGTCGTATGCGCTCTCGGATTCGTACTGGGATTTACTGTAGTGTTTGTCCTTATGGGCGCGCTGGCAGGCACGGTAGGAAGTTTTTTAGTAAAATATCAAACGGCTGTGAACATCGTATCGGGCATAATAGTGATATTATTTGGACTAAGCTTTATGGGAGTGATAAAGCTTAGCATATTTAAGGGAAGCAATCGCAGTGTAGATACACAAAATTTGGGATTCTTTTCGTCGGCGCTGTTTGGAGTAATCTTCTCAATAGGATGGACTCCTTGTGTGGGCGCTTTTCTGGGCTCCGCATTGATATTAGCTTCTCAACAAGCTCACGCCATGGAAGGAATGCTCATGCTTTTTACATACTCCATTGGCCTGGGAGTGCCATTTGTGCTGAGTGCGATACTTATAGATAAGCTTAAAACTACGTTTGACTGGATTAAAAGAAATTATAAAATTATCAACTTAATATGCGGAGGATTTCTGATAATTACAGGAATCATGATGGCGACAGGCACCTTGGGACGGCTGCTCGCCTTGTTAAGTTAAATTTGATTGGTCGGAATTATCCTTTGGGAGGTTTTTATGAACAGCAAGAAAAAAATCTTAATCATAGCGGTAGTTTTTGTCTTATTGTTGGCAGGGGCATTTTTGCTGTATAACAAGCTAAGCGGAAGTGTGGCGCCTGATCAGCTGGCTGCTGAAGATGAGGCTCAGAATCAGGATGAAGAAAGCGACAGGCAGCAAGCAAAAGTTAAGGCTCCTGACTTTGTAGTCTATGATAAAGACGGGAACAAAGTAGGCTTGTCTGATTATCTCGGAAAGCCGGTGGTGTTGAATTTCTGGGCAAGTTGGTGCGGCCCATGTGCAAGCGAAATGCCGGATTTTGAAGAGGCTTATAAGGAGAGAGGAGATAAGATTCAATTCCTCATGATAAATTTAACTGACGGTTACCAGGAAACCATGGAAAGCGCCACTGAATACATCCAAGAACAGGGATTCACTTTTCCTGTGTTTTATGACACGGAATCCAATGCTGCAAATACGTATGCGACTTATTCCATCCCTATGACGTTTTTTATAGACAGCGAAGGATATATGGTAGCGAGAGCTACGGGAGCCCTAGACAGCGCAACCCTTAAAAAAGGTTTAGACATGATAGAGTAATTTTAATAAGCAAAAGGCAGAGAACGTCATTGCGGTTTCTCTGCCTTTTGTTTCTAGGATGTTTGTTGTGTAATTAATTTTGAAATCTATCAGTATTGATAAGCTCTTATGCCTTGTACCATTATTTTCTTCAGCCAGAAAAATTTTGAAAGGCTAAGCTGCACCTTTTCCCCCGGAGCAACGCCTTTTGGAGGCAGAAGCACTTCCAGCCCGTCTTTTTCTTCTGCATAATAACCGTTTTGCTTTAACTTATCTGCTTCTTCTCTGCTGACAAACCTTGCCAGTACCTCTATAAAGGAACCCGCTCAGCTGCTGCAAAGCTTTGTGTATATCTGAATATATTTTTCATCGTCGGAGGCGGCAACCTCTCTGAGCTTTTCATCTATTATCATTTCCATAAGTCATATCCTCCTTTTTTTCTTTATAATATATTGTTTCCGAATATATTACAGTGATGATGTCACATAAAAATTTTTTTGCTGGGGTGCATTAGAAGATAAGAATTTATTCATAAGGGAAATACAAGAGGCTTTCCAACTTTCTTATGTATCAGAATTTGGAAATTATGAAAAAACAATTCTTCCTAATGAAGATATAGAGGAATCTTTTAATACGAAAGGCTCTGAAGCTTATATTGCAGAAATCGATGGGAAAAGAGTCGGAGGAACGATTATCGTTATAGATGAAGAAACTGGATTTAATTCACTTCATCTTTTGTATGTGAAGCCAGACGTACAAAACTTCGGCATCGGATTTAAAATATGGACAGGAATTGAAGAACTGCATCCGGAAACAAGAATTTGGGAGACGCATACACCATATTATGACAAAAGAAATGGTGTAAAAAATCTAAGAAAATCGATATGTGGTTTTAAAGCACTTAATTTTTTATTTAAAATGGGGCATGTCTCAAAGTACTAACTTTTGAGACTGCCCCTTTTTTTGGTATCCCCGGCGGGAATCGAACCCACAACTATGCTTTAGGAGAGCACTGTTATATCCATTTAACTACGGAGACATGTTAAGTTTTGAAGTCTTCGGTTAAATGGATTTTTTGGTGCTCTCCTAAAGCTACCTTGGCTTAAAGAGCACTGTTAATACGAGCAAAGCGAGTATCAAGGTTCTCGTTTTTGCCCGAAATTGCAAATTTCGTCCGGCAAAGCGAGGTTCTTATATCCATTTAACTACGGAGACATGTTAAGCGATATGCATTTAATGCTTCTCTTGCGCTAATATATATTATCATATTTCACAGAAAAATAACAGATTTTTTTATTGTTATTTTTTTAATAATGTTGTATAATAAAAAAGTATTGTTAAAAAGGTAACAAATACAAGACAAACAAGTTTTACAATGACAAGTTATAGCGACAAGTTTAAAGAAAGCAAGATGGTGTTTTAATGTACAAGATATCAGATTTAAAAGAAGAGTATAAGAAAAAACTCATTACGGCAGAACAGGCTGCCGCGATGGTGAGGCCTGGCAGCAGGCTTCATTTCGGACTGGGCTGCGGAACAATTGTGGATATTGACAAGGCTATAGCAAAACGTGCAGATGAACTTAAGGATATTACGGTTATCAGCACAGTGGCAATAAGAGAAAAGCCTTTCGAAACTTTTTTGGCAACAAAGAGTAATGAACAGGTGAGGTTTGCTTCAGCTCATTTTAGCAGTAATGACAGAATGATGTCTCAGGAAGGCAGATGTTGGTATATACCTATGATGTTCTGTGAGCTTCCTTTTTTATGGACTAACAACAATAATGATATTGATATCGCCATGTTTCAAGTCGCACCTATGGATGAGTACGGAAACTTTAACTTGGGGCCTCAAGTGGCAGATATGTGGGGAGTAATCAGAGCTGCCAAGAAAATAATCGTAGAGGTAAATCAAAATATGCCTATAGCCCACGGTTATCAGACACAACTCAATCTTTGTGCGATAGACCATGTGGTTGAAGGAAGCAACAGCCCATTGGCAGAATTGCCGCCTAAAGCGCCTTCTGAAATCGACAGAAAGATAGCCTCCCACGTGGTTAAAAAAATTAAAAGCGACAGTACGCTGCAATTGGGAATTGGCAGTTTGCCTCTTTGCATAGGTCAAATGATAGCTGATTCGGATTTGAACAATATTAAGGCTCATACAGAAATGCTCACAGATGCCTATGTGGATTTGTTTGAGGCAGGCAAGCTGACCGGAAATAAGCCTATTGATGTGGATAAAGCCGTTTATACCTTTGCAGGCGGCAGTAAAAGACTGTATGATTTCATAAATAACAATCCTATTTGCTGCAATGCGCCGGTAGATTATGTAAATTCTATAGCTACAATTTCCCAGATAAAGAACTTTGTTTCTGTCAACAGCTGTATTCAAGTGGACTTGTATGGGCAAGTATGTTCTGAATCGGCTGGATACAGACAGATAAGCGGAACGGGAGGACAGCTGGATTTTGTGCTGGGCGCCTTCCAATCCAAGGGTGGACAAAGCTTCCTCTGCACTCCGTCAACCAGAGTCAATTCTAAAGGAGAAGTAGAATCCTTGATTTCAGCGGCTCTGGCACCAGGAGCTATCGTAACGACCCCGAGAATGGCTACCAATTTCATAGTTACTGAATATGGGGCGGCTGACCTTAAAGGAAAGACCACATGGGAAAGAGCCGAACTTCTGATAGGAATAGCGCATCCTTCTTTTAGAGACGGATTGATTAAAGAAGCTGAAAAAATGGGCATATGGAAAAATTCCAGTAAAATCCTATAAACATAACAAAAGCTGTAAGACATTTGCCTTACAGCTCAGAGCGTAGACAAACCCCGGACAGATTGTATGAACGTCCGGGGCTTTCTTTTACTTTTTCTTTTCGTATGTTGCAGGCGTGAGAAGAAGCAGAGGTTATGCCCATATAATGGTGTAAAATTGAAAAATAAAAAGAGCACATAGCTCCAACCTCAGGTATAATATTAATCACTACAAAAACATCAACTGGAGGTGGAGTTATGGCTCAAATAAATATTACATTAAATCAAGAAGAAATACTAGAGATTTTATCAAAAAATCGTGATGAAGCTTTTAAAATTATCGTTCAAAAGATACTAAACCAAATTATGCTCGCAGAATCAAACGAAATTTTAAAAGCGGAACCATATGAGAGAACCAGCGTTAGAACTGACTTCAGAAACGGATTCAGAGAACGTGAACTTGTCACAAGAGTAGGAAACATCACTCTGCACGTGCCAAGACACAGGAACGTCCCCTTCAAGACCATGATCTTTGATAATTATACCCGTTCAGAAGGAGCATTGATATCTACGATGATGGAAATGGTAATCCAGGGCGTATCAACCAGAAAGGTTTCCGAAGTAACAAAGATCCTTTGCGGACAGAAGTTTTCAAAGTCTACCGTATCCGAACTCTGCAAGGCCTTGGATGATGTGATATGTGCATTCAGAGACAGGCCGATAGAAAAGTATTATCCATTTCTGATAACAGACGCTACATACTTCAAGGTACGAAGTGAACACCGGATAACATCCAGAGCATTTATGGTATCCATGGGAATAACAGAAGAGGGAATGAAAGAAATTGTAGGATTTGGAGTATATGATAATGAAAGCAAAGCTACATGGTTATCTTTTTACGAAAGTCTGAAGAAACGGGGACTGCAATCTCCAAAGATGATAATATCAGACGCACACCAGGGGGAGAAGGCCGCCATAGGGATCGTGTATCCGGGCAGTCCGTGGCAGAGATGCCAGGTACATTTCAGGAGGAACATAGCAGAGCGTGTACCGAAGAAATATATGGCGGGGATAGGGAATGATCTTACAGAGATGTTCAACGCAAAGACAATAGAAGAAGCGAGAAAGATACGGGATCGAATCATATCTGATTATGAGGATGTGGCACCTAAATCAATGGAGATATTGGATGAAGGGTTTGATGACGCAATGACTGTGATGGAGCTTCCCAATCCAATGCGACGAGTACTGAAGAGCACGAATGCTTTGGAGCGGCTTAATGGTATGCTAAAGGCCAGAAGCAGAACGATCAAAATATTTCCCAATGAAGGGTCGGTAAACAGGCTGATGGGAGCGGTACTGATGGAGATACATGATAAAATGTTGTTTAATATACAAGGCATATTTACCAAATGCTCATACAGGAAGATAGATAAAAGAATAGAACGAAAGCTGCAGGAGATAGCAAGAACGCAATATCTACAAGCAGCTTAAAGATAGAGATTAATATTTATCTGAAAATGATTTTACACACAAATTTGGACTTGACTGCTTTTGCAGACTTTTTTTGTGATTTTCATGATTTTTTACATTTTTGACGCATTTTCCGTCTTCAAGATTTCAATTTTATGCAACTTTACTGACAAAATTACAAAAAATCTAACATTTTGTCATTAGCAGCGAATCTACGCGATATTGGTCAGAAATATTTGATACATACAAGCTGCCTACATATGCTTTGCTCGGCTCTAATCTCGCTTCCCGGCTCTAATCTCGCTTTTCGGTTCCACTTTCATTTCCCGACCCAGACTCGCATTTTTTCATCTACGCCGATTACCTTGCGTCCTGCTTCCCGAAGATCTCTGATATGCTCAACGACAGAAGCATCCAGTTCCTCTCCCGGACACACAAGTGGAATTCCAGGCGGATAAGGGATTACAGACATGGCACACACTCTACCCACCGCTTGGGTTATCGGTACCAGCTCTCTTCCATCAGGAACGCCCTTAAACATCAGATTGCCGCACGTCCGCATGCTGTCATCGGACGCGCATTTTTCCTCCTTTTCACCAACAACGGCAGAGCGATAAAATGCCTCTCGCCGGCTCGCTGCCTCAGTCAGCACCGTTACCAGCCTTTCATAATCAGCCCTCACATTGCCGATGCCCGTCATGCACATTACTATATCTCCGGAAACAAGTTCAGGGAAAATGCCGTGATCAATTAAAAAGTCTTCCAGCATGTCTCCGTTGAAACCGCAATCGGACATATCCAGATTAATTTTGGTGGGATCCAGCCGGTTGGTCTTCATCAATGCCAGACCATCTATTTCATCAGCCTTTTGATAAAACCATTTCAGGTTTTCTTCCCACGCTTTCATAAGTTCTCGGCCTTTGATCATCAATATGTCAGCATTTATATCCAAAGTGGCCATCAAAGGATAGGACGGGCTGGAACTTTCCAGCATTTGCAGCTTATCCTCAAGTGCATATAAGTCCATTCTGTCGCTGCACACATTTAGAACAGCAGTCTGAGTAAAAGACGCCAAGGTTTTGTGGGTGCTGTTTATGACTACATCAGCGCCAAGGCTTTCTGCTGAGCCGGGTAAAGAGAATCCATCAGGACTTGAAACGCTTTCAAAGAACTTCAAATGGGCGCCGTGGGCTTGGTCTACTATTAATATCATACCTCGTCGGTGCGCCTCGCGGGAAATCTCAGCTACATCGCTGCATATTCCGTAGTAATTAGGACTTCCGAGGATTACTGCAGAAGCATCGGGGTTTTCATCCATCAAACGAACAACTTCATCGACTTCAACTTCTCCGGAAATTCCATACGGTTCTTCCACTCGCGGCAATATATATGCAGGTTTTATATCTCCGAGATACAAAGCATTGAACACAGATTTGTGACAGTTTCGCGCCATGATAAGCTTGCCGCCCCTGGGCACTGTAGCCAAAATGGCGGCGATTATTCCCGATGAGCTTCCATTGACCAAAAGATAAGATTTCTTAGAGCCGTAGAGATATTTGTACTTATCCATGGTGTTTTGTATTATGGTCTCCGGTTGGAACAAGTTGTCAGCTCCGGCAATCTCGGTTATATCCCATGATGCAAGATTGCTTACTTCTTTTCCAAATCCGTTTCTATCATAAAACGCCGCGCCTTTGTGTCCCGGCATATGGAAAGACACGGGAGACGACGCCTCATGTTCTTTTAGAAATCCTGCAATACCTTTTGACAATTCATCTACCTCTTTTAATATACTTTTCTATCAGTATATACGTAATGTATTTTAAAGGTCAAGACCTGCTCCCAAGTTGCGCATGAAGTCTTGTACGTTGGTAACTATTCCCTTGGCCGCCAAACTTCCTCTGTCGCCCAGCTTGTTGGCTGCAAATTCCGATGTATCCACCATGTAAAAATATACAGGTCTTATACTTCCGTCCTCAAGAACGCGGTAAGTAGGCGTCATGTTTCCGGCGGCTATTGTGTGCAACACTGTTGCCATTCCTATTACCGTGGTAGCTTTTCTTATATGCATTCTTATGGTATCCTGCCCTACGTATGCATGCTCAAAAACTTCCGGAAGCGGGCCGTCATCACGGATAGATCCGTTGAGGACAAAAGGTACTCTGTGTTTAACACAATTATATATTATGCCGTTATCTATACCTTCTCCTTTGATAAATTCAGGTATGGATCCGTAAGTGTTTATAGCGTTTATAGTATCGAGATGGTTATAATGGCCCATGAAATGTAACTTTTGATTTTTTATGTCGCATCCCAGTGCGGTTCCCAAATAAGCGCCTTCCAAATCATGAGTGGCCAGAGCGTTTCCCGCCAGCAAGGCCTGACAATATCCTTTTGCTATCAGCTCTCCCATTACCCTTCTGGCTTCCACATCGAAACTGCAGGCAGGTCCCAAAACCCACACTACATATCCGCCTTTCGCCTTTTCGTGTTTAAGAAGTTGAATCAGATCTTCATAATCCTGTGTAAATGAGGTTTCTCTGCTTCTGCTCTGACGAAAGGCGAAAGTATTTTTCGACTCATCTTCGTCTTTGTCTTTTTTCCAACACTCGTCGTGAACATATATACCTTCAGAACCGTCTTCAGTTCTCCCGACTACTACCAAATCTCCTTCTCTGATGTTGCGAAATTCCACTACTCGTATTTTTTCTCCGTCCCATATAGGAACTGCGTCCATCCTGCTATCTTCTGCCAAATGCCATTTTCCTTCTATTTTAAAATATTCAGGAAAGATTGATGTGGCATGAAAGCCCGCGGGCGCCGCTTTAGCATGAGGCGCTAAAACCAGCTTTGCGTCCGGAGCGCTGGCAAATCTTTCTTCTGTAAAATCAGGTTCAATATACTTAGCTAATTTAAAGCTCATCTTCTTCTACCTCTTCTCTATCTTGTTCTCTCTTTTGATTTTGTTATTGTATCACAAATAAAACAAGAATGAAATATGGAATCAATTCTATACTTTTTTTAATATTAAAGCATGATTTTTTTAATATATTTATTGAAATTTCAATAATTTTTCATTATACTAAATATCAGACTAAAAATTGCATTAAAAAATAAACATAAGGTGTTGATAAATATGAAAAAGAAGTCCTCAAGAAATACAAAAAGTAAAATAGTATCTGCCGCTTGGCAGCTTTTCTACCAGCAAGGTTATGACAATACTACCATCGATGAAATAGTATCTGCTTCGGGCACGTCAAAAGGGTCTTTTTATCATTATTTTGACGGCAAAGACTCCCTTCTCAGCTCGCTTTCTTGCCTATTCGATGAAAAATATGAAGAATTGATGGAAACTATGGATAACAGTCTATCGCCAATAGACAAATTGATATATCTGAATAAGGAATTATTTCTTATGATAGAAAATACTGTATCGGTGGATTTGCTCTCACAGCTCTTTGCTTCACAATTGATCACCAGCGGCGCGCGCCATCTTCTGGCAACTAACAGAACGTATTATAAACTCCTTCGCCAGATAACTATTGAAGGACAGCAGGAGGGTTATTTTAAGGAGAGCTTATCTATAAACGATATAACTAAAGCCTACGCTATGTTTGAAAGGGGATTGATGTACGACTGGTGCATATGCAACGGCAATTACTCATTGTGCCAATATTCGGCTACAATGTTGCCCCTGTTTTTAAGAGGTCTATGCAAATAAAAACATGAGGGTGTCCTAAAAGTCGTGAAATGACTTGAGCGGACGCCCTCACTAAAGCTAACTTATGCACATCTTTTTAAGCAACAAGACAAGAAAATCCCAGAAGGGTTTTACCGTATCCATATCCAGATATTCTCTTGTAGTATGGGCGCCTTTGCTGCAAGGAGCTATGGCTATGCAGTCCATATCAGGAATTTCTCCTAAAATTACACCTGTCTCAGCGCAAGCGTTTTCCTTTTCTGTCTTCAGTTCTTTCCCCGTCAATTCTCTATATGTTTCGTGGCAAAGCTCTTGCATAGGAGAATCGCTGCGATAAGGCCATCCTGAAAAACTGTCCAGCAGAATCATTTCGCTTCCGCACAAGCTGGCAATCAATTCTATTCTGTCTACAACTTCTTGCTTTACTGTGTCCAGCGGGGATCTTACCATCATTTCGATATGCGCAAACCCATCTTTGATGGAAACTTCCACCATATTATTTGAACACAGCACTGTTTCCTTTTCCTTATAATCACGCTTTGTAACACCAAATGGAATGAGATAAAGCAACTCCCAAAAGCGTTGACTCGTTTCATCATCCATCATTTTATCATAAGATATTTCCGTACATTTTTTAAGCCTTATAAAGAGATCTTTTTCAGGGTCGGCATATTCGGCACAGATTTCCTTTTCTATTTCAGCTATCACTTGAGAAGCTTTTTCTGTTTTATCTTCGGCAACAGAAATTACAGCCTTCATTTCAGATGGTATGCCGCTGAACCTCCTGCAATTGATGTCAACCACATTGAACTGCACTTCTTTATAAAGCTTGTTCATGACTCTGCCCATTGCCGTAATGGCGCTGAGCCTTCCCGAATCAATCATAAGTCCGCCATGACCTCCCAGAAGTCCCCCTATGGAAAGTTCAAGAACCTCTCCTTTGAGTTCTGTTTCTTTCAATGGCAATTTTACCATGCACTGGGCTGCGCCGGCGGTGGATACGCACATAACGTCAGGATCGCCGCAATCCATGTTCATCATTCTGCGAGATTTGATCTTTGAAAAATCCACTTCTCTTATTCCCTGAAGTCCTACTTCTTCGCGAGTAGTAAACAAAAGTTCAAGGGGCGGATGAATCACCGTTTTATCTTCCATCAAGGTCAGCATGTACATCATTCCTACAGCGTTGTCTGCTCCCAGCGTAGTACCATCAGCATACAGATAACGATTGTCTACAAGTTTCAAACTTATAGGGTCAGTTAAAAAATCGTGGTTCGACCATTCTTCTTTTGCCGGTACCATATCCATATGAGCCTGAATCAAATATGGCGGAAGCGACTCGTTGCCGGGACTGGCTTCTACATAAACTATAATATTACCGCCCTTATCGATGAAGTACTCCTGTCCGTTTTCATCTGCTATCTTTCTGATATATTCCCTTATCCCTTCTTCGTGACCGGAAGGATGAGGAATATTACATATGTTTACAAAATGCTTTATAACAGCCTTGGGTTCAAATCTGTCTAAAAAATCCATGTTATGCCTCCAAAAGGTAAAAAGAATGTGCGGCCGCGAAGCCGCGGCCGCACTTGCATAATTATCTGATAAGCTTATTCTGCGTCAGCAAAGCTCCACTCGTAGATGTAATACGGATGAACTGTAGATTCGTGTACAACACAGTTCAGTCTGTCACTCCAAGCATAAATCAATTCATGATGGAAAATTGGAACTGAAGGAGCCTGGTCGATAATGTATGCTATCAATTCTCTGTACATATCCTGGCGTTTTGCCTGGTCAGTTTCGCTTTCAGCTTTAGCAAACATTTCATCGATATACGGATCGCTCAACTGTGAGAAGTTGTTACCGCCGATACCGGATGTTCCGTACTGGCATACGTTATATGAGAAGTCAGCACGGTATGACAAAGTCTGTGTCATCATTGCGAAGTTGCCGCTTTCTGCATCTTCGTCAGGAGTTGAAGTGTTGCGAAGCTCTATAGTAACACCTATATCAGCCAAATTCTGCTGATAGATCTGAGCGGCTTTTTCAAGATATGTTCCTCCCATTACGTCCAGAACAACGCCGTAATCGCTCAGGTTAAGTCCATCTGGATATCCTGCTTCTGCCAACAATTCTTTTGCGTGATCAGGGTCATAAGTTACTTCTTCTGCTTCTGAGAAATCAACGCCGAAGCAGTTGGCGTCGCTGGCTTGCAGCTGAGCTGGTGTAGCATAACCTTCATAAGCTACATCGATTATAGTCTGCTTGTCACACGCGTAGTTCAGCGCCTGACGTACCAGCTTGTTGTCCAGAGGCTCCACTGTGCAGTTGATAGCGAATACAGCTGTCTTCAGAGTAGGAACTTCTTTAACTTCAAATTTGTCATTTCCTTCGATGCTTTCCATCTGAGTAGGTTCAACCTTCATTACGTCGATTTCGCCGGTTTCCAGCTGAACGGTAGCGGTTGAAGTGTCGCTGACATAACGGATTTCAACGTTTGGAATAGCAGCAGGCTCAAGACGATAATCCTCAAATCTCTTGAGTTCAGCAGCAGTAGCCAGGTCGATTGAAACCAGTTCGTAAGGGCCTGTTCCGCAAGCTTTGTCGTTAAATTCACCGTTATTTTCAGTTACGAATTTTTCGCTCATGATAGGCACTTCGTTGGTGTATACCAGGAACAGCGGGGTAACCTTGCTCAAAGTGAACTTAACAGTGTAATCGTCAACAGCCTCTACGCTTTGGATCATTTCAACAAAGTTCTTCTTGGCGGCTGTCTCCATAAATTTTTCAAATGAGAACACAACGTCAGAAGCTTTCATGTTCTCGCCATTATGGAATGTAGCGTCCTGAACCAGGTTGAATGTGTATTCAAGGCCGTCATCACTGATAGTCCAGTCTGTTGCCAGACAAGGTACAACGCTTCCGTCATCCTGGGTAACAGCCAGCGTCTCATATACCTGGTCAAATACCATCTGGTCCGAGTTAGCGGTCGTGTCGTAAGGCACCATGGTATTGAAAATATCAGGTGTATAAACAACGACTGGATCGTCCTCAGTCTTTGTGCCTCCGCCGCCTCCGCAAGCTGTGAACAGTCCCACAACCAGTACGAAGACCAGAAGCACAACGATTTTCTTTTTCATTGCTTTTCCCTCCTTAGGTTCTTACTAGCATAAAAAGTTGTATGTAACATTGAAATTGTTACCTCGTATTATTTTTCCAGAAGCCTGCAGGCTGCGAAGTGACCTTCGCTTACCTCAGTCAGTGGAATCGAGCTGCCTACACAATTTTCCTTGCAATAATCGCATCTAGGCGCAAATCTGCATCCTGGCGCAGGGTCTATAGGGCTGGTTACTTCGCCTCTTATAGGCTGTATTTTTTTAGTCCTCATAGAAATATCCGGAATAGGTATAGCAGACAAAAGGGCTTTTGTATAAGGGTGAACAGGGTTTTCAAACAACTCTTTGGCCGGAGCCTTTTCCACACAATTACCCATATACATTACCATTATTTCTGTGGATATATGTTTAACTACAGAAAGGTCGTGGGTTATGAACATATATGTCAGCCCCATATCTTCTTGCAAATCCATAAGTAAGTTCAGAATCTGGGCCTGGATAGATACGTCCAGGGCGGAAACCGGCTCGTCGCATACTATGAATTTTGGATTTATAGCAAGGGCTCTGGCTATGCATATACGCTGACGTCTTCCTCCGTCCAACTCATGGGGATAAGAATTGTATAGCCTTTCTGCGAGGCCTACAGTGTCCATCAGTTCCTTTACACGCTTTCTGAGTTCAGCTTTATTTTTGCATATGTGATTTACCACCAGCGGAGTAGCTATTATTTCAGCCACTGATTTTCTCGGATTTAAACTGGAGTATGGGTCCTGGAAAATAATCTGCATCGACTGCCTGTATTTTCTCATCTGAGCTTCGCTGACCTTAGTTATATCATGTCCTTCAAACAGCACCTGTCCCTCCGTTGGCTTTAGAAGGCGAAGGATTGTTCTTCCCAGCGTACTCTTTCCACAACCGGATTCTCCAACTACACCAAGAGTAGTTCCTCTTTGTATTGTCAAGTTAATATCGTCAACGGCATGAAGGGTTTTTCCGTTTTTCTTAAAATATTTTTTAAGGCCTTTGACTTCAATAAGCGGAGTCTGTTCTATCTTATTCATTGGTCTCCTCCTGTACGCCCTTTTTAGTAAATAAATGGCAAGCTATGCTGTGAGTACCATCCGTATAGACTTCAGGATACTCTTTTTTGCAGATTTCCATGCAATGCGGGCATCTGTCGTGGAAATAACATCCACTTGGAAGGTCCGAAGGGTCTGGCATGAGTCCTTCTATAGGAGCCAATCTCTTAGTCTCTACTTTAAGATTAGGTATTGCCCCAAACAAGCCCACTGTGTAAGGGTGATGTTCTTTATTAACATATATGTCTTCCAGCGTTCCTGCTTCTATTATTTTTCCCGCATACATTATGGCTACTTTGTCACATATGCTGGCCACTATTCCAAGGTCATGGGTGATAAGAATCATTGCCGTGCCAAGCTTGTCTCGCAATTCACTCATCATTGCCAGCACTTGAGCCTGGATTGTTACATCGAGAGCAGTAGTAGGTTCGTCAGCTATCAGCAGTTCCGGCTCGCAGGAAAGCGCCATAGCGATTACTACGCGCTGTTTCATTCCGCCGGAAAACTGATGAGGATACTCATCTTTTCTGGAGGCAGGTATGCCTACCATTTCCAGCACCTCATTGACTCTTTCGTCAACCGGTATCTGTTGCTCATCATCTCTTGTGCTGTTGTGATATTCTATCGCTTCAGCTATCTGTTCTCCTACTGTCATAACAGGATTAAGCGATGTCATAGGATCCTGGAATATCATAGAAATTTTTTCGCCTCTGATAAGAGTACGCATTTCTTCTTCTGACATTTCCAATAAATTTTGACCGTCAAAAGTAATACTTCCTTCAGGTATACGTCCTGTACGTTCAGGAAGCAGCCTGAGTATAGCCAGAGCAGTAGTGGTCTTTCCTGCGCCTGTTTCTCCTACAAGACCTAACGTCTCGCCTTTATTAAGCGAAAGGTCTATTCCATTAACGGCGCATACAGGTACATCTCCGGATTTATATTGCACCTTAAGGTTTTTTATTTCAAGAAGCTTTTCACTCATTAGTTTTCTCCTTAACTCATTAATCTTTAAGACGAGGGTCCATAGCATCGCGCAGTCCGTCACCCAGAAGGTTAAAGGACAATGCGGTAAGAACGATTACAATACCAGGTATTATACACATATATGGATCACTTCTTAAAAATTCTCTTGCCTCTGCTATCATTGCTCCCCATTCAGGATTTGGAGGTTGAATACCCATTCCAAGGTAGCTTAAGCTGGATGCCGTAAGCATCAGGTTAGCTATACCCTGAGTAGAAACTACTATGATAGGTCCAAGGGAATTTGGAATAATTTCCTTTATTATAATGCCTATGTTACGCATGCCGCTTGCTCTTGCTGCCTCTACATATTCCGTATCTACAATGCCAAGCACCGTCGAACGTACAAGTCTGCAGTTGCCCGGGATAGCCGCAACAGTCATGGCCACAATTAAGCTGGTAGCGCTTGCCCCCATCGCTGCAACTACGCACAGTGCCAGCAACGTTTCAGGTATAGCCATGAACATATCAGTTATACGCATGATAATTCCATCGAGTTTTCCGCCAAAGTAAGCTGCTACCGCTCCCAGCAATCCGCCTATTATCATGCTGACAGCCATTGTCACTATGCCTATGGTAAGTGAAACTCTTGAGCCAAATACCATACGTATGAATATATCTCTTCCGTAAAGGTCGGTACCAAACCAGTGTTCAAATGAAGGTGGTTGGTTTCTTATTGCACTGTTTTGTAAGGTGACAAGTTCCTCGTCAAACAGAACGTTAGCAAATATAGCCAACAATATGATTATGCACAGGAATCCCATGCTTATAACGCTGCTTTTATCTCGTAAAAGTCTCCGCCATATATCCGCCGTCATACTGTGTCCGCGGGAATAGGCAAGAGCAAATTCTTCATTTTCTTTTCTTTTCTGACTCTTAAATGATAATTTTGCCATAACTTATCGTTTTCCTCCTGTCTATTACTTTGAGTACTTAGCTTTGATACGCGGGTCAATAAAGGCATAGAACAGGTCTACTGCCAACATGATAATCGCGAAGAAGAATGCCAATAGCAATACACACGCAAGTACACATGGCGTATCTTTTGCTTCAATGGAAAGTACGATAAGATTTCCAAGTCCCGGCAGGTTGAATACGCTTTCTGCGATAACCGAACCGCCCAATATAGCTCCAAAAGAAGTTCCTATAGTCGTTATTACAGGGAGGAGCGCGTTTTTCAGCGAATGTTTGTAAATGACAACTTTTTCCGGAACGCCTTTTGCACGTGCTGTTCTCACGTAATCCTGTCTGATCTCTTCCAGCATTGTGGATCTTGTCATACGCAGTATCTTAGAGCCATAAGGAACGCCTACAGTGATAGTAGGCAATATGTAACTTGTCCATCCATATGTGATTCCTCCTGAAGGAAGCCATCCAAGATACAGTGAGAAGATCAATATCAGCAGCATAGCCAGCCAGAAAGTAGGCATAGCTACTAATACTGTAGAAGCTACACGAAGGAAGCTGTCAGACTTGGAGTACTGTTTAACTGCTGAATATACGCCAAGAGGGAGTCCCATGACAGTTGCAAGCACCATGCCTGAAAAAGCCAGAGTAAGGCTTACAGGTACTCTGTCAAAAATATCTTCAAATACAGGGTTGCCTGTTCTATAGGATTCTCCGAAGTCCAAATTCAGGACAATGTCTTTGATATATTCAAAGAATCTAATCAGAAATGGCTCGTTAAGGCCAAGTTCTACCCTCAATTGTTCACGAGCTTCAACGGATGATTCCGGACCCAAAATACGTATGGCCGGATCGCCCGGCGTAAAGTCCATGATAGTAAAGATGATGAATGCCACACCAAGCAAAATAGGTATTAGGAGCAGCAATCTTTTTATGGTATATTTTACCATGTTACGCCTCCATATTTAGTTTAAGTTTTCAGACCCATATATTTTATAACTTCTTAACCTACGTGTCAATTAAAAGGATAATTTGTACCTTTTTTGTCAGCGGTGTGCAAGAATTATAAAATATTGGTTATATTACTAATAATATCAGGCTTGTTTTGACGGGTCAACATAAAAGTTCCCCAAATACTGTATACATAATTCTGACACTTAAAAAGGCTTTAAAAGGCTTTAACCGGTGCATTTGTACCCAACGATGCAAAAAAAGATAACTGCCCTAAAAGTATAGAACTTTCTCTAAACCTCCAGGGCAGTTTCTCATTTTGACGTATTCTTATTTGTTCAACAATTCACAGCCCATATACTTTTTGAGGGCTTCAGGAATCTTCACAGATCCATCCTTTTGCTGATAGTTTTCAAGAATTGCAGCAACGGTTCTGCCTACAGCCAGACCTGAGCCGTTGAGAGTATGAACGAACTCCGCTTTGCCCGTTGCTTCGTTTCTATAGCGAATATTGGCTCTCCTTGCCTGGAAGTCTTCAAAATTACTGCATGAAGAAATTTCTACATATCTTCCGTAGCTAGGCATCCAAACTTCAATATCATAAGTCATTGCTGAGGAAAATCCTAAATCTCCAGAGCTCAGTCTTACTACTCTATATGGTATCTCTAAACGCTTCAAAACTTCTTCTGCATCGGCAGTAAGTTTTTCCAATTCATCATAAGAAGTTTCAGGCTTAACGAATTTTACCAGCTCAACTTTATTAAACTGATGTTGGCGTATCAGACCTCTGGTATCTCTTCCTGCGGAACCTGCTTCTGCACGGAAGCACGGCGTATATGCCGTGTAATACACCGGCAGCTCTGATTCCGGCATTATTTCCTGCGCTCTCAAGTTGGTAACAGGAACTTCAGCTGTAGGAATGAGGAAAAAGTCCTTCTGAGGAATGTAGAACATATCCTCTTCAAATTTCGGGAGCTGTCCTGTCCCAGTCATAGCCGCTCTGTTGACCATGAACGGAGGCAATATTTCCACATAATCCTGCTCTACCGTGTGCAAATCAAGCATAAAGTTTATTACCGCTCTCTCAAGCCTTGCACCCAGTCCTTTATAAACGGTGAATCTGGCTCCGGATATCTTTGACGCTCTGTCAAAGTCCAAGATATCGAGCTCTGTTCCTATATCCCAGTGGGCCTTAGGCTCAAAATCAAAAGTTTTAGGTTCCATGAAACGTCTCAGCTCAACATTGTCTGAATCGTCCTCGCCGATTTGTACATCTTTATATGGAGTATTAGGTACTCCAAGAAGTACATCTTTAAGTTGCTTTTCAATTTCAGCCACCTCACCGTCCAGCTCTTTGATATCTGCTGAAAGTTCTTTCATCTCTGCCATTATGGCTGATGTGTCTTCTCCGGCCTTCTTAAGCTTAGGGATTTCTTTTGAAACCGTATTTTGGCGGTTTTTCATCTGCTCAACCTTAACAAGAATCTCTCTTCTTTTCGCATCCAGCTCAGGAACCTTGCTCAGGCCGAAATCTCCTTTACATCTCTTTTCGACCGCGGCTTTTACGCCTTCATAATCTTCTCTGATTCTCTTAATGTCTAACATTTTTATCCTCTTTTCTTTGTTTTAAAAAATATATGCTAAAACAAATTTTTCCTGTAAATACTGTATAGATTTCTGAGCTTGTTCATTTTATTAGCAAGCTCCAGCTGCAAGTCTGATGCTTTCTGCAATTGACCCTCGTCCAGCGCTTCTTTTGTTCTGGACAGCAGGCATTTGCCTGAAAGGCTGCTTTTGGCTATCTCGAACTTTAATGAATTTATCTTGGCCCAGTTATCAATATCGTAATCTGTGGCGTCATCTCCATGAAGTTTAACGTATTCCCTTATATCTCTCATGTAATCCGGAATTACTCTGTTATGAAGTTCTGTCTTCCATTGCATCAAAGCATACGCAGTATATGATTCGATAGACGCCTCTGAGAAAACGCTGCCGTCGCCGGAAATGGCATCTACTTTTTCAGGGTACTTGGAAAATCCCTGCAAGTTCTGCCATACTGTAGCCGGCGCTATGCCAAACTTTGCATTCCTCTCTTCTTCTGTATAGTCTTCAAAAACATCCTTTTCACTTCTGTATTCTCTATCTGTTTCAAGATAAAAATCTGTTTCCCCGACTTTCTTTGAAATGGATTTTTCCAATTCTTCCGGAGTTTTTTTTGCTTCTAAAACTTTTTTTATTCCGTCCAGCATTGCCATATAGCTGCTGGCTAAAACCAAATATGTGTTGGACTTAGGATTCGGTGCACGGAGTTCAAATCTTGTAGCCAACGGTTTTCTTTCATCTCTTACTAATCCTATAAGAATCGTCCTGTTTCTGGAAGGCTCGTGAGCGCTGTGTCCAAGGGAAGTCACTATACATACAGGCGCTTCATACCCGGGTTTTAGTCTGTTCAGCGCGTCTATGCTGGGACTGACGAAAGGATTGATTACTTCATAATTTTTCAGAATACCCATTAAGCCGCCGAATCCTATAGGATTCAAAAAATCCTTCTTAGGGTCTGAGGCTGCAAACAAGTTGATTATTTTGCCTGCTTTAGTGCGTGCCGATACGCTTAAATGAGTATGTTCTCCGTTTCCTGCTACTCCTTCGACCGGCTTTGCCATAAATGTCGTTGACAAACCAAACTGATTAAAGACATCTCTCACCACATATTTTACATGTTTTTCATTGTCGGCAGCCTGCATTGCGTCTGAATATTTCCAATCTATCTCCAGCTGCTCCATGATGTGGTCATGATTGCCTGTGCGGGTTATTTTGGACTTAACCCCTCCAACTTCCTTGTGTCCCATCTCCATTTCAAGGTCATAACAGTCAAGTATCTCTAATGTCTTTTCCAAAGCTGTTCTGACAGGTCCATAAGTCCTTTTCCAATACTGTTCTTTGAGTTCTTGTGAAGTGGATAACTGCTCTTTGTCTGCTTTGTCTTCCGGTGTTCTTACCCAAAATTCCAGCTCAGTAGCACTGTTTATGAGAATTTCTTCTATATCATCTGCGCTATTAACTCCATTGATGTATTCAAACACATAAGGATTATCTTTCAGCAGCTGCATTAAATCTGTTTTGAATTTTTCAATAGCATTTTTTAAAATAACTCTTGCGCCCACTTCTGCTTTATCGTTATGTATCAAGAAAGACGGTATGCGCAATGTCCCTACCGGCAACCCTGTTTTAGAGGAAATGTTGTCAAAATTATAATCTACATACCAATTGACACTCTTATCCGGTATCATATCCACTTTAGCGTTGTTGAGTTCTGCGATCTTAGGCAAATGTACGCTGGACCCGTCTGTCTGAACGCCATACTCCAGCATATCGTCCATATCGTCTAAAAAAAGTTTCACAGGTATACGTTCATCTGTATCGTTGCCTGCAATATCAAGTCCTACATATGAAACAAATTGTACCTCCGGATGTGCTTTTAATATATTTGCTATATCTATTTTATTATGCTTATCTTTTGGTATTTTAAAAAGCATCCGTTCCAGATCAAAATCCAGCATTTATTTACCTCCGTTTAATTATATCAGTCCTGCCGTCTTTATATAAAGATGGCAGGACTCGGTAACCCAATTGAATAAAATTTTATTGCTTTATTTTCAGAAAACATTTATTGCGACAATTGGTTAAGAGTTTCTTCAAGCTCATCCAGGTATTCGCCATATCCGGCCCAATCTCCTGACTGCTGAGCGTTTTGAGCATTTTCAAAAGCTGTAACCGCTTTTTCTATCAGCTCATCCTGGGTCAGTTCTCCGGTCTGCGTGCCTCCGCCTTGACCTTCACCGTCGCCTGTCTGTCCATCGCCTCCGTTGTCAACACCTTCCTCTGCCTGATCGCCAAACAGCGATACGAGACATTCTGCAAGAGTTTCCTCATATGCTATCTTGTCACCGTAAGCCACGATTATCCTCTTGACTTCAGGAATACTTGAATTTGTTGCTTCCAGATATACCGGTTCTACATACAATATAGAGGAATTTATAGGAATTATGAACATATTTCCTCTGCTGTATTTTGTACCCGATGAATTCCAGAGAGAGAATTCCTTTGAAATTTCCGTGTTCTGGTCTATCTGTGCCTCCACTTGCTCAGGTCCGTAAATGGTCCTGCTCTTAGGGAACTGATACAAAACTAATTCTCCATAATGATCGCCGTCATTCCTTGCTACGAACAGCGCGGTCATATTCTTCTTAGTTTTAGGCGTATAAGGTATAGAGTTGAAGAATTCTGCTTTTTCTTCTCCAGGAAGCTTGGCTATATAATAGTTAGGCTCCATCTGTACTTGCTCTGTTCCGTAGATTTCATATGCTATATCCCACTGGTCTTCATTGAGGTAGAATACGCTTATATCTTCCATATGGTATCTGGCATATATCTGAGCCTGAATGTTAAACAGCGAATTTGGATAACGTATATGATCCTTAAGTCCTTCCGGCATATCGTCAAAGCTTTGGAAGAGCTCAGGATATATCTTAGCATAAGTCTGAGCTATAGGATCATTTTCATCTACAACGTAGAAATCCACATCTCCGTTATAAGCGTCAACAACTACTTTTATGGAGTTTCTTATATAGTTTACACCGCTTTCATTATAAGGCTGTGAATAAGGATAATTGGAGCTTGTAGTATATGCGTCCACCATCCAGTAAAGCTTACCGTCTACTGTTACCATATAAGGGTAGTTTTCATAACTCAAATATGGCATTATAGTCCTTATTCTATCCATCACGTTTCTGTGTACTATTATTTTGGAATCGCTGTCTATATTGGATGAAACCAGCAATTTAAAACTGCGTTCATTGATGGCAAATACAAGACGGTTGAACAGATTCAAATCTATTCCGGCAGTTCCTTCGTACTGAGTATACTGATTGCTGTCACCTGAAGGATAGTCGAATTCCGTTTCATCTGTTCCGACAACAATATACTCGTTGGACAGTTCTCCAAAGTATATCTCCGGTCTGGTAATCTGCAGTTCTTCTACTGTCGATTCCGGAGGTATATTCCCTACAACCACATCAGGCTGACCGCTGCTGGTCACTTGATTAACCCGGGAAATAGTTACACCATATCCGTGGGTGTACTTGAGGTGCCTGTTCAGCCATGAATCACCTATCTTACTTTCATCAATTTCTCTGGTTGCCAAATAAGTCTGCGTATAGTTTCCATCTATCATGTATCTGTCGTTGTCTACATCGTTAAACGTATAGTACTGACGGATACTCTGTGTCTGATTGTAGAACTGTTTTGTAGGGTCAAAGTCGTTTATACGTATATTGTTTATAGTTTCTGTATTTTCATTTATATCAGCAGCCGAAAGGGTATTGTCGGCAGCAAAATCCTTAATTGAAACATCGTCCAATTGGTATGCGTATTGAGTATATTCTATATTTCTTTCGAGATATTTTTCTTCTTTGCTCAGTTCATCAGGTGATACGATTACGCCTTGAACAAGCAGCTCCGCTCCTGCGCCTACCAAACCTACAGCTATCATTAAAACAGGAATCGTCAAGATCTTCTTATAGGATTTTTTCTTCATATGGACTATGAAAAATATCGCTGCCAGAACAGACAGAACGCAAAGTATTCTCAACTTCCAAAGAGTTACATTTACATCTGTGAAGCCGGCGCCGTAAACAGCTCCCGTATGAGTGTGCAGCAAATCAAACTGCTGTAAGAAGAAGTTCAAGCCCAGCATTATGAAAAATATAAAGCCTAAAACACTTATCTTTCCTGATGCTATTTTAAGAAGCTGTTTGAAATTTCTATCATCAAATTGTTTTCTCGGTCTCGTCGACCTAGCTTCGTATTTCTTGCCGGTGAAAGCTTCTGCAAACTTTCCGAATACCTCGCCGGCGCCTTTTGGCCCATTCTGGTTATTTCCAAAATTGCTGCCGTCCCCTGTATATCTTTCACTATCTACATTTTCAGCTCCCGGAGGCACTGTTTCTTTAAATACATCCGGTGTTCTTACCGTCATCAGTATTATATAGTATAAAACCGTAAGAATAACAAAACCAATGATGACTCCTATGAGGATTTCATTCATCTGAGTCAGAAAATCGAGTTTAAATATATAAAACGATATGTCCAAATTAAACAGCGGGTCTGCAATATCAAAGTCCGTACTGTTGGCAAACTTTAATATGTCCAGCCATAATTGCCATACTGTCATTACTGTCGCAAAAATTCCGAATAGCACGGAAAGAGCTATAGTAGTTTTCTTCAGCCTCTTCATATTGGTGGCCTCAGAAGAAGCTATCTGTGAAAAATACCCTTTTCTCAGCATACTCAGATATAAATATACTAAGATGGTTATCACAATAAATGTAGGTACTCCCACAGTAAGCTGTGTAACCAATTGCTTAAAGAATACGGAAAGGTATCCCATTTCTTTAAACCACATAAAATCTGCAATAAAGCCGATTAATGCTACAAAAGCAACAATTATCAGTATTACAACGAACAAGATAATCGATACTTTTCGGTTGACTTTATCCATTATAAGTTTTCCTCCTTTATCTCTTCAACGGATATCGATTCAGACGAATCCGTTAAATGAACTGAATTATATTCGACCGTTTCGCTTCCCTGGTCATTGGCATATGTAACTCTTGTGAGCACATAATATCCTGCGTCTCCGGTCCTTATCTCTCCTATTTCCAGTTTATTTATGCCTACTATGCCTTCTTTAAGATTTCCTTCGTCCTTCATAGCGTTATAGTAAGCTATCATATTTTCAACTATTTCCTGACCTATATATCTATCGCTGCCGTCATCTGCAGTTTTCCATATCCCGTTTTGAAATTCAGCGGTTTGAGGAATTTCTTCAAAAGCATAATCTTTTGTAAGGTCGTATTTTAAGTTGACATCTTCAGAAATGCTTCCTATATTATCATGAGATGTAACGGCATTGATATATTCCGTAAGATATGTAGTTGTGATTTCAGGGTCGTCGGACAAATTGTTTTGTTGGTCTCCGCCGCCGAATACGCTTGCTACAGAAGCGATGAAATTATCTACGCCTTTGGCAAAAGCGCTGTCAGGTGCATCTATTTTC
>UQEW01000015.1 GCA_900540145.1 uncultured Eubacteriales bacterium
TATGCGGTTTTGTTCTTTCAAACTTCTGTTTTGCCATTTTCTTCGTTCCTCCTAAAAGGTCATAATATTTAAATATTAAAAGTTATTTGTTTATTTTTTCCAATAAGTTATCAGGCAGCTTTTCGAAATGGTCCATCTGCATTACGTATACACCGCGTCCCTGAGTCTTGGAACGCAGGTCTGTTGCATATCCGAACATTTCTGACAGCGGAACCATACCTCTTACTGCCACAGCTCCCAGATTCATCTCGGAGCCTTCTATTCTTCCTCTTCTTGAAGAAATATCGCCGATTACGTCACCCATATATTCTTCAGGAACAGTAACTTCAACTTTGAATATAGGTTCCAAAAGAACAGGCTTAGCCTTCTTAACTGCTTCTCTGAATGCCATCGAAGCCGCAATCTTAAATGCCATTTCTGAAGAGTCTACCTCGTGGTAAGAACCGTCATACAGTTCTACGCCTACGTCTACTACTTGATATCCCGCAATAGGGCCGTTCTGCATAGCTTCTTTGATACCTTCTTCAATCTTTGGAATGTATTCCTTAGGAATAGCTCCTCCGACGATGGAATTCTTAAATTCAAAGCCTGCGCCAGGGTCTCTAGGATAAATTCTGATCTTAACGTGACCGTACTGTCCGCGTCCGCCGGACTGCTTAGCGTACTTATGGTCTACATCAGCAGTAGTAGTGATAGTTTCTTTGTATGAAACCTGAGGCTTACCTACGTTAGCTTCAACCTTAAATTCACGGAGAAGTCTGTCAACTATGATTTCCAGGTGGAGTTCTCCCATTCCTGCGATAATAGTCTGTCCGGTATCTTCGTTGGTGTAAGTTTTGAATGTAGGATCTTCCTCAGCCAGCTTTGCAAGAGCAATACCCATTTTTTCCTGTCCTGCCTTAGTCTTAGGCTCGATAGCTATTTCTATTACAGGATCAGGGAATTCCATGGATTCCAGAATTATCTCATGTTTTTCATCGCAGAGAGTATCACCTGTGGTAGTATCTTTCAGTCCTACAGCAGCAGCTATATCACCTGCGTATACTTCCTGGATTTCCTCTCTCTTGTTGGCATGCATCTGAAGGATTCTTCCGATTCTTTCCTTCTTGCCCTTTGTTGAGTTATATACATAAGAACCTGACTGAAGAGTTCCGGAATATACTCTGAAGAATGCCAGCTTACCTACGAACGGGTCTGCCATGATCTTGAAGGCCAAAGCTGAGAAAGGCTCGGTGTCGCTTGTGTGTCTCACATCCTCTTCTCCTGTGTCAGGGTTAACACCCTTAATAGGAGGGATATCAAGAGGTGACGGCATATAGTCGATTACCGCATCCAGCATCATCTGTACACCCTTGTTTCTGTAAGCGCTTCCGCACAGCATCGGAACCATTCTTCCAGCTATGGTCTCTTTTCTTATTACAGTTTTGATCTCATCTACTGTGAGTTCCTCTCCTTCGAGGAATTTCATCATGAGCTCTTCATCAGTCTCTGCAACGGACTCTACCAGCTTTTCTCTCCATTCGTTTGCCAGTTCTTTCATGTCGTCAGGAATATCGGTAATATCGTATTCCTTACCTAATTCGTCTTTATAAATCTCTGCCTTCATTTCTACTAAGTCGATAATTCCTACGAAAGTATCTTCAGCACCTATTGGCAGTTGAACAGGAACAGCGTTAGCTTTGAGTCTGTCTTTTACCATTCCGACAACTCTAAAGAAATCTGCACCCATAATATCCATTTTATTTACAAAGATCATTCTAGGTACGCCGTATTTTTCAGCTTGTCTCCAAACAGTCTCTGACTGTGGCTCTACGCCGCCTTTTGCACATAATACTGTTACCGCGCCGTCCAAAACCCTTAAAGATCTTTCTACTTCAACGGTAAAGTCCACGTGTCCCGGTGTATCTATGATATTGATTCTTGTATCCTTCCATTGTGCTGTAGTAGCAGCAGAGGTTATAGTAATACCACGTTCCTGCTCTTGTTCCATCCAGTCCATAGTGGCTGCGCCTTCATGAGTTTCGCCCAGCTTGTGTGTTCTGCCGGTATAGAACAGAATTCTTTCTGTGGTAGTCGTCTTGCCCGCATCTATGTGAGCCATAATACCAATGTTTCTTGTCTTTTCCAAAGGAAACTTTCTTGGCATCTATATATCCTCCCTTCTGCATTATTGTACATTGTAGACTCGCGCGAAATATAAGCCGCGCGAAATATAACCGCATAAACCGTTTGCACTAAACGAGCGATTACCAGCGGAAATGAGCGAATGCTCTGTTGGCTTCCGCCATCTTGTGAGTATCTTCCTTCTTCTTTACTGAAGCTCCGGTGTTGTTGGCTGCATCCATAAGCTCTTTAGCCAGTCTTTCAGCCATAGTTCTTTCGCCTCTTGCTCTGGTATACTTTACAAGCCATCTTAATCCCAGAGTCTGTCTTCTGTCAGGTCTTACTTCTACAGGAACCTGATAGTTGGCTCCACCGATTCTCTTTGCTTTTACTTCCAATACAGGCATGATGTTGTTCAATGCCTTTTCAAATACTTCCAGCGGTTCCTCGCCTGTCTGTTCTTTGATGGTATCAAATGCACCGTAAACGATGGCCTGAGCAGTTCCCTTTTTGCCATCGAGCATGATGCCGTTGATCAATTTAGCTACAGCAACGCTGCCGTAAACCGGATCCGGAAGTACGTCTCTTTTTGGTATATTACCTTTTCTTGACACTTCTCTTACCTCCTTGCTTATCGCCTTGATTCTGTCTTATCTAGTACAAAGCGATACTGCACATTAAAATATACTGTTCTTTGCGCATTCTCTTCACCTTTTCCATCGGAAAAGATTACTCTGAAGGTCCCGCAATAAAGCCTTCAGTTTGCCGGGGGTATTCGGCTGGCTTGTGACAGCTGCCGTGAGCTTTCTTATGTTATAAAAAGAATGCTCTACCCTACTTGTTCTGTCATAATCCTCGGCTGTCGCCCGGGGACATTGCCAGAAAGTTCCTATTTCTTCTTAGGTCTCTTTGCTCCGTATTTTGAGCGGGCCTGAAGTCTGTTGGCAACACCGGCTGTATCAAGAGTTCCTCTGATGATGTGGTATCTTACACCAGGGAGGTCTTTTACTCTTCCGCCTCTGATGAGTACAACGCTGTGTTCCTGAAGGTTGTGACCAATTCCAGGAATGTAAGCAGTTACTTCGATACCATTAGTCAGACGTACTCTGGCAACCTTTCTCAAAGCTGAATTAGGCTTCTTAGGAGTAACAGTCTTTACAGATGTGCAAACGCCTCTTTTCTGAGGTGAATGAGTATCCGTAGCTACTCTCTTAAGTGAATTCATTCCCTTGTTCAGCGCAGGAGCTGTTGACTTTTTAACAGCGCTGGTTCTGCCTTCACGTACTAATTGATTAATAGTAGGCATCCTTTTTCTCCTTTCTTCCAATCTTAAAATGATATTTTTACACAAGAACCGGTCTGGACTTTTGTCCAGACCTGCTCTTGCCCAAAACTAAACATTAGTTTATCACAGACATGTATCAAATGTCAATCCAATTCTGATACGCCTATAGCTAATGTACAAATTCTGATTCGCCTATAGCTAATGGCTAAGCCTATGGCTAATCTAAATCTATGATATCCGGCGTTTCAGGAACGTCAGCGTTCAGCATGGAGTCCACCGTTTCCTGATATTTTTCTGCTTCCGGGAAAATAGCGTCTTCAGGAGCCTGCATATTTTCCATTTCCTTCTGGCGTTCATAGCTTTCCATGATTTCTGCGTTTACACCATAGTCAAGTTCTATGTTCTTGTAACGCTTCATTCCCGTTCCCGCCGGGATAAGTTTACCGATCATGATGTTTTCCTTGAGGCCGACAAGCTTGTCATTCTTGCCTTTTATAGCGGCATCCGTCAGCACTCTTGTAGTCTCCTGGAAGGAGGCGGCTGAAAGGAATGAGTTGGTTGCCAATGACGCTTTGGTTATACCCAGCAATACTCTGTTGGCTACGCAAGGTTCTCCTCCTGCTGCCACCGCAGCTTCGTTAGCTTCCTCAATTTCATATTTGCCGTACAGTCCTCCCGGAAGAAGATCCGTATCTCCCGAATCCTCTATCTTATATTTGGAAAGCATCTGGCTTACTATAACTTCTATATGCTTATCGTTTATATCAACACCTTGCTGTTTGTATACTCTCTGTACTTCTTTGAGCAGGTACTGATAAACACCCTCTACTCCATTGAGTCTCAATATGTCATGCGGATTGAGAGGTCCTCTTGTAATCTGTCCTCCGGCATATACCTTGTCTCCCTCTCTGACATTGAGTCTGGCGCCGTAAGGGATGACATATATCCTGTCTTCCTCTTCACCGCGTACCTTGACCTCAGTCTTGTTGTCCTTGCGGCCTTCGATGGAGATTACTTCGCCGTCAGCTTCACATATCTCTGCGATACCTTTAGGTTTTCTTGCTTCGAAAAGTTCCTCTACTCTAGGAAGACCTTGTGTGATATCTCCGCCGGCAACACCTCCGGTGTGGAAGGTTCTCATGGTAAGCTGAGTACCGGGTTCTCCGATAGACTGAGCAGCAGTTATACCGACAGCTTCTCCGATGTTGACTTCCTCTCCTGTTGCCAGGTTTCTGCCGTAGCATTTAGCGCATATGCCGGTCCTTGAATGGCATGTCATTACAGAACGTATAGCCACTGTCTCAATGCCTGCAGCCTCTATTTTGTCTGCTGCGTCTTCAAGGATTTCTTCGTTCTGTTCAACAAGAATGTCTCCCGTATTAGGGTCTACGATATCCACCAATGCGGTTCTTCCCACGATTCTCTGCTTCAGCGGCTCAATTACTTCTTTTCCGTCCGTAAACGCTCTTACTTCTACGCCTTCATAAGTACCGCAGTCATATTCTCTTACTATGACACTGTGAGAAACGTCTACCAGTCTTCTTGTCAAGTAACCTGAGTCAGCCGTACGAAGGGCTGTATCTGCCAGACCTTTTCTTGCTCCGTTGGAGGAAATGAAGTATTCCAATACAGACAATCCTTCACGGAAATTGGCTTTGATAGGGATTTCTACGGTTTTACCTGTAGCGTTGGCCATGAGACCACGCATTCCGCCTATCTGTCTTATCTGGTTCTTGCTTCCTCTGGCGCCGGAGTTGGCCATGATGTACAAGTTGTTAAGGGTTCCCAAGGAATCCATCAGAGCGTCAGCGACGTCGTCGGTAGCTTTGTTCCAGATTTCTATGATTTTTTCGTATCTTTCTTGCTGAGACATGAAGCCCATGCGATAAGCTTTTTCATACTTATCTACATCGCTTTCAGCCTGAGCTATGATTTTCTCCTTAGCTTCAGGTATTTCCATATCGCTTATACTTATGGTTACTGCAGCCTTGGTAGAATACTTATATCCCATGGACTTGATGTAGTCCAACATGATTACGGTACCGGTATTGCCATGCTTACGGTAGCACTTGTCGATTATAGCTCCCAGTCTCTTTTTATCGCAAAGGAAATCAACTTCCAGGCTATACGGGTCTACTGTTCTGTCGACAAATCCCAGATCCTGCGGTATGCCCTGGTTGAAAATAAATCTTCCGACATTGGACTCTACCAGTTTGCCCGGGTCGTTGGCATCTTTATACATTCTTACCTTAACTTTTGCATGGATGCCTACAGCTCCTGTCTGATATGCCATCAGCATTTCGTCCAGGTCTGTAAATACCTTTCCGTCGCCCTTTTCAGCATAGGAATTTCTTTCTTCTATTCCCGGATGAGTCAGATAATAACTTCCCAGTATCATGTCCTGAGTTGGCGTAGTAATAGGTGAACCATCCTTTGGAGCCAGAATGTTGTTTACTGAAAGCATCAGGAATCTGGCTTCTGACTGGGCTTCTACAGAAAGCGGCACGTGAACTGCCATCTGGTCTCCGTCGAAGTCAGCATTGAAGGCCGTACAAACCAGCGGGTGCAGCTTGATTGCCTTACCTTCAACCAGGATTGGCTCAAATGCTTGTATTCCCAGTCTGTGCAGTGTCGGCGCACGGTTAAGCATTACAGGATGCTCTTTGATGACGCCTTCCAATACGTCCCAAACTTCAGGGCGTACCTTTTCCACCATTCTCTTGGCGCTCTTGATGTTATGAGCATAGCCCTGTTCAACCAGCTCTTTCATTATGAAAGGTTTGAACAGTTCCAGAGCCATCTTCTTAGGAAGGCCGCACTGGTAGAACTTAAGCTCAGGTCCTACTACGATTACTGAACGTCCGGAATAGTCAACACGCTTACCGAGCAGATTCTGTCTGAATCTTCCCTGCTTACCTTTGAGCATATCCGACAGAGATTTGAGCGGTCTTGAACCAGGTCCTGTAACAGCTCTTCCTCTTCTTCCGTTATCTATGAGAGAATCGACAGCTTCCTGAAGCATTCTCTTTTCATTTCTGACTATGATGTCAGGAGCGCCCAGCTCCAGCAATCTATTAAGTCTATTGTTTCTGTTTATAACTCGTCTATACAAGTCGTTTAAATCGGAAGTGGCAAATCTTCCGCCGTCCAGCTGTACCATAGGTCTGATGTCAGGAGGTATTACAGGAATTACATCCATGATCATCCACTCAGGTCTGTTGCCGGAATGTCTTAAGGCTTCGATCACTTCCAGCCTTCTGACGATTCTTATCTTCTTCTGGCCGCTGGCTGCTTTAAGTTTTTCTCTCAGATCTTCTGAAAGTTCGTCCAAATCTATATCCATCAAAAGCTTTTTGATAGCTTCGGCACCCATTGCAGCTTTGAACCTGTCTCCGTACTCGTCTCTCTTTTCTCTGTATTGCTGCTCAGTGAGGATTTCCTTATATACCAGGTCTGTATCTCCAGGATCTGTCACTATATATGCGGCAAAATAGAGGACTTTTTCCAGATTTCTGGGAGTTATATCAAGGCAGAGTCCCATTCTCGACGGAATTCCCTTGAAGTACCATATGTGAGAAACAGGGGCAGCCAGTTTGATGTGTCCCATTCTCTCTCTTCTTACCTTTGCTTTGGTAACTTCAACTCCGCATCGGTCGCACACTATGCCTTTATATCTTATCCTTTTATACTTTCCGCAATGGCATTCCCAGTCCTTCATAGGTCCGAAAATTCTTTCGCAGAAAAGGCCGTCTCTCTCAGGTTTAAGAGTCCTGTAGTTGATGGTCTCAGGCTTGGTTACCTCGCCATGGGACCATTCAAGGATCTTTTCCGGTGATGCCAAGCTGATCTGTATGGATTCAAAATTGTTTAACTCATAATCGTTATTGTTGTTATTCAAGGAGCCCCTCCCCTTTCTTCAATTACTCACTCTTGAAATCATCTTCAAAATCCATGTCTGAAAGTTCTTCTCCATCAAACATGTCATCGTCTTCCTCTTCATCCTCACCGGATGTTTCTTCGCTGAAGCCTTCTTCAAAAAGTTTTTTATCGTTTTCCAGCTCGCTCTCCAAGTCCATTATTCCTTCAATGTTAGGAAGGTCGTCATCATACTCTGAAGCCTCTTTAATCTGAATCTCTTCGTTATCTTCCGACAACACCTTTACATCCAGACCCAGAGCCTGCATTTCCTTGATAAGAACCTTGAAGGATTCCGGTATACCAGGAGTAGGGATATTCTCACCTTTTACGATGGCTTCGTAAGTTTTAACTCTTCCTACGATATCATCGGATTTAACAGTAAGAATTTCCTGAAGGGTATATGCGGCGCCATATGCTTCCAGCGCCCACACTTCCATCTCTCCGAAACGTTGGCCTCCGAATTGAGCTTTTCCGCCCAGCGGCTGCTGTGTAACCATGGAATAAGGACCTGTACTTCTTGCATGTATCTTATCATCTACCAGATGGTGAAGTTTGAGCATATACATGTATCCTACGGTTACCGTATTGTCAAACGGTTCTCCCGTTCTTCCGTCTCTCAGCAGCAGCTTTCCTGTCTTTGGATAACCGCATTCATCTAAGAGGCCGATTATATCTTTTTCTGTCGCTCCATCAAATACAGGGGTGGAAATGTACCAGCCTTTTTTCTTGGCAGCTAATCCCAAGTGAACCTCCAGTACCTGTCCTACGTTCATTCGGGAAGGTACGCCCAGCGGGTTAAGCATTACCTGCAGAGGCTGACCGTTTTCCAGGAATGGCATGTCTTCTTCCGGCAATATTCTTGAAATAACACCTTTATTGCCGTGACGTCCTGCCATTTTGTCTCCTACGTTTATCTTTCTCTTGGTGGCGATATAACATCTTACCAATTTGTTTACTCCAGGAGGCAGCTCATCGCCGTTCTCTCTTGAGAATATCTTAACGTCAACTACTATTCCTGTTTCTCCGTGAGGTACTCTTAAAGAAGTATCTCTGACTTCTCTGGCTTTTTCGCCGAATATGGCTCTGAGAAGTCTTTCTTCAGCGGTAAGCTCTGTTTCTCCCTTAGGAGTTACCTTTCCTACCAGGATGTCTGATGAATCGACCTCTGCACCTATGCGGACGATACCTTCTTCGTCCAAATCTTTAAGGGCATCCTCTCCTACGTTAGGTATATCTCTGGTTATTTCTTCAGGCCCAAGCTTGGTATCTCTTGCTTCTGCCTCGTATTCTTCTATATGAAGGGAGGTCAGCACATCGTCCATGAGAAGTCTTTCGTTGAGGATGATAGCATCCTCATAGTTGTATCCTTCCCATGTCATGAATCCTATCAGCAAGTTCTTTCCGAGAGCTATCTCTCCTAAATCGGTTGAAGGTCCGTCTGCGATAACTTCTCCCTCCTCGATATGCTCTCCGTGACTTACTATAGGTCTCTGATTGATGCATGTTCCCTGATTGGATCTCTTAAATTTCAACAGCGTGTAGACATCTGTCTGGTTGTTGTCATCTCTTCTTATTACGATTGTCTCAGCGTCCACAAATTCGACAGTACCGCTTGCCTTGGCAAGGATCACCACGCCTGAATCTCTGGCTGCCTTGTATTCCATTCCTGTTCCGACTATAGGAGCCTCAGTAACCAGAAGAGGAACTGCCTGTCTCTGCATGTTGGAACCCATCAGCGCACGGTTGGCGTCATCGTTTTCCAGGAACGGTATCATCGCTGTAGCGACTGAAACTACCTGTTTTGGCGATACGTCCATGTAGTCTATCTGATCTCTCGGCATCAGGGCGATTTCTCCGTGTTCGCCTCTGGACGCTACTTTAGAGTTGATGAAATGACCTTCGCTGTCAAGAGGCTCGTTGGCCTGAGCGATTATCATCATCTCTTCCTCGTCAGCGGTAAGGTAATGGATTTCATCAGTTACTCTGTGAGTTTCCTTATCAACTACTCTGTACGGAGTTTCAATAAAGCCGTATTGGTTGATGATTCCGTAAGTAGTCAATGAACCTATAAGACCGATGTTCGGACCTTCAGGTGTTTCTATAGGGCACATTCTTCCGTAATGGGAGTGGTGAACGTCTCGCACCTCAAATCCGGCTCTTTCTCTGGAAAGGCCGCCTGGTCCCAATGCCGAAAGTCTTCTCTTGTGAGTCAACTCAGCCAGCGGATTGTTCTGGTCCATAAACTGCGACAGCTGTGAACTTCCGAAGAACTCCTTAATAGCCGCAGTTACAGGCCTGATATTCATCAACGCCTGAGGAGTAGTCACATCTATGTCCTGAATGGTCATCCTTTCTTTTACTACTCTTTCCATTCTGGCAAGACCTATTCTGAACTGATTCTGCAGCAATTCGCCTACAGTTCTCAGTCTTCTGTTGCCTAAATGGTCTATATCATCAATGGAGCCGATGCCGTAATTCAAATTCAATATATAACTTATGGAAGCGATAATATCCTCTATTATTATATGCTTAGGAGAAAGGTCGTTCTTTCTGTCTACCAGCATCTCCTTCAGCTCGTCTTCAGAATCAGCAGCTTCCAAAATTTCCTTCAGCACAGGGTAAAACACCTTGTCTGCAATTTTAAGAGATGTAGTGTCAAAGTCTACATATTTTGAGATATCAACAAAGTTATTTCCTATTATCTTAGTTACTTGGTCTTCTTTGTCTTTGTCAAGACCGTAAGCATATATATATTCTACACCTGCGTTCTCGATATCCATGGCAATCTGTCTGTTTATCTTCTGGCCCTTTTCAACCATTATTTCCCCGGTAGAAGGATCTACTACGTCTTCAGCAGCTGTAACTCCTTTTATTCTGTTGGAAAGTCCCAGCTTCTTGTTATATTTATACCTTCCTACCTTGGCCAAGTCATAACGCTTAGGGTCGAAGAACAGGGAATTAAGCAGAGCTCTTGCACTTTCCACCGTAGGCGGTTCCGCAGGTCTCAGTTTTTTATATATTTCTTTCAAACCGTCTTCATAATTGGAAGCAGTATCCTTTTCAAGAGTCTTCTTGAGTCTTGGATCTTCTCCGAAGATTTCAAGAATCTCTTCGTTGCTGCCAAAACCCAACGCCCTTAACAGAGTGGTTACCGGCTGCTTTCTGGTACGGTCGACTCTTACCGAAATAACTTCATTGGAGTCGGTCTCGTATTCCAGCCATGCTCCTCTGTTTGGTATTATGGTAGTGGAAAACAGTTTGTTGTTGGATTTGTCGTAAGTCACGTCGTAATAAGGCCCAGGCGAACGAACCAGCTGAGTAACCACGACTCTTTCCGCACCATTGTAGATGAACGTTCCCTTTTCTGTCATAATAGGGAAATCACCCATGAACACTTCCTGCTCTTTTACTTCTCCGGTTTCTTTGTTAATAAGTCTTACTTTCACTTTAAGCGGAGCAGCGTACGTGACATCCCGTTCCTTACATTCCTCTTGCTCATATTTGGCATTGTCTGAAATGGAATAATCAATGAACTCAAGCACGAGATTGTCTGCATAGTCTTTGATTGGAGAAATATCTTCAAAGACTTCTCTCAGACCTTCTTCGATGAACCAGTTATACGATTCCGTCTGAATCTGTATAAGGTTTGGCATCTCGCAGACTTCGTTGATCTTGGCGAATGTCATACGTTCTTTTCTACCTACTTTTATAGGTCTTGGCATCTTTATCACTCCTTATATTCTTAACAAATTACTTTGTGTGGCAGTCTACTATTATATAATATACCTGTCAAATAATCAAGCAAATTTTTGTGTAATTTTGGTTTATTTTTGAAATGTGACTTTTTATGTAATTAATTACATTTTATTGCAGCACGAGTGCCATCAAAAAAATTGTAGGCAATTGTATATGCAAAATATACATGAAGCAGAAAAAGGAACTGTTTCTGTTTTGAAACAGTTCCTCAAAATTGTGAGACGTGTTTTTATTATTTCTTAGGTATGCCATAAGCATGACTATAGTAATTATTATTTAAATCGATATCCGGCACTGCAAGTCCCGCTTCTTGCAATCGGGTCATGAGTTTTTCTTTCACTTTTTTAGGCTCCATCGGATCTATGGTATGCCATATGCCATCGATTAGTTCTCTGAGAATGTCGGCCGGAATTCCTATTCCCAGTTCGTGTTCTTTCCATTGTCCTACACACCTTGTTCCTGCGCACAGCATAGAAACGTTAGGCTGTTTTTTTACAAAAGGATAGGACGTACATTCCTGGCAAATCGCACACATTCCGGCCATCTTTATGTTCTTCAGCTGACCGAAATTGTAAGCGTAGCCTTGAAGCAGCCGCATTGCCCACTTAGGCGTGGAAATCAGAATAACCACATCGGGTTTTTCTTTTTCGTACAAGCCTAAAGGCTGCACCAAGACTCCAAAATTCTTTTCCTGACAATATACCATGTCATGAGCCACACCTCTGCTTACTTCCAAGTCTTTATACACTTTGAGATCGGCATGCATTTGTCCGGAAAGTCTATATTCACTCACAGGAAGCATTCCCAGAGCGGTAGAAGCTGCTGCACACCTGTTGTGAGCAATGTCCAGCTTATATGATTCCCCGCTGTTGCTTGCTTTGGCTACCGCTGTACAGTATGGTAAGCCGCTTTTAGGCTCCTTGGCTTTAACTGCTTCGTATTCTTCTTTTGTTTTGATAAATTTGATTCCTACAGGAAGCCTTTCCAATTCCAATAATATCGACAAAGCTTCCTGCATCGCTTCATAATTGTTTTTAATACTCATTTTCAGCAATATCAATTATTCGTAATACTCGTAAAGTCCGCCGTAATATTCTTCTGCAAAGGCTTTAATGTCATCGTTTAAAAATGCATTATTTAAGTCTATGGCCCATTGAGCATCCTTATTTTCTTCTTTAACGACCAGGGCTGTAGGGTAAGCGTTAGGGTCGCTGTCTCTCAACAAGTATGTGTTGAAATCCTTTCCCGCATTTCTCATATGACTGAAGAATGCAACTACTGCGTCTGTATCTTCGAGGGATCTTACAGTCTGAGTCTGGTCCATATCCATAAATTGTAATTCCTTAGGGTTTTCTTTTATATCTGTAGTTGAACATTGCTCAACATCTTCTTCCAAAGTAATAAGTCCGCCTGATGCAAGGATTCTAAGCGCCCTGTCCATATTCATGGCGTCATTTGGAATGGCTATCGTTGCGCCGTCAGGGATTTCATCTATACTGTCATACTTTTCCGAAAACAATCCCATATAGGATGTATATACATAAGGCTCCAGCATTACCAGGTCGCCATCATTACCTTCATTAAAGCTTTCCATAAAAGGTTTGTGAACTACAAATACTGCATCTACGCTGCCGTCATTACAAGCTGCCAGCGTGTTTATGTTGTTATCGAACACCTGATATTCTACTGTATAGCCCTGCTCTTCCATGACAGGCACCACTTCTGCTACTAATGCCTGAGTAGTTTCAACACAGGCTAAAGTTATCTCTTTCTTATCTGTACCTTGAGCGTCTCCGCCGTCTCCGCTGTCATTTCCGCCGCATGCTGCCAGCGAAAAGCACATTATCATCGTCATTAAAAGTGCCGTAATTTTTTTTGCTTTCATTCTTAAATATTCCTTTCTTGGAGTCTTTGAGTATTTTTTCCTTTTTTTACTTTTCTATATAATAACTCACCCAATCCCTGGATAAGTAACACCATAATAAATAAGATGGCCACTATACAGTACATCATCATATCGTCAAATCTTTGATATCCGAAGGTCAAAGCCACAGCGCCTAGTCCTCCTGCTCCTACCGCTCCGGCCAAAGCCGTGCTGGCCAAGAATAATATTACTGTAGTAGTCATCCCTGAAACTATAGATGGCATCGCCTCCACAAACATTACTTTTATCAATATCTGCATGTTAGTGGCCCCAAAAGACCGAGCTGCCAAAATTACATTTCTGTCTACTTCCAGCAAGCTTGCCTCAACATATCTGGCGATGACCGGAAAAGCTGCTATGGTCAAAGGCACTATCGCCGCCTGCTCTCCCACCGACGTGCCAACTATCACTCTTGTAAGAGGCGACATGGCCACTATAAGTATTATTACCGGAAATGACCTTATCATATTAACCCAAAAGCTTACAAATTTATAAAGCTTTGGCTTGGGGTTTAAACCATAAGGTGAAGTCATTACCAGCAATATCGCCACGACCATACCGATTATCATGCCGAACAGCATGGAAAAGAACAGCATCCTGAGGGTTGAGAATATGGCCGGAACTATTATATCTTGAAAGTTAACAATAAATTGCGAATTCAAAAATTCATCCATTCCGTTTAAAACTCCTTTCCCGTTTCTGCGTCTATTCCTGCATCTTTTAACTTATTTACCAAAGCTTGTCCATTGCCTGCTTCAGTGGTCAAATAAATATGTCCCATCTGATGTTTGTTATGGAAAGGTGTCACATTGGCACTGAATATTCCAAAAGGCACATCGCCGGCAGCAGCCAAATTATATATCGCTGACTGTTCTTCCTCAGAACCGCGCATCAGCACCTTAACGAGATCTTTCCCTTCCGGCGCCTGCAATTTTTTATCCCCCATGAGTTTCTGCAAAGCTGAATCGTCTTCCAAGAATACCTTCTCGACATCTCCCTCTGAAACTATTATTCCATCTTCTACTATTGCCACCCTGTCGCATGCTTCTTTTACTACCGACATTTCATGAGTGACTATCACTATGGTGATACCCAATTCTTCATTGATGCTCTCAAGAAGTTCTAAGATGGATTTAGTTATAGCCGGGTCAAGGGCAGATGTGGCTTCATCGCACAGCAATATTCTCGGTTCAAGGGCCAATGCCCTTGCAATGGCTACACGCTGTTTCTGTCCTCCGGACAGTTCCCTAGGCATGGCGTAAAGTTTATCGCCGAGGCCTACTCTATGGATAAGCTCTTCCGCTCTTTTTTGCATCCGTTCTTTTGAATACTTCCAGCACTGCATCGGCAGCATGACATTCTCGATGACGGTCTTTCGGTCAAGCAAGGCAAAATTTTGGAAAATCATTCCGATATCTCGTCTGAATTCAAGCATTTTTTTACTATCCAGTGACTTGACATCTGTGCCTTCTACCAGCAATTCACCGCTGTCATATTTTTCAAGTCCGTTTATGCACCTTAGCAACGTTGACTTTCCGGCTCCGCTCTGACCTATAATTCCGTAAATGCATCCATCGGGAATATCTATATTTATATCTTTTAATACGGTCAAATCTTCATATTTTTTTGTCAGTGACTTTATCTGTATCATGTTTTCTCTTACCTTGTTATATTCTTTGTTGCATTTCGACATTGATAAAATATAATGGCTTTGAACATAAAAGTCAACGTTATTTTGCGTGTAATAGATATTTACAATATGCTTTGAATATACCTTGATTTTTTCTATAGTTTTGACTATTTTTTAGCGTTTGTTATCATGTTTTGCGGAATTTATAATATTGCACATTTTTGCATATTAAAACTCCCAGCATTAGCTGGGAGTTTGATGCTCGCTGTATTAGGGCTTTATTTCATTGTTACTGTTGCGCCAACTTCTTCAAGCTGTTTCTTGATAGCTTCTGCTTCTGCCTTTTCGATTCCTTCTTTTACGTTGGAAGGTGCTCCGTCTACCAATTCCTTAGCTTCCTTCAGGCCTAATCCTGTGATTTCTCTTACTGCTTTGATAACTTTGATCTTTTCACCGCCTGCAGCTTCCAGAACTACAGTAAATTCAGTCTGCTCTTCAGCTGCTGCAGCTGCGCCAGGAACTGCGCCTGCAACTGCTACAGGAGCTGCTGCTGATACGCCGAACTCTTCTTCGCAAGCTTTAACTAATTCATTTAATTCCAAAACTGTCATCGCTTTTATAGCTTCGATAATTTGTTCCTTATTCATCTTATATTCTCCTTTTTAAATTTTCTTTTTCTGAAATGCACGCTGTAGTGCTAAAATATAGGGTTTCAATTATGCTTCTGCCTCTTGCTTGGCGTCTGCAATAGCCTGGAAAGTTCTTACTGCCTTGCTTATAGGTGACTGAATGCTTCCCATGAACTTGGCAATGAGAACGTCTCTTGAAGGAATGTCTGCAATAGTCTGAATTCCGTCTTTATCGAACAGGTTGCCTTCAACGACACCTGCTTTGAATTCCATCTTCTTGTAATCTTTGATTATCTCGTTTAAAACTCTTGCAGGAGCAGTAGCGTCATCTTTGCTGATAGCTATTGCGCTAGGTCCTTCCAGAACATCTGCAAGGCCTGCAAATTCAGTTCCTTCTATGGCTCTCTTTAAAAGAGTGTTTTTATAAACTGTATAATCTACGTTAGCTTCACGAAGCTTTTTTCTCATAGCGTCAGCCTGAGCAACGCTTATGCCCATGTAGTCGATAACTACTGCAGACTGAGCTCCGTCCAGCTTTTCTTTGATTTCGTCGATTATGACTTGTTTTGCTTTTTGAGCTTCTACTGACATTTGTTTTCTTACTCCTTTCTTGCTTCTCTTTCGAGGAGCAGAATTGGTACTCCATAAAAAACCTTGTCCGCCGGTAGACGAACAAGGACAACTTTTTATATTGTACCTCGGCGGGAAATTAAGCTTTCGCACCCGCTGTCTACGGTTTTGCTTTCAATTTTAAATTATCTTTTAGAACTGGATTAAAGCAGGATTTACCTTAACTCCAGGTCCCATGGTGGACGTTACTGTAACGCTTCTCAGATACTGACCTTTAGCTGCTGCAGGCTTTGCCTTTACAACTGCTTCGAGCAGAGCGTTAAAGTTGTCTACCAGCTTTTCAGGTCCGAAGGATACTTTTCCTATCGGTGTATGGATAATGTTGGTCTTGTCAAGCCTGTATTCAACTTTACCTGCTTTGATCTCCTGAAGAGCTTTCTCAACATCCATAGTAACTGTACCTGATTTAGGGTTTGGCATGAGTCCCTTAGGACCGAGGATCTTACCGAGTCTACCTACAACTCCCATCATATCCGGAGTTGCAACTACTACGTCGAAATCGAACCAGTTTTCTGTCTGGATCTTCTGAGCCATTTCTTCAGCTCCTACGTAGTCAGCTCCGGCAGCTTCAGCTTCCTGTGCCTTAGGCCCTTTGGCGAATACCAGAACCTTCTTAGTCTTACCTGTTCCGTGAGGAAGAACGATAGCGCCTCTTACCTGCTGGTCAGCATGTCTTCCGTCAACGCCAAGCTTAATGTGTACTTCAACTGTTTCATCAAATTTTGCTTTTGAAGTCTCTGTAACTATCTTAAGAGATTCAGCGACTTCGTGTAATGCTGCTTTGTCGTAGCTTGCTACTGCAGCCTTGTAGTTTTTACCTCTCTTAGGCATTTTCTTACCTCCTTGTGGTATTAACGGCCGCTTCGGCCTCCCACCAAATTAACCTTCAATAACTATACCCATACTTCTGGCAGTACCTTTGATCATTTCGGTTGCTGCGTCTAAGTCTGCCGCATTCAGATCAGGCATCTTGATCTTTGCGATTTCTTCTGCCTGCGCTCTTGTCAGAGTAGCCACTTTCTTCTTATTAGGCTCTCCGGAAGCTGAGGTCAGACCTGCTGCCTTTTTCAGCAAAACTGCTGCCGGCGGCGTCTTGCAAACGAATGTAAAGGATCTGTCGGCATAAACCGTAATAACTACCGGAATTACCATTCCCGGCTGGTCCTGAGTTCTGGCGTTGAACTGTTTGCAGAAGTCCATGATGTTGACGCCTTTCTGACCAAGTGCTGGTCCTACAGGAGGTGCAGGAGTTGCATTGCCGGCTGCTATCTGAAGTTTTATATAGCCTTCAACCTTTTTAGCCATTGTCTCTCTCCTTTCTTTAAAATTTTGCCAGAGCCGGGCTCTAGCCTATTTTATCCACCTGACTGAACTCAAGTTCAACAGGAGTGTCTCTTCCAAACATGGAAACCTTGACGCGCAGAATCTGCTTTTCTTTGTTAATCTCTTCCACTACGCCCATAAAGCTCTCGAAAGGACCGCTGATAATCCGCACTGTTTCTCCGACTTCCACATCCAGATCGATGTAAACCTTCTCGATACCCATTCTTGCCACTTCTTCATCAGTAAGCGGAATGGGTTCTGAACCATGACCCACAAAGCCTGTAACGCCTTGTGTATTTCTTACCAAATACCATGATTCATTAGTAACGATCATCTTTATGATTACATAACCCGGAAACATTTTCTTGGTCTTTATCTTTCTTTGACCGTCTTTTATCTCAACTCTGTCTTCGGTCGGTACAACAATGTCAATAATCAAATCCTGCATTCCGCGGTTTTCAACCATCTTTTCGATATTAACTTTTACTTTATTTTCGTGACCGGAATAAGTGTGAACTACATACCACTTAGCCTTGCCGTCACCTCTTAAGCCTTCGCCCTCCAGCGGGGATACGCCTTTGCTCTCAATATCAGACATTTTTTGTACCTTCTCTTTTTAATATATTTTGAAGTAAATCGACTACCTGTTTAAGGTTTTCGGCTGTTACAACGCTGTTATAATGTATGCTATAACGTTACTCCCAAAATTTCTCTAAGAGCGACTAAAACACCTGTATCAACTAGCCAGAAGCCCAGCGCAAATACTGCGCATGTCATAACGACTACGGCTGTGTATGAAACCAGTTCCTTCTTAGTAGGCCACACAACCTTCTTCATTTCGGTTCTCACACCCTTAAAGTATTCGCCGAATGAAGCTCTTTTCTTTTTCTCCTTTGCCATATTATTCTCTCCTTATTTAGTTTCTTTGTGAAGAGTATGCTTCTTGCAGAACTTGCAATATTTTTGCATTTCAATACGGTCAGGGTCGTTCTTTTTATTTTTCATCGTATTGTAGTTTCTCTGCTTGCACTCTGTACATGCCATAGTTACTTTAACTCTCATGTCGAATTCCCTCCATTTACTTCAAATTTCAAAGCTTTTCAAAAGCTCTAATGCTAAATAATCATAAAGTCACCTATTTATTATAGAGCAGCCATTTGTCAATGTCAACCAAGTTTTTGCAATGCCGTTACAATTTTTGCAATGTAAGCGCGTTGTCACAGTCTGCAATACAGCAACCTTTCGACTCTGTTGTCACAGTTTACAATACCATAACCTTTCGGCTCTATGGATACTTTTTTTAGAAAAGTTGATACAAAGTATCAAAAAACCTCGAAAAAGTATGTTGCGGTAATACTTTTTTGCAAAAAATTGATACTTTGTACCATGCTTTCGCCATTTAGGTATCAATGCGTGCTCCTGCGCGCTCCGAAAATCCAGAGTACACCAAGTGAACCGGGTTGGCGAAAAGCCCAGACCCACAAAGCCCAGACCCACAAAGCCCAGACCCACAAAGTCCAGACCCACAAAAGCACCGGCCCGCAGAGCATAATGCTCTGCGGGCCGGCAAACAAATATACATGCTGAGCAGCACGATTACCACACAACAAAACTACGCATCATTTTATTATGATACCAGTTGAGCTTTATCAAAGGACCAATACCCCATTACAGTCGTATACACGCCTTCAACAACTGACTCATCTATTACACGTGTAAGCGATGGGAACAGCACAGGAATGCATATCATTTCATCCCCTATAAGGAGCTGTTCTGCTGCTTTAAGAGCTTCATCTCTTTCTGTGCCTGAAGTCTGCTGAGCTTTTTTGATATACTCATCGAAATCCTTATTGGAAGGGTTCATGGTGGTATCGTTTGACTGAGTCTCATACGGCTGCCATCTCCACTGGGTATTGTTTATATCCGAATACGAAGTGAATATATCGAGCATAGTCATAGGGTCTGCATAATCTCCGCCCCACGAATTGATAGCCAAATCATAATTACCCTCGAAAACAGTCTTTCTAAATGTGGTGAAATCTTCGTTTCTCAGAGTTACATTTATGTTCAGATTATCCTTCCACATTTCCTGTACAGCTTCTGCTATTTTCTGATTTTGTTCATCTACATTGTACAAAAGCTCTATCTCCGGGAATCCTTCGCCATTCGGATATCCAGCATCGGCAAGGAGTTGCTGTGCTTCTTCAACAAGAGCCTTGTTCGGATCTATTCCGTATTCTGGCAGTGGATTGCCGTCCTCATCCAGCTGTCTGAAAGATGTGCCATCAGACAATGTCAAGTTTGGAGGAACGATTCCTGTTGCTGGAATTTCTCCCCCTTTAGTTACCTGCTCTACTAAGGAAGTTCTGTCTATGGCAAGAGCCAGTGCTTTTCTGACATTAGGGTCGCTGGACTTAAGATTAGCTATTTCCTCGTTAGGAACAGCATCAAGGCACTGTATCCCGCCTGATTGATAGCCTTGAAAAGCAGTAGTCGCTTCTTTGATCATTACCGCTTTAACCTTGTCAAGCTTGACAGAATCAGCATTCCAATATTGGTCGTTCTTTGTCATAATAACGTGCAGGTCGCTCTGATATTCGTCAAGTTTAAAAGGTCCGTTAGAAATGCAAGTCTCAGGATCCTTTTCCCAGCCATCTCCTGCTTCTACAGCATCTTGTCTTATAGGGTTATATGCACAGAATGCCGCTAAGTCAAGAAAATATGCTACAGGGAAATTGAGTTCCACTTTAAGAGTATAGTCGTCGACAGCTGTTATACCTATGTCATCCATACTTCCTGTTCCATCGTAAAACTCCTGCGCGCCTTTAATATAAGGCGTCATGATGAAGGCGTATGTAGCTGCAGTTGCAGGGTCGCACACCCTTTTCCACGCATATTCGAAGTCTTTTGCCGTTACCGGCTCTCCGTCGGACCACTTAGCATCCTTTCTCAAATGGAAGGTATATACTGTTTCGTCTTCCGAAAGCTCGTAACTTTCAGCTACTCCGGGCACCAGTTCGCCGTTTTCATTCTCCCTCATAAGTCCTTCGAAAAGATTGTTGGAAATATGCATTCCCTCTACGTTAGCATTTTTTCCGGGAGCACATGTCTTAGGATTTGTCTTGATATTAACAACTACCTCTCCGCTGGTTGTGCCCTCGGAATCATCCTTTGAGCCGCCGCACCCTGATAGTACTGACACAGCTACCATCATTACCGCAAGCAGCATACACAACAGTTTCTTTGACATGCCTTGTTCCTCCTTTTTACTCATTTATTTTCAGAATCCATTTATTGGACTTCTGCCGTTGGAGTTAATGATTTTATTTAAGCAGATGGCACGCAGCAAAGTGTCCCGATGAAATTTCTTTCATTTCAGGAACTTCTTGTGCACATCGCTCAGTCGCAAACCTGCATCTTGTTCTAAATTCCGGTTCAGCAGCCAAGGCTCTTGCTATTCCTATCCTTTGCCGCTGGCCGCCACTGAACTAATGAGGATACCGGCTGGCATGGTCTTGATTCATTCCTACTGCTTCAAGAAGCTGGAGAATTTTTTCTTCCCTTTCTTTTCCCTTGAGTTTACCCTGTATGTCCAGCGGCTCTCCTACAATATCAAGTACTGTCATTCTGCCGTTAAGAGAGGCATATGGGTCTTGAAATATCATCTGCATTTTGCGTCGATATTCTCCAAGCTCTTTTTCAGGGAGTTCCGCTATGTCTTTGCCTTCATATAAGATTTTACCTGCAGTGGGCTGATAGAGCCTTATTATGGTTCTTCCTGTAGTTGATTTGCCGCACCCGCTTTCACCAACCAATCCAAAGGTTTCTCCTTTATTTATGAAAAAAGAAACATCGTCGACAGCTTTTATATAATCTGTCTTACGCTTTATAATTCCGCTGCTTTTTGTAAAGTACTTTTTTAGACCCTCTACTTGCAACAATCTTTCATCACTGTTATTTTTCAACTCTGACGCCCCCTTTCTGTTTTTCATACTCTGCATTTTCAGGTGCATCAGGATGCATGAGCCAACACATGGTTCTATGATTATTGTCCTCTTCAAAATAAGGAGGCTGGAAATTTCTGCATATTTCCATGGCATACTCACATCTGTCGAAGAACGGACAACCTGCCGGCGGATTCAGAAGATCAGGTGGAGTTCCCTTTATAGGTATAAGCCTTGTTTTTTCTCCTGAAGACACTTCAGGTATTGAGCTGAGCAGTCCCATGGTATAAGGATGCCTAGGCTTGTAAAAGATTTCATCAACCGTACCCTCTTCCATTATCAAACCGCCGTACATTACTATTACTCTCTGGCATATATCAGCTACTACACCCAAATCATGAGTAATAAATATAATAGAAGTATTCATTTCTTCATTTTTTATTGCTGATATCTGCTCTAAAGTTTGTCTTAGAAATGTAGACGGATAATCTGAATCTGCAAATAATGATGATACTATTAGCTTAAATCCGCTCTTGCGCCAGTTCTCTAAATAAACGTTTTCCGCCACCTGGCACATCCCGTCCTTTCTGCGATAAAAAACTTCTGAAGCCAAGTCCAGATGGGCGTCCACTGACGGCCATTTTCTATGCAGTGACACTGCTTTTTCCAGATTGTTCATAAGCGTCCCTCACAATCTTTTTAAACATTACAATAAATTTTTTGTAAAAATTTTATCATAGTCATTATTTCCAATTCTGTAAGCTGCTTTACATCTTGCCTTCGTGTACAATTAAAACTTATCAAAAAAATAAAGCTCCAAGCCTTATTAACAAGACTTGGAGTCATATGCCAAACACTAAGCTCTAATTTTTTGCACGCTCGCTTTTACCATTCCTTAGCCAAGCTTCCCATCGGATCCCATGGCTTTAGTTTTATCGGCTCTTCATCAATGATTGTACGCTGCTGCTGTGTAAGATATTTTTTATTTACTACTATTTGATATGTATATTCATCAAACCAGCGGTCGCTCATAACATAATATCCCTCTTTTCCGGCATCCTTGCCCCAGCTGTTTTCAACGCGCCAGCGAGTAGGTTTGCCATCCTCATCTAAGTTTACACCTGTAAGAACCATAGCATGAGTCATCAAGCTTTCACCATAATCAAGACGCTGAGCTTTCGTCATCGGGAAGTCGGTTCCGAAAAGTGAGGCCGAATCATATACATTCAAATCCAGCAAACCTCCCACTCGTGAGCTGCTCTGTCCTACGTCACTTCCAAACCATACAGCCTTGCCGTCTTTCAGCTGGGCTATGGCAGCAAGTTTAAGTTCTTCCGCAGGAAGATTGAAATATTTCACTTGACGGGCGCCTTTTACGTTACCTAAATATTGTACCGTATACATCTTATAATAAGGCTTATCTGCTGTAGGAGCGTTTATCAAGCTGATATAATCGTCCATATCAAGTCCTACATACTGCTTATAAAACTCCTGCGGCGTAATGTCGCTGATTCTTATAAATTTTTTATCTTTATCTCTTGTTTCATATGTAAATTTTTTTGGCGGAGTTCCCAAGCTTATACATAACATTCTGTATATGGTCTCCAGCATTTCTTCCTTTCTGGCTCGCAGAGCTTCAACCTTTTCTCCTTTGGCATAAGCTTCCCTGAGCGCACATGCGAATTCTCTGAGTTTGCGGGTCAGATATCTATCCATTTCTGCAGTTTGTGATGAGGCCGCTGATTCCGGCATTGCATCTTTTGGCACTACACCGTATTTTTCTACCAGATTGGCAAACATATCCCATTGCCCTCCGTCGCATAAAGGGTCTGTGAGCAAATAACTTACCAGCCTTCCGTCTAAAGGTTCCTCCAAAGTTTCAATGATATTTTCTAAAAAATAATTGCTTTTTTCCAGTTTATCATAAAAAAGAGGATAGTTTTGACTCAGTTCCATGGTTTCGAGATTGAGTTTTTCCATAATTTCAAGACGCATAACATTTAGCGCCGCAAACATCCAACATCTTCCGGAGGCTTTCTGGTTAGTTATTTCTCCGGTCTCTATAGTAATGGAAAATTCGTGGCGAGTTTCTCTGAAAGCAGCAAAATTCTCCGCGGCAGCATTGATTCCGTTCTTAACAACAGAATTCATTGCAACTCTGTTTTTTATATCTGATTCAAAGCTCTTTTCGAATTTTTCTTCTGTTTCTCTTGTTATTTCTTTTTGCATTTATGGCATCTCCTCTCTTATGGGTTTATATTACTATATACTATATATGTAAAGTTTGCAATAAATCTGTTTTCATGCTGTGCAGTTTTAAAAATGTTGAAAAGAACGTCCCGGCAATTTAGTGCTTTTGAGACGTTCTTTAAATGAAATTTTTATTATTTTAATCGGAATATAATCAATCTTAAGTTTTACTTTTCCATGTGACATCCGACACCACAACTGCAACCACAGCCGCTTTTAGAAGATGCTGAAGGATCATTCTTTTGTTTACTTTTCATAGCGCAACAATCGCCTGCAGGGCAACCTATACATTTAGTTCCCTTTTTCTTAGCTCTAACTATGTAAGCTATAGCTGCTCCCAATATTATCGCTATTATAAGAATTATGATTATGTCTATCGGTTTCATGCCATTGCACCAGATTTCTTATTAGGATTTACTCCGTGAAGAGAATATTCAGCTGCCAGCTTGCGTGATGACCTGATAGTGATTATGGCAATAATCGCTATAATTGCAGCCACTGCTACAAGGCCAGGCAGGAATCCTGTCCCCAGATGTCCCTCAGTAATAAGCGTGCCTATCTGATATACCAAGAAAGCAACTGTATAGCCTGTGCCAAGTTGAAGCCCTATACCTCCGAATAGCCACTTCTTACTGCCCAGCTCTGAGTTCATCGCTCCTATTGCTGCAAAGCAAGGAGGAGTATACAAGTTAAACATCAGATATGCAAGAGCTGCTACAGATGTGAGTCCGAAAGTAGCTGCCACTTCACCGGCTCCACCTACCAATTCAAGGGCATCTGTGTCTATGAAGTTTGTTATGCCATAAACTACAGCAAGAGTTCCTACAACATTTTCCTTGGCTATAAATCCTGTAACAGCTGCGGCTGCCAACTGCCAAACTCCAAATCCCAAAGGCACAAGCAATACTGCAAACGGTGTCGCTATGCTTGCCAATATGGATGTGTTTTCCATTCCTTCTTCCACAACTTGAAGCTGCCAGTTGAAGGTCTGCATAATCTGTACCACAGCGTTACATACCAATATTATAGTTGCAGCTTTTATTATGTAAGCTTTTGCTCTGCCCAGCATGGACATGGTAGCTCTTCCAATGCTTGGCGCTTTGTATTCCGGCAGTTCCATAATGAAAAACGATTTTCTGTATTTATGACCCGTTATCTGTTTTATGAGCAACGCTCCTACGAATATCAGGAAAATGCCCACAAAATACATCAGCCAACTTACCCAGGCTGCCCCTGCGAAAAATACGCCGGCGAACAATGATATGACAGGGATTTTAGCTCCGCAAGGCATCCATGTAGTAAGCATCGCTGTAGCCCTTCTTTCTCTTTCATCTCTAATGGTACGGCAAGCCATGATTCCCGGTATACCGCAGCCTGTACTTATGATGATAGGAATAATAGATTTTCCTGAAAGACCTACTCTCTTGAAGATAGGATCCATTACAACACTGACGCGAGCCATGTATCCGCAGTCTTCAAGAATAGCTATAAGGAAATACATTACCATTACAAGCGGCAAGAATCCCACTACAGCACCTACACCACCTACTATACCATCTGCCAGCAACGCTTGCAAGAAGGCGCTTGCTCCAGCTGCTTCAAGAGAAGTTGCTACCCATTCCTGGAACATTTCTATGTATCCCACCAGCCAATCCGCAATCAGTGGGCCAAGAGCTGTCTGAGAAATCCAGAACACCCCAAACATTACAGCTGCGAATATAATTATTCCTGCCACTTTATTGGTTAGAATTTTGTCCACCTTGTCTGCTGTAGTTTCGTTCTTTGTCAATATTTTTCTGGTCTCAACCTCTGCTACTACGTTGTTTACAAAAGCGAAACGTTTTCTGTCTTCTGCATCTACCGCCTTCTTGTCGGTAAGATCTATGTCAGCCTGCACATAAGGAGCCTTCTGGCCTTTTCCGTTAAGCTCGGCAGCAGTCTTAACCACTTCTTTTAGTCCTTTATTAATAGTAGAAACTGTCTCTATAACCGGGCAATTGAGTTTCTCAGAAAGAAGTTTAACGTCAATCTTAGTCCCTTGTTTTTCATTTATATCACTTTTGTTGAGAGCTACTATAACAGGTATGCCCAATTCTAAAAGCTGCGTTGTAAAAAACAAGCTGCGGCTTAAGTTTGTAGCATCTACAATATTTATTATAGCGTCTGGATGCTCATCTCGCACATATCCACTTGTAATGCTCTCCTCAGGTGTAAACGGAGACATGGAATATGCTCCCGGAAGGTCTACCGCTACCAGGTCTTCAGAACCTTGTGCATAGTCCTTTTTTATAAGGCTCTCCTTCCTTCCAATAGTAACCCCGGCCCAGTTACCAACATGTTCATGTTTTCCTGTCAGCGCATTGTACATTGTAGTTTTGCCGCTGTTAGGATTGCCGGCGAAAGCAATTCTCATTATTCGCCCTCCTATTATAAAATTACTAAAATAATTTCTTGTTGTAGTTAACTATGACTAACTGTCGTTCATAAGAAATAGTGACGCTAAGGTCACTATATTCAAATCAAAATAGCTTCCGCTATGCCGTTATCTATATTGTATCTTCCATCTTTAATAGATACAACACATCCGCTTCTCAAACGTGAGACTACGGTAATAGGCTCACCACTATAACACCCGAGGCGGAAGAGAAAAAGTTCCAGGTCTTCGTCATCCGTCTGAATCTCTTTAATGGTATATGTCTGACCAATAACAGCATCATTTAAATTCATCGTTTTCTCCGTGTCTTTTTTATTTTCCTTTTTGCTAATTTCTCAAGTTAAAGTTAGCAAAAACATTCGAAAGTTAGCTATGTCTAACCACGGTTTTATTTTAGCACAATTTATTTCTTTGTCAACTGGTTTCTTACCAAAAATTGAAATTAAATATTTTTAAAGTTCTACCGGGTCGCTTTCTGTCAAAAAGGCAATCTGCTTGAGATAATCTTCTGCCGGCAATACGTCCCGCAAATGGTCCACTTTTACGTATACTCCTGTGGCGGTCGCCATAACTTCGCCCTCTTCATCGGTGATTTCAGCGGAGGTGAAGCAACATCTACCTTCTATCTTATCTACCCTTCCGTAGACAAACATTTTATTTCCTATCAATATCGGCTTAAGATATTTTGTGGTCATCTCTGCGGTAACATACTTGGGGAGCCATTCTTCTTCGCTTTTGGCAGTACGATGTATGGTAGCTCTCCCCATGGTCTCATCCAACACAGCTGCAGAAAGTCCTCCATGCATTATTCCCGTATGACCTTCATGTATTCGCTGCGGCGTAAATACAGTCGCCACTTCACCGTTTTCCAAATCATAAAATATGCATTTCAACGATCCGGGATTGCCGGTTCCGCAGGTTATGCTATTTGGCGTTGAAAGTTGCTTTCCCTCCACTCTGCTCTTTATTCTATCTATCTTCATATCTATTCTCCCCCTGTCATAACCTCTATGATCTTATCTACTGCTTGAGCTACAGATGCCTCATCTACAAGAACTACGTCAGCATTGGTCCCAAGTGCATAACAATATTGTCCCTGAGCATATTCTCCTGTAATTGACTGCTGCTGTATGTCCCATGACGGCATATCGCTAATCTGCATCTTTATAAGCGATGTCATAGAGTTTCTCTCCATATCAGTTTCGATATTGTCCTTTATTCCGTTTAAAATTGATGTATATTGTGAGAGAATCGTTTCGCTTTGTGTCGCTTTCTCTATAATAGCTGCAAGAACCATCTGCTGATTTTTATTTCGCTGCAGATCTCCTTCATTAAAAGAATATCTCTCTCTGCAATATGCCAATGCTTGTGCACCATCTAAATGATTATATCCTTCCTGGAAATAATAATTAGGATTCAAATTGTGAGTATAGAAGGATAACGGCGAATCTATATCTATTCCTCCTATGGCATCTACCAGCTTAGTCAAAGTACTATAGTTAACTTTGACGTAATAGTTAATATCTATTCCCGTAAATTTCTCTACCGTTGCTACCGTTTCGCTTATTCCGTATATTCCCGAGTGGGTCAATTTGTCTTGAGCCCCTTTGCTGGCCAAAGTTACATAGTAATCCCTTGGAATGGATGTCATAAGGATTTGATTGGTCTTTGGATTAACAGTAACAATCATATTTACATCGCTTCTTGACACCATGCTTATATCTCCGGTAGTATCCAGCCCGCTTACAAGAATATTAAACGGCTCTTCTGTTACATCAACATGATTTGTCGTACTTTTGCTCTCTATTCTTACAGATATGGTATGTATTATACGAGTATCATTTTCTATAGAGGAATCCTGTCCTTTCATACTTTCATAAGAAGCCGCGCTGATAAATATCGCAGGTCTCTCTCCATTTCTCAATTCAGTTAAAAGTTGAGGAAGTTCATCTACATATTCATACTCAATATTAATTTCATCCTTAAGTTCATTCCTAGCCTCGGCATAAGTAGTTTCTGTATTGGTATGAGCTCCAATGGTTTCTCCCCGCAAATCTTCCGCTTCTTCATAGCCGGATGATGCTTGTACTACAAGATAAAAGTCTTCTCTGGCTCCGCCTACATTAGTTATGCTTCCGAAAAAGTTCAATGTTACGCTAAGGTAATATATTCCCACTGCAAAAACCAATATTAAAACAACAGCAGCAGCCATTGCTCCTTTTCTTCTGCCTGGTTTTCCCCTTCTGCTAAACATAACCGGCACTATAAAAAGCGATACCACCAATAAAACTCCTATTATTGGATAAAGATATTTGGCAGGCATCACGTTGAGCCATATCAACAGCACTATGAAGCATATCACAGCTAAACTATATATAATAGAAAAAACTCGGCTGATATTTTTAAGTCTTGCCTCTTTATTTTTACTTTTCCTAAGCTGTTTTGCTCTTTTCCTATCGCTTCTCATATCCTTTTTAGTCCCTTTCTGATTTTATTGCTCATCAATTGCGTAACGATTACTTGGATTTGCCCAAAAGAAAGAGCCTTTTAAAGGCTCTTTTTTTGTTTTATTATATATTATTTTAATAATGCTGGCAACCTTTTATTGTTCTTTTGGTTCTGTTGCATCCCCATCCTCTTGAGGAACCTCCTTCGTAGAATCTAAAATATACCCGTCTTTAGCTCTTATATTATACGTATATTCAAACCCTTCAGCGTCTGTAAAGCATATATCGTAATAGATAGTAAAATCTGCAAAACAGTCCACATCTGCATCACCCATTTCATAAGCGTCAAAATCAAATTCGTCGATGCCTGCGTCTTCAAGGGCGATAGCTTGCACGTCGCTGAGACCCAGCAGTTTATTATTTTCCCTTACTGCAAGCACTACTGCCAGCACGATGATAAGCGTCACACACAAGGTGAAAAGCGAACTTCTAAGCGGTGAGCTGAAAAAATGTTTAATCCTATCCATAGCGTTCATAGCAAAGCTCCTTTCGTCTCCTTTTATTTCCTATTGCTTCCTATTTTATATGGCTATTCTATATATCTCGTACTTTCAGCAATTTTTACCAACTCTTCCTTATCTTCTAAGCCGTCAGAAGATACGCTGACCATGACGTCATCTACCTGCCAAAACAACTCAGCCCAGTCGTTAGCTTCGTCTAAAACCAGATATCCCGTATAGTTGCCCAGTTTGAATTTTTCCAATTGGCTGAAATCCTCATCCTCTATAATATAAGGAACATGCTGTGACACAACCTCTATCTCCGATTGGTCATTTTTGCTTTCATATGTTAAAATCTTTCCTTCCTGTATCTTCTTAATGCTGGTAATCTCAAATCCTTCTGTCATATATTCAGGATACCAATAATCGCCTTCCCCTTTCAGCAGTTGCTCTTCCGTTTCGTCCCTGAAGGAAACAGGGTCCTCAGCATCCACATTAAACAGGTTAAATACCGTAGTTCTGAAAGCTTCAGAGGTACTCATCCCTATAGCGCCCACCGTTATGACGCATATGAGAAATACAGCTGCAAATCGGGCAATCCTGTTCAAGCGCCTGTATCTTATTGCCTTGCTGCGCTCCTTATCTTTGGCTCGTATCATAGCAAGTATCTCTTGGTCCGGTTCATCCTCCATATTTTGCGATGTGTCTGTCACCTTTTTTTCATATGGGAGGTTCTCGTCTTCAAGAGACTTCTCAGCATATCTTGCAAGAAGCTCCATATCTTCATCTGTAAATATCAGCTCTTCAGCTGATTTATTTGTCTTATCTCTATCCATATCAAACATTCCTGTTTTGCATCTCTTGTGTTTTGTTTCGCTTGTTCTTTGTTTTTCTATTTACTAATACGATGAATCCGCGCCGTTGTCACTGTTTTTTCCCGAAAAATTTCAGGTTTTTTCGTTGTCCTCTTCAATCAGCTTTGTTATTTCCTCCTTCAGTCGTTTCAATAACCTTGCTTGTTTCATTCTCACACCGCTGCCGGTCATCCCCATCAGTCTCCCTATTTCCTCTGATGTGATTTTCTTGCCATATCTCATATAAATGAAAAGTCTGTCTTCATAAGATAGGGCGGAAACGGCCTGCTTGAGATATTTCTCTTTTTCTTGAGCAAAGAGCTTTGCGTCAGCTCTGCTTTCTTCATAATCTTCACGGGGCAGAAACGCCAATTCTTCTTGAATTTGCTTTGCCTTGGTTTGCTTTCGCAGATGGTCTGTCACCATATTTCTAACCACGACCCTGAGATAGTTTTTAATCCAGCGGCTGTCCATTTCAGCAAATCTATCAAAATGTTCCGTAACCTTCAGCCAAACCATGGAGGCCATATCTTTCACCATCTCTTCATCGCTGAAATAGTCCCTTATGAAAGCATTGACTAATTTGTAGTTGTCCAGGTACATTTCTTCCAGAGAATTATAGTACTTTTCTTCTGGATTGAGCGTCCGGCCCTTCTTCTCTTTAGACTTCATCGTCCGTTTTCTCCTTGCAAAAAACCTGACCTTACGTATAAGGCCAGGTTTTGTAGTCATTTTCTAAATCAGCGTAAACCTTTCCGGCTTGCTTTTTATATAATCTTCCAAAGCTTCTGAAACTTGTATCTCGCCTAATTTCAAAGTGTTCTTTATCTTAACGATCTTGCATTTTTCAGGCTCTTTAATTCCCAGCATCTTGATAGCGCCGACTATGGCTTCTCTCTCATCAGTCATAACGAGAGGAATAAATTCAGTCCAATATCCGAAGCTGCCGCCGCAAGCGAAGCTGTTGGCATATGTGTTTTCAAAGTTTATGTTGTCCAGCAGTTCTTTGGTGGTCAAATCCGCAAGGCCGATGCCTACGGCGTTGCCTTGACCTTTTTCAGAAAGTCTAAGCACGATGACTTTTCCAATCTTAGGAATCTGCGGTTCATCTTTTTTAGGTCCGATGAGTCCGACAATATTAGGATCCATGCCGAAGCCTGATATGTCTTTGCCTATCTCTTCCACTACCAATATATCTATTTCAGGTATACCGATGGAAGGCATTGAAGCTTTTGCTATCTCCAGATATCCCGGTTCTTTTTCCAATATCTCATCGTTTGTCATTCCCACTATCATTTTGGTCTGATCATAAGCGTTTTCAATTATTCCTATGGAAAATCCTATATTGCTGTTGTCAAACACAATTTTTGCTGCATGAGGAATGATCTTATCGAAATTCAGAGTATTGCCTGAATGAAGGCTGGTGCATCCCACATGCTTGCCGAGGCCGATGGTCGCCATCTTGCATATGCCGCTTTCATATCTGCCGGTAAACTCAGTGTGCGGTTTTATTCTGTTTACCAGGATTGTCATATCAGCTTCATATGACGCTTTTGCAGTGTATACGTCAACGCCTTCTTCTGTAGTGCCGAGTTTAACTACGTCCATCTCTGCTCTAATCGGCACGCCGACCGATTCTTCTGTTATTCCAAAGTCTTCAAGCACGCCTATGCAGCCTTCCGGCGTTCCTCCTCCGTGGCTTCCCATGGCCGGCACGATGTATGGTTCTGCTCCGCGAGCCTTAAGTTCCGTTATTACTTGCTTTATTATTACATATATGTTGTTTATCATCCGGCTTCCTACGGCTACGGCAACTTTCTGCCCCGGATGAATGAGAGAAGAAAATTTATCCTCATTGATGATCTCACTGACACGGGCAGCTACGTCTTCAACCATGTCGTTTTCAAATTTCTGTCTCACCTTCAGCATCTTAGGCAGCTTTATGTTCATGTCTTCTGGTAATAATATAGGCATATTAATTCCTCCTCTATCTGCGGTACAATAAAACACCTTTATTGTACCGCAGAGCTGTACGGATGTCAAAAGGTTTGTTGGTGGGGTAATTGTTGGGTGGGCGGTTGGAGGCTCAATTGTTGGGTGGGCGGTTGAAGGCGCAATTGCCACATATCGCATACAATATTATCCGGAATTGGGGTTTTGTTATCCGGGCGGATACGGTTCCCCCGTTTTCGGTTACCTTGTTATCCGGATTCCGCAAATTTTTATCCAATCGGATAAGATAATTTGAATTCCGGATAACATTTAACTTGCCCCCCCCCTCCGCACAAATGAGCGCCGAGCCTCTCTGCCCGCTACCATATAAGCTCTCTCCATACGAAAAGGGATGCCCTCTCAACGCTTTCCTGCGTTGACGGGCATCCCCTTTATCTCAGAGCCTTCGATATCTTACTCGATGATCTCTGTTACTACTCCGGATCCTACTGTTCTTCCACCTTCTCTGATGGCGAATCTCAGTCCTTCTTCTATCGCTATCGGTGTGATCAGGTCGATCTCCATTGTGATGTTATCTCCCGGCATGCACATCTCTACTCCCTCCGGCAGCTTCAGATCTCCTGTTACGTCTGTCGTTCTGAAGTAGAACTGCGGTCTATATCCATTGAAGAACGGTGTATGTCTTCCACCTTCCTCTTTCTTCAGTACATATACCTCGCCCTTGAACTTTGTATGCGGATGTATTGTCCCAGGCTGGCACAGTACCTGTCCTCTCTCTATCTCGTTTCTCTGTACGCCTCTCAAAAGTGCTCCGATGTTGTCTCCTGTCTCTGCCTTGTCAAGCAGCTTTCTGAACATCTCCACTCCTGTTACTACGACTTTTCTCTTCTCATCTGTCAGTCCTACGATCTCTACTTCGTTTCCAACTTCCAGTGTTCCTCTCTCTACTCTTCCTGTCGCTACCGTTCCTCTTCCTGTGATTGAGAATACGTCCTCTACCGGCATCAGGAATGGCTTGTCGTTATCTCTCTGTGGCTCTGGAATGTAGCTGTCTACTGCTTCAAACAGCTCTACTATCTTATCTCCCCATGGCCCTGATGGATCTTCCAGTGCCAACAGCGCTGATCCTCTGATGATCGGTGTATCGTCTCCCGGGAATTCATATTCGTCCAGAAGCTCTCTTACTTCCATCTCTACCAGGTCTAACAGCTCTTCATCATCTACCATGTCGCACTTATTCAGGAATACGATGATATATGGTACTCCTACCTGTCTTGAAAGCAGTATGTGCTCTCTTGTCTGCGGCATAGGTCCGTCTGTTGCTGCTACTACCAGGATTGCTCCGTCCATCTGCGCTGCTCCTGTGATCATGTTCTTTACATAGTCAGCGTGCCCCGGGCAGTCTACGTGTGCGTAGTGTCTGTTTGGTGTCTCATACTCTACGTGGGCTGTGGAAATTGTGATTCCTCTTTCCTTTTCTTCCGGTGCCTTGTCGATCTGGTCGAATGCTACATCCTGGCCCAGTCCATATCTCTGATGCAGAACCTTGGTTATTGCTGCTGTCAGCGTTGTCTTTCCATGGTCTACATGGCCTATGGTTCCGATATTAATATGCGGTTTTGTTCTTTCAAACTTCTGTTTTGCCATTTTCTTCGTTCCTCCTAATTATATAACGTTATTTTTTGGAAGTATGGATTCGGGCGTCCCCAAATCCACTTGGGTTTTGCTCAAACCTGATTTATATTTTACCACAGCTTACCATAGTTTGACAAGCAGTTTCACATGACTTTAACAGTGTTTGTTTAGTCGGTCCCGGCAGGTTTTTTCAACCTTTCATCCCCGGTCGCCTCATAACCTTCGTCTCGTACATAATTTGCCATACATGTATCTCCGGATTGTTGATATATATTAGCAAGCAGAACGTATACCTGCGGATTATTTTTATCATACTTAATATAGTCATTCAGATATTCTACCGCGTCTAAAGGTCTGCCTATGTCTATAAAAAGTTTCCCCAACGGATAATTATAATATTTTCCGCCCCTTTTTAATAGCGTTTTTATAATCAGATACGGCGCATTCAAAATTTCCGAGCCGCCAATAAAAATATCCTCTCATGGCATAGGCTTCATACTTAAAATCGTTTTTCTCTATCGCTTCATCT
>UQEW01000016.1 GCA_900540145.1 uncultured Eubacteriales bacterium
ACACCTTATATGATTTCCTGCTTTATGGTGTAACATATGTTTGACAAACCTACAAAAACTGTGTTTAAAATGTCAAATATTAATTGTGTTTAAAATGCCAAATATTAATTGTTGCTTTGATTTTTTATAAAAATATGGTAAAATTATCAAACATTATATGTACGTTGTATTTAATGAAATGCATTATAGCAAGAGGATAGATCGATGAAACAGTTTTTAGAAGAAAGATTGAATATAGCGGCAGATGGTATTCTGCACGTAAATGAAATAATTGCTCTGGCCATAGTTGTGGTAGCTATTCTGCTGGGCGTTTTGCTTGTCCGCGATAAGCTTAAAAAACATAGAAATAAAGAAACTACAATATTTCGCCATAGGAAAAACAGATATAAAAGCAGGTTAGGTAAAAAGAACAAATATTAGATATTTAAGAGAAAATCATAGCAAAAGCGGCTGTCTCAAAATGAAGTATTAGAGACAGCCGCTTTTTGTTCGTAAAGCTTTATCTAAAAGCTGTACCCATTAGTATCGCAGCACTGACACGTTATGCTTTCAGATGCGGAACGGACGGAACTGTTTGTACAGGCTACTGCTGTATTACCGCTGCATCTGCATTCGGAATTCTTGTTGTCTGTAACATAGTCTAAGAGCTCATTGACTCTGTTAGGTGTTGTTTGCCCGCAGCAACAATTGGAAGCGTCACCTAAACATGCTCTCTCTGTCGGATTGCAAGCGCTACACTGTCCTACATCATCGCAAGGCAGGCCGATTTCTTTGGCGTTTAAGTCGAACAGAGATTCCCTTGTTACTCTGAGATGAAGCTGTGGTGTAACTACAAGAGAACCTGTAAGGGTAATAGAACCGTCGGAACCGGCAGTTAAAGTAGGGTTCAGTATGGAAGCACAAGCATCGAAATCCATCTGGAGCGTAGGAGATATGCCGCCGACTTGGCAAGGAATTTCAACTCCGCAAAGTGCGAAGGCAGAAGCTCCTGTAACTACAATTGGGGTACCTTCTACTGTCTGATAGCATAATCTAAATTGACAGGCAGAACCTCCATCATAAACGGTGCCTTCCAATACTATTGTAGCTGTAAGGCTCCATGGACCTGCGGCTGATACCATGACAAAATTGCCAGGACATATTCCTGTGCAAGCTGAGTTGCACGGGCATTTGGTGATTTCCGACATGATGCCGCTGATATCTCCTATAAATTGGCCGCCTGATTCTTCCACGCTGGTGATAGCAGTTCCATCAACAGTAACAGCCAGATCTGCCGGTAAGGTAGGCGCGGTCATGTTGAATGAGTGAGTTATCACATAAGCATTGGTGACATCAAAAGTGGTTGACGAAGAAACAGTAATGTTGCAACAGTCACTGAAACAGCAGCAGATATTGCATGCACAACATGGATCACATCCGCAACCTGAATTACATGTATTCATACATCCATTGCTGCAGCCTGTGTTGCAACAGGTGCCGCAATTTGTGCTATTTACAGCATTGCCTATACTCAACTGTTGTGTAAAAGCACCAGGCTTAGTGGTCAGCGATGTCATTATAGGAGAAGAGTTTTCTTGTCCGTCGAAAAAAACTTTCGTAAGGTAAACAAGATTACCTCTTTGATTTGCACAAGTGCAATTATTCTGTAAACAATTCATTTTTAACAGTCCTCTCTTTAAATAAACTGAGATGGTATAGTATATGCTTTCCTGATTTTGGTGGTGAAAAAAAGAAGAAAAACGGACAAAAACTATTGATAAGTGTTTAAAAGTGGTGTATAGTGGTAAATGATAAGATTATTTTTATCGTGGGGCAGTGACTGCAGAAAGGCAGAAAGAAGGAATATCGTATATGTTTATGGGAACAGTCAACAATTCCATAGATGACAAGAACAGGATGATAGTTCCTGCCAAGCTGCGCAGCGAGTTGGGCAATCGCTGTATCCTGACAAGAGGATTGGATCGCTGTCTTTACATTTACACTACGGAAGCATGGAACAAGCAGATGGAGAAGATCTCCCAGCTGCCTGAGTCTGACCCCAAGGTAAGAGCCTTTATCAGACACTTTTGCGCCAATGCGGCTGAATGTGAGTTTGATAAGCAGGGAAGGATAGTTATCCCTCCAGATCTTAAAAACTACGCTAAAATTGAAAAAGAACTGGTCACCATGGGGGCAATGTCCAAAATAGAAGTCTGGAGCAAAGAGGTATGGGAAGCTCCGGACAATGAAAGCAGAATGGATACAGAGGACTTTGCCAATGCCCTTACAGAGTACAATTTTTAAGGAGGGGTTTTGCGCTTATGGAATTTGTACATGAGCCGGTACTCTACCAACAATGTATAGAAGGTCTTGATATAAAACCTGACGGCATATATGTGGATGGAACGCTGGGAGGCGGAGGCCACAGCGCCGGCATATGTGAAAGATTAGAGCGAGAGGGTACTCTGATAGGCATAGATAGAGACAGTGATGCACTGGAAGCTGCAGAGGAAAGATTAAAAAACTTTAAATGCAAGAAGCATTTTATAAAAAGCAACTATTCTGATATAAAGTCAGTGCTTTCTCAACTTGGGATACCCGGAATAGACGGAGCGCTGCTGGATTTGGGAGTTTCATCTTTTCAACTGGACAACCCGGACAGAGGCTTTTCTTATATGAATAAAGCTCCTCTGGACATGAGAATGAATAGAGACGATGGACTTACAGCCTACGATGTTATCAACGATTATGATAAAAAAGAACTTACTGACATAATTTCCAAATACGGAGAGGAAAGGTGGGCCAGCAGAATAGCTGACTTCATCGTAAAAAAAAGAAAGGACAAGCCTATATCTGATACTCAGGAACTGGTGGCTGTGATAAAAGCAGCCATACCGGCTTCTGCCAGAAGGACAGGCCCTCATCCCGCCAAGCGGACCTTTCAGGCTATAAGGATAGAGGTTAATGATGAACTGGGGCATCTTGAAAGAGCAGTAGAGGAGTTTTTAGATGTTTTGTCTCCGGGAGGGAGGCTTTGCATAATAACTTTCCATTCGCTGGAAGACAGGATTGTGAAAGATATATTCAACAGAAGAGCTGACCCGTGTACATGCCCCAAGGATTTTCCTATATGCGTATGCGGGAAAAAAGCAGACATGAAAAAGATAACAGGCAAACCAATAAAACCATGCGTAGAAGAAACGGAACGGAATCCGCGTTCCAGGAGCGCAAAATTGCGCATAGCAGAAAAAATATAAAAGGGGTTTTATCCGAGCGGGATAAAGTGAAAGAATAATGGCAACAGCAAGAAGAGCGTATACATCTGAATATCAATTTAACTTTACTCCTGAAACGAAGCCTGAGAGAGTCAGAAGGACAAGACAGAGACCTGAGCAAAAGTCGGAAACTAAAAGACAGTCCCAGACGGGGCAGGAGATATTTCTTAATCCGGCAAATGTCCGTGTTTTGATTATAGCGGTCGTACTGGTAGGAGTATTGCTTATCGGAATGGTTGTAGTAAATGCGCAGGCAGCTAAGCTGCAATATTCTATAAACCAGCTGACCAATCAGAACAATCTTTTGGAAAACGAGATAGGTACGTTGAATATAAAGATAGAAAGAGAAACAAGTATTGGAGCTCTTGAAAAATATGCGACAGAGGAGTTAGGCATGTTTTATCCGGAAGGAGACCAGTGCGTGCATGTTTCTTCATTGGATTCCTTTGAAGGAAGCCTGGCTGAATTGATAAAGCAAAAGGCGTATGAATAATTTGCGCCATATGTCAGTATAAATAGTAAAAGATAATTTCATAGCAAAGCAAGCCAGATAACTTAATAAAAAAAACAGTGTCTGGCTTTATGTTTTAAATGGGCTTTAGCCTATTGACGGCAGCCTGATTAACTAATAGGAGTCAAAAAATATGGCAAAACTGTCACCGGTAAATGTTAAAAACAAAAGAAGAATAGCGATAGGCTTCCTGGTGCTTGCTGTGCTGATGCTGCTTCTTGCTTTTCGTGTAGCATGGATACAGGTAGTACAGGCTGATGAATTGACTGAAAAAGCCATACAGCAACAGACAAGTGACATCCCCATAGACGCTAAACGAGGAGAAATTTATGATAGAAACGGCAAGGAGCTGGCAACCAGTCTGACGTGTTACTCTTTATGGGTAAGACCATCAGAGCTGGCAGAAAATCTGGATGAAGCGGGAATAGACAAACTGGCTCAGGACTTGTCTGCTATCGTAGACGAGGAAGCTGCAGACATAAAGAAAAATCTTACAAAAGACCAGGCTCTTGTACGAGTAGCTAAAGAACTGGAGAAGGAAGCTGCCGACCAGATAAGAGATATGGAAGTAAGCGGTCTTGAGCTTTCTGAAGAGACTAAAAGATATTATCCGTCGGGGAACTTTGCTTCTCAACTCCTGGGCAGCGTTACTGATGACGGAACAGGAAGAACAGGAATAGAACTGCAATACGACCAATATCTCAGCGGCGTAGCAGGCAGATGGGTAAAGAATACTGATGTTACAGGAAATCAGCTGGTGGATGGTTCAGAAGAATACTTTGAAGCTAAAAACGGACTTAACGTGGTCCTTACAATAGATGAAGCTATTCAGTATTATGTTGAAAAGGCCCTTGAAGAGGGTATGGAAGAAACAGGGGCAGAAAGGATCATGTGCCTTGTTATGGATCCTGAAACAGGAGAAATATTAGCCAGCGCGGTAACTCCGGGATATGACCCTAACAATGCCACAGAACCTGACGATGAAGAAGAATTGAAAGCTTTTAAAGAGCTTTCTGAAGAAGAACAGACCAATTACCTGTTTAAGATGTGGAGAAATCCCATAGTCAGCGATACATATGAGCCAGGCTCCACATTTAAGCTGATAACCGCATCGTCGGCGCTGGATGAGGGTGTGATAAGCCTGACTGACACTTTCAGCTGCAACACCAAGATAAATGTGGCCGGTGTTACATTGCATTGTTGGAGTTCAAGAGATCATGGAACACAGACCATCAAGCAGGCTATAGGAAACTCTTGTAATCCGGTGTTGGCTCAGATAGCGGCAAAACTTGGAAAAGAAAATTTCTATAAATATTTAGACCTTTATGGGATCACTTCCCAGACAGGAATAGATTACCCAGGCGAGACCGGTTCCATAACTTACGCTTTGGAAGACGTAGGTCCTGTAGAACTTGCCACTATAGGATACGGCCAAAGTATATCCATAACACCTATACAACTGCTTACAGCAGTATGTTCTATCGGAAACGACGGAGTTTTGCTTCAGCCGAGATATGTCAAAGCTCTTACTGATGAAGACGGGAAAGTTGTGGAGGAATTTGAAAAGACTGAAGTACGCCGAGTTATATCAGAAGAAACAGCGGCAGAAATGCGCGATATAATGGAGTATGTAGTTTCTGAAGGCGGAGCCGGAGGCGCAAAGGTTACAGGTTATCGCGTTGGAGGAAAGACCGGAACTGCTAACAAAGTAGAAGACGGCAAATATGGTGACAATTATTACAGTTCATTTATAGGAATGGCTCCGATGGATGACCCTAAGGTTGCCATACTGGTCGTAGTAGACAGTCCTAAAGGAGCGTTCTACGGTTCCATGGTAGCGTGTCCTATAGCAAAGAATATACTTACGGATGTTTTGAGATACATGAATATTGAACCTCAATATACAGAGGAAGAAAAAGCTGCTATGGAAAGCAACTATACAACTGTTCCTAATATAGTAGGTCAGGAATACAGCGAAGCAGTCGGCATAGTAGCAGGTAAAAATCTCAACTGTGCTTCGTCTGACAGCACAGATGACAATTATATAGTCGCTGCTCAGTATCCTGCGGCAGGAACTAAAGTTAAAGTAGGCAGCGACGTATATGCTTACAGCCAATAAAAAAATTAATACTTATAATGCCAAGGAGTGCTTATGAACCTTTTTGCTTTGTTAGACTCTATGGATTATCAGATTTTAGGAGAAACAAAGGATAAGGAGATAAAATCACTGGCGTACCATTCTAAAGATGCCCGGGAAGGAAGCGTTTTCTTCGCTTTGGAAGGCAGAGATACAGACGGCAAGCTGTATATGCCTCAGGCTTTTGAAGAGGGCTGCGATACATTTATAGTCGGAATGGAGCGCTGTTTGCCGGATGAAGCAATGTGCATGCTTGAGAATGGGAAGGCACAGAGAAGACCCGTCACTTTTATCAAGGTGAAAGATGTAAGGACTGCTATGGCTCAAATGGCAGTGAGATTTTACGATCATCCATCTAAAGATCTGCTTACTATCGGAATTACAGGCACTAAAGGGAAAACCAGCACAGCGTATATGATATGGCGAATATTGGAAGATTCCGGAATCAAGACCGGGATAATCGGCACGATATTTACAGGGTATGAAGGCAATCTCCGGGAGAGTTCCAACACGACGCCGCAGTCTGTAGAAATGCAGAAAACTTTGCGGATGATGGCAGACGCAGGGTGCAAAGCCGCCGTTATGGAAGTTTCTTCTCAGGGTTTAATGCAGAGAAGAACAGATTTCATGGATTTTGACATTGGAGTGTTTACCAATTTGAGCCCTGACCATATCGGCTACGGAGAGCACCAAAACTATGAAGAATACCGTTATTGGAAGAGCATGCTTTTTAAGCAGTGCAAGACGGCGGTGATGAATATAGATGACAGTCAATGCAATTTCATGGCTGATGCTTCCGACGCAGAGAAAATATTTTTTTACGGCAAAGACGAAAAAGCGGATTTTGCCATAGATGAAATAAGTTTAAGGAGTGAAAAAGGCTCGTTGGGAGTACAATATCTTTTGAAGGCGCCTGAATTCATCCCTGAAGCCAGCCGTGTCATCATAGATATGCCGGGAGAGTTCAATGCTTATAATTCAGCGGCAGCTCTTGCGATATCGCAGATTATCGGCATATCTTGGCAAAGAGCAGTTGAGACTGTCAGAAATATAAAGATACCCGGAAGAGCAGAAACAGTGCCTGTTTCTGAAGATTTTACAGTAATGGTAGATTATGCTCATAACGGCAAGGCCTTGGCAAGCCTTCTATACAGCCTCAGACAATATCAACCGGAAAGGCTCATAGTGGTTTTCGGATGCGGAGGCAATAGAGCTGAAGCGAGACGAATCGAAATGGGCAAAGCGGCGTCCCAATTTGCGGATGTCATAATCGTAACTTCAGATAATCCAAGGAACGAAGATCCGATAAAGATAATTGAAGATATAATTGAAAACGTATCGTCCTCAAAAGAAGTAATAGTAATTCCGGACAGAAAAGAGGCCATAAGAGAGGCTATAAAAACAGGCCGAAGAGGCGATATAATAGTTGTGGCAGGGAAAGGTCATGAAACATACCAGATCATAGGCGATGAAATAAAACACTTTGACGATAGAGAAGAAATTCTCTCATTGGGAAGGAAAAGAGAATGAAGATATTTACCATAGGCGAAATCTTAAAAGCTACCGGCGGAAAGCTGATGTGCGGAAATGAACAGGAGCAAGTGTCGGGATTTTCAATAGACTCCAGAGAAGTAGGGTCAAAAGACATGTTCTTTGCCACTAAGGGAAGCAGAAACGATGCTCATGATTTCATCCCTGACGTAATAAAAAAAGGTTGCAGATGCCTGGTGGTTGCCAATATGGAAAAGGTGCCCAAGGCGGACGATGACAATTTAAATGTAATTCTCACAGAGGACCCTTTAAAGGCTCTGCAAGATCTGGCAGCTTATTATATAAGAACCTTGCCTTTAAAAAAGAAGATAGGCGTTACCGGCAGCGTAGGAAAGACCAGCACCAGAGACATGATGTATTACGTGGCTTCCACCAAGTACAAGACGGGTAGAAACAAAAAGAATTATAACAGCGCTTACGGTTTGCCGTTATCCATATTGGAATTTGAGCCTGATACTGAAATAGCAGTGCTTGAGATGGCTATGGACACTTTCGGAGAAATAAAGCTCCTGGCGGACATCGTGAGACCGGACATTGCCATCATCACACAAATAGCAGAAGTTAACCTGCTGAGCATGAAAAACACGGAGAACATTTTAAAAGCCAAGATGGAAATCACAACCTTCTTCGATGAAAATTCTACTTTAATAGTGAATAGCGCATGCTCTATGCTGACTCCTGAAAAAGTAGCCGGGGATTATAAGCTGGTTACGGTCGGTACAGGAGAAGACGACGATTATCGTATATCGGATATTTGCGATTTTGGCGATAAGGGTATAAAATACACTCTGCATCGCAAAAATAAAACGTATGATATAAGTCTGCCGACGGCCGGCGGTCACAATGCTTTTAACGCAAGCCTGGCCATTGCTGCAGGAGAATTGATAGATATAAGTCCCGAAGAGGCAGCGGAGGGGCTGAAGAACGCCCAGCTTACCGGAAAACGACTGAATGTAAGAGAAAACAACGGCATAAAGGTGATAGACGATACTTATAACGCTTGCGAAGATTCCATTAAGTCTGCCATAAATACTTTGATATCTACTGAAGGAAAAAGAAAGGTGGCAATACTGGGAGACATTATAGGTTTAGCTCACAGAGCCAAAGACGCTCATTTTGACATAGGCAGATACGCAGCGGAGAAAGGCATAGATGAGCTCATCGCCATAGGTGATGAAGCCCGTCATTATGCAGAAGGCGCCAAGACCATAATGGCGCAGGGAAAAATCATGTACTTCCCTGAGAAGAAAGATTTTTTCAAAGAGCAGGACGAATTGATACGTTCGGGAGACGTGGTACTGGTAAAGGCTTCCAGAGGCATGGAACTTGAGGAAATCGTTGAATCAATATTAGAGGATAAAGAGTAAGGAGATGTAATATGGAACCGTTGATAATCCCAATCATAGCATTGATCGCAGCATGGATATTGGGGGCGCTTTTTACCAAGGCGCTTATCCCCTTTATGGAGAAAAAGCAGTTCAGACAATACGTAAGGGAGGAAGGTCCCCAGTCTCATCTAAAGAAAACAGGAACTCCAAGCATGGGAGGAACTGCCATCATATCGGCAACCGTAATAATTGCGTTAATCGCAGCAGCATGCTCCGGACGGCTGAATATAGAACTCTTGGGAGTTTTGGCTGCTATGATACTCTTCGGAATAGTAGGCTTTGTAGATGATTATGAAAAAGCGATAAAGAAAAACAACCTGGGCTTGAGCCCAAAGCAAAAGATAATTATGCAGCTGGTTTTTTCCGCGGCGTTTGGCGTCTTCGCCATGTATTTTTCAGGCGGAGGTATGATAGGAGCGACGGAAATATGGATACCGGTGGTTGATGTTACTTTTGACTTAGGAATTTTTTATATTCCTTTTGTAATGTTCGTAATGATAGCCTTCAGCAATTCGGTAAATCTTACTGACGGATTGGACGGCTTGGCTTCGGGCATTACGGCTATGGTGGCTTTTTTCGTGCTGATTGCCGGATGCAGTTTCGGCTTCACCGGCATTCCGATGGTATTCGGAGCAGTGTCAGGAGCCTGCCTGGGCTTTCTGATGTTCAATAAAAATCCGGCAAGAATATTCATGGGAGACACAGGTTCCATGGCTCTTGGCGGAGTTTTAGCCGCCGGTGCTTTGATGATGAAGATAGAATTTTTACTTGCCATAGCAGGTTTGGTATATGTAGCTGAAGCCCTTTCTGTGATAATACAGGTGACGTATTTTAAAAAGACCAGAAAGAGAATTTTCAAGATGGCTCCGCTGCATCATCATTTTGAACTTTGCGGAATGAGCGAAAAAAAGGTAGTAATAATGTTTTGGGCTGCCGCATTTGTATGCTGTGCCATAGCCATATTGCTGATGAATATTTAATCAAGTCGACAAGTTAAGAAACCGTGGTGAAATTATGGATAATATCAATTTGAACAACATAAGAAATAAGAAAGTCCTGGTAGTAGGACTGGGAAAATCAGGTATAGCTGCAGTTCAAGCTATGTTGAAATTGGGCGCTTCTGTAACCGTTCAGGATTCTAAAGACATCGATAAGATAGACGGCCAGCTGCTGAGCTTTCTCAAGGGCAAGGGGGTAGACTTCTATCTCGGAGAAGTACCGGAAGACCTGAGCCGTTTTGATATGCTTATTTTGAGTCCCGGCGTGGACCCGGAACTTCCTTTTATAAGAGAAGCGGAGCAGTCGGGGGCAGAGATAATCGGAGAGCTGGAGATAGCTTTTCGTATAGCCAGAGGACGTTTTGTTGCAATAACGGGAACCAACGGAAAGACAACGACAACGACTCTTACAGGGGAGATATTTAAGAAAGCAGGCAGACCTACTCATGTGGTGGGAAACATAGGCGTAGCTGTGATTTCCAAAGCTTTGGACACGGAAACTGAAGACTGGCTCATTACAGAAACCAGCAGTTTCCAATTGCAGACCATAAAGTATTTTAAACCTGTGATTTCTGCCATATTAAACGTTACGCCGGACCATCTCAACAGGCATCATACTATGGAAAATTACGGTTTGACTAAGGGCAGAGTGTTTGAAAATCAGGATGAAAGCGGTTACTGCATATTGAATGCAGATGATGAAACCTGCAGAAAGCTGGCTGAAAATTGTCCGGCTGAAACAGTATTCTTTTCTTCTTCCAGAGAACTGGAAAAGGGAGCTTTTGTCAAAGACGGCATGTTGGTCATAGCAGACAGAGAGGGCAATGTGATAGAACTCTGCCGCCAAGATGAACTTAACATAATAGGACGCCACAATGTGGAAAACGCTTTGGCAGCGGCAGCAATCAGTTATTATGCCGGTATAGAACCGCAAGTGATAAGGGAAGTTTTGAAATCTTTTAACGGCGTTGCGCATAGAATAGAATATTGCGGTACGCTGGACGGAGTGAAATTTTATAACGATTCAAAGGGCACCAATGTAGATGCTACATTGACGGCATTGAGAGCCATTGAGAAAAACATAATACTCATCGCAGGCGGCGATGGGAAGTCTCAGGATTTTTCGCCTCTTGCTGAGAATTTAAAGGGAAGGGTAAAGCATCTTGTACTCATAGGAAGAGACGGACCTGAAATAGCCGAAGCCGCAGATAAAGCAGGCTACAAAGATTATACCTACGGCTCTGATATGGGAGATTGCGTAAACAAGGCATTTGACATAGCTGAGGAAGGGGATACAATTCTTCTTTCTCCTGCATGTGCCAGCTGGGATATGTATGATAACTTTGAGCAGCGAGGAGACCATTTTAAAGAAATGGTAAAAAATTTGGGAATTTAGGGCATTGGATTTATGAGAAGAAAACGCGCAGGCAAAACTGAATCAGATAATATTGCGGCCATCGATGGACAGCCGGAGGCAATCAAGGTGAAAAAGCCTGCAAAAAAAGGCAAGACAGGCGATCTGTCTCTTTTATTGCTGACTGTCGTTTTGGTGATGTTCGGCACAGTTATGATTTTCAGCGCCAGCTATTACAAGTCTATAAGTGATGCCGGAGATCCATATGTTTACCTTAAGAGACAGGTGATGTGGGCGGCTATAGGTTTCGTTGGCATGTGGATAGTTTCTAAAATAGACTATCATATATGGGGAAGGCTTTTTAAAGTAATCCCTTTGCTTTGCGTTGCCCTCCTGGCGCTGCTGTTTACGCCGCTTGGGCAGGAAGCCGGAGGAGCGATTCGTTGGATAGCGGTAGGTCCTATAACTATAATGCCCGGAGAACTGGCTAAAATCGGATTGATAGTTTTCATAGCGGGATATTTTGATAAATATCCTAAGAGAGCTTTCGACTTTTGGAAAGGTGTGATTCCGGTAGTTCTGTTGACGGGAGTTTATGCTGGACTTATAATGATGCAGCCCAACATGTCTACAGCTTTTACCATAGTGTTCATCGCCGGAGGCATGCTGTTGGTGTCGGGAGCTAAATGGAGCCACTTGGGCATATTGGCAGGAGGAGCTGCCGTAGCCGGAGTTGCGTTTATATTTACAGATCCTGATGGATATAGATTTTCCAGAATAACCAGCTTTTTAGACCCTTTTGCAGATGCATTGGGCAGCGGATATCAGGTAGTGCAATCCCTGTTGGCCATGGGAACAGGCGGCCTTACAGGACTTGGTTTGGGCAATAGCATACAGAAAAACCTTTACCTTCCTGAGCCGCAAAATGACTTCATTTTGGCTATAATAGGCGAGGAACTGGGTTTTGTCGGCATATTAGGTCTTATGATAGTATATATGATATTGATATGGAGAGGCTGTCATGTGGCGATGAATGCAAAAGACTATATGGGCATGATGATGGCGGCCGGAATAACCATAATGATAGGAATTCAGGTTATAATCAATATCGCAGTAGTTACATCTTCTTTCCCTCCTACAGGAGTCATATTGCCTTTTGTAAGTTACGGAGGAAACGCCCTGCTGATATTTATGGGGGCTATGGGCATTTTGCTTAACATTTCTAAATCGTCAAAGTTGTAGGTGAAAAAAATGAGATTGATAGTTACAGGCGGAGGCACGGGTGGTCATATTTATCCGGCCATTGCCATCGCTGACAAGTTTAAAGAGATGGATCCGAATACGGAAATCCTTTACGTAGGCAATATAGAGGGAATCGAAAAGGATGTAGTGCCTAAAAGCGGTTATCCTTTAAAATTGGTCGACGCCAGATGGCTTGACCATGTTACGCCAAAACAAGTGATTTGGACCGGGGCGAGAGTGACTCATGGTATAGGTCAGTCTCTGAAAGTGCTTAAACAATTTAAGCCGGACGCCATTATAGGAACAGGCGGATATGTCTGCTTTCCTGTGCTGCTGGCGGCCAGAATGATAAAATGCAGGAAATATCTTCATGAACAAAATGCATATCCGGGTCTTGCCAACAGAACCTTGGAAAAGTATGTAGACAATATTTTTTTAGGTTTCGAAGACGCCGGCAAATTTTTTAAACAACCGGAGAAGCATGTAGTAGCAGGCAATCCGGTGAGAAAAAGCTTTTTTACTTTAAGCAAAAAAGAAGCGAGAGAAAAGCTGGGCATACCGCAAGACGATTTTGTGGTATTCACCTTTGGCGGGAGCCTGGGCGCTGCCAAGATAAATGACGTAGCCATAGAGCTTTTGGAACTGTTCAACGGTCATTCCGGCGTGACCATGGTAATGGGAACAGGCAAGCTTTATAAGGATGAAATTGCAGCGAACATAGCGGCCAGGAAAATAGATGTAAAAGAAAACATAAGGATAAAAGATTATATAGAGAGCATGGATCTTTATTTGATGGCTTGCGATTTGGTCATAAGCCGCGCGGGAGCGTTGTCGGTGGCAGAAACCACTGTGTGCGGTAAAGCTTCCATATTGATACCTTCTCCCAACGTTACAGGAAATCATCAATATTATAACGCAAAAGCAGTTGCAGACAGAGGGGGAGCTTTACTTATAGAAGAAAAAGATCTGTCTATAAAGCAGGTGGTAGAAAACGTGCTTGGGCTGAAAAACGACCGGGAAAAGCTAAAAGCCATGTCACGTGCCAGCAGGGAATGCGCGCCGGACAAAGCTCTTGACATAATATATGGAAAGGTCTATGAGAATTATCTTGCGGATATGAGCAAGAAAAAGGACTTGAAGTAAGGTTACCTAAAACACCTAACCAACATACTATGAAAATAGAATTGGGAGGTGTTTTTTGTTGGAAAGCTATGAAATCGAAGGCGGTATTCCGCTTCGTGGAGAATACAGAGTGCGCGGAGCCAAAAACTCGGCCCTCCCCATACTGGCTGCTACGGTATGCAGAGGAGCGGTTTATGAAATATATGACTGTCCCAGAATAGGAGACGTTTTTGCCATGGAGGAGATACTCCGTTCCATGGGCGCTGTGATAAGATGGGAAAAAGACTGCATCGTCGTAGACAGCAGGGGAATAACAAAAACATCTGTCCCAAAGGAGCTGATGGCAGAGATGCGTTCTTCTGTATTTCTCATGGGAAGCCTGCTTGCCAGAAGCGATGAGGCAGTTATTTACAGACCGGGCGGCTGCAATATAGGAAAACGGCCTATAGATATACATATATCCGGTCTGGAACAATTGGGTTTTGAAGTCACAGTTGAAGGTGAAGAAGTGAGCTGCCGCGGTCAGTGCAGAGGAGGAAAGATAACCCTGCCTTATCCCAGCGTAGGCGCCACAGAGAATCTCATGATGGCTGCCTTGGCAGGGAAGGGTGATACTATAATAGAAAACTGCGCGATAGAGCCGGAGATAGAAGATTTGCAAGGTTTTTTGCGCACATGCGGATTCCAGGTATATGGAGCAGGCACCGACACCATATTCATAAAGGGCGCAAGGGGCGTATCTTTATGCGCAAGGCCTCAAGAGGTAATGTATTTTATCTTGGAAGACAGAATTGAAGCTGCGACTTACATGGCCGCTGTTTTGGGCAGCGGAGGAAGAGCCGTATTTAGGAATATAAGAGAAAAATATATTTCAGAGATTCTTAAATGCTTTGAGCGGATGGGAGCCGCAGTGCGAACCTATGAGAATACCATTGAAGTCTGGTCATGCGGCAGGTTAAAAAGTCCGGGCATGATAATAACTCAGCCTTATCCGGGATTTCCCACAGATTGCCAGCCTCAGCTGCTGACTCTTTCCACTATGGCAAAAGGCTTAACTACCATAAGAGAAGAAGTTTTTGAAAGCAGATTTACTCATAAAAATGACCTGGTTAAGATGGGGGCGGATATTGAAATCTGCGGTAAAAATGCTATAATAAAAGGAGTCAAAACCCTTCAGGGAAAAGAAGTGGAAGCAAAAGACCTGAGAGGAGGAGCGGCTTTGGTAATAGCAGGCCTTATGGCAGAGGGAAAAACTGTCGTAAATAATGCGTTTCATATACAAAGAGGATATGAGGATTTTGAAAAGGGGATAAAAGATTTAGGTGGACTAATTGAAAAAAAGAGAGAAGAAAGATAGAAGAAAGAAAAAAAGAAAAGTAAGCCTGTTGTTAAAACTGCTCATTGCGATGGCGGTTTTGGCGGGTCTTTACTTTTTTGCGTCATCGTCGTATTTTAACGTGACTTCTTTTGAAGTTACAGGGAATTCTTACTATACAGAGGAAGAAATTCTAGTCATGGGAGACTGCAAGACGGGCGGCAATATTTTTTGGGGAAGCAATGTCGGCGAGATAAAAGATAGACTTGAAAAAGACGCCTATATGGAAGAAGTGAAGGTAAAGAGAGTGCTGCCTAATACCATAAGGATAGAGCTGACTGAGAGAAAACAGACAGCTGCAGTTAAGTATGATGATAATTATGCAATAATAGATAATAATTCACTGGTGTTGAGGAAGAGCAGCGTTGCTCCGCATTTACCTGTTATACAAGGACTGACCATAAGCAAACTGGAAGTGGGGCAAACCCTTGAGGTGGAGGAAAACGTGCGGTTCCGCCAGGTTATGGAGATAATAGATGTGATGGAAGGATACGATATGTATTTTAAGATGATTGAAATCTCCGAATCAGACGTAAAAGCTTATGTGTTTGATAATCTGATGTGTCAGGGTTCTCCGGGAGATCTTATAGACGCCATGGAAAAGGGAGAACTGCAGAAGGTCATAAAGAATTTGATAGATGAGAAAATAGAGAGAGGTACTCTTAAGATAAGCGGTAATTCATATATTTCCTTCAGCCCTGAAATAGACTGAAAAAAGCAGAAAAAAAGCCTAAAAAAAGGTGCATTCTCAAAGAATGTATGATACAATAAAAAAGATAATTGGTAAATACTTTAGGAGGTTGGATTTACGATGCTGCAAATTGAGACAGATATGGAAAAAGCTGCAGTGATCAAGGTCATAGGCGTTGGCGGCGGCGGATGTAACGCAGTTAACCGCATGGTAGAAGCAGGCCTTAAAGGCGTTGATTTTATCGCAGTTAATACGGATAGACAAGCTTTGAGCAGATGTTTGGCTGAGACAAAGATTCAAATTGGGGAAAAGCTGACAAGAGGACTGGGAGCCGGAGCCAATCCGGAGATAGGTCAGAGAGCAGCTGAAGAGACTTTAGACGATATAACGGCCCTTATGGACGGTGCCGATATGATATTTATTACTGCAGGAATGGGAGGAGGCACCGGTACAGGCGCTGCGCCTATAATAGCCAAGGCGGCCAGAGAGATGGGCATCCTTACCGTAGGAGTAGTGACCAAGCCGTTTTCTTTTGAAGGGGCTAAGAGAAAGAAACAGGCAGAACTCGGCATAGAATTTCTGAAGAGATATGTGGATTCACTGGTAATCGTTCCTAATGATAAACTTCTGTCCAACTGTGAAAGAAATACCTCCATGCTGGATGCTTTCAGAATGGCAGACGATGTTTTGCGCCAGGGCGTGCAGGGCATTTCAGATTTGATTTCGGATTTTGCACTGATAAACGTGGACTTTGCCGATGTAAAGTCGGTAATGACCGACAGAGGCGTGGCTCATATGGGGACAGGCCATGGTTCCGGAGAGAAGCGCGCTCAAGACGCTGTCAAATCAGCAATCGAAAGCCCGCTGCTTGAAACTACCATTGCAGGCGCCAAGGCCATACTGCTTTATGTATCCGGCGGATACGACCTGGGTATGCTTGAGGTCAGCGAGATAGCAGGCATGGTGGAAGAACAGGCAGATAGAGACTGTATACTGATCTTTGGTGCGGCTGTTAACGAAGAAATGGAAGATGAAATCGACATAACCGTAATAGCGACAGGATTTGACGAGGGTCTTGAAGGAAGCGGAGCATCTGATGAAAAAGCTCAGGCTGTTTCCGGCCTCGGCGAACGCGACGCAGCAAGAGCTGATGAACAAAAAGGAAACGATGAAGTAGTATTTGGGAGAGTTGAGGGACTAAACGGTACGGAACGTACTTTGCAGGATATTTTGAGCGATGAAGACGAAGGCCCTTCCAAGTTCGAGATTCCGGATTTTCTTAAACAGTGATAATTGGTATATGAGAGCCGGTTTCAAACCGGCTCTTTTGGATAATAACCGTTTAATTCAAGAAAGTAACGATTTATAGTAATATTGTGTAAAGGTTTGGCAATGAAAGAGATAAATTCTAAGAGTAATCAAAGCTATAAGCTTTTTCAAAAGCTGAACACAAAAAAATATAGAGATAAACTCGGCCTTTATCTGATTGAAGGCGAAAACCTGCTGGAGGAAGCTTTCAAGAACGGAGCTGAGGTAGACAGCATCCTCATAAGGGATGATGAGAAGAATTTGGTAAGACCGTGGATGGAAGAAAGCAGAGTTTTTGTCGTTGAGAAAAAATTGTTCAAAGAATTAGCTCAGACAGAGACCAGTCAGGGTGTAATGGCAGCAGTAAAAAAGCCAGAACTCTCCCTTGACAAATTCTATGAAGATGAAGATTTTGTTGTCAATGGTTCCCGCAATGATCTGCAGGGAAACTTGGTGATTTTAGATAGACTTCAGGACCCGGGCAATATCGGAACGATTATAAGGACGGCAGACGCTGCCGGATACGGTTTGATAATCGCCATGAAGGGAACGGCGGATATTTTTGCGCCGAAAGTGGTAAGAGCCGCGGCAGGGTCTCTGTTCAGGATGAATATAGCCATTGCGGAGACGGAAGAGGAACTGATACGATTTATTAGGGCTGCCGGCAAGAAATTAGTGGCCGCGTGCCCAGTCGGCAGCCGATACTATTATGAGGAAGATATCAGCCGGAATGTAGCGTTGATAGTTGGAAACGAAGGAAACGGCATATCGGACAGCCTCATAGAAAAATCAGATTTAAAAGTGAACATACCCATGTCGGGGAATATAGAATCCCTTAACGTTTCTGCGGCAGCAGCCATATTGATGTATGAAGCTGTCAGAAGGAAACAGTGTTAAAGGAAACAGTTATTTTATATCGAGAGGTAAAAAAATGCGTGAAAAGTTAAAAACAATTTTGGAAGAATCAAAAAAAGAGCTTGAAAAAGCTTCTTCCATTAAGGATACTGAAGAGACAAGGATAAAATTTCTTGGGAAGAAGGGACAGCTGACAGAAATATTAAGGTCTATGGGCGGCCTTTCTCCGGAAGAGAGAAAAGAATTGGGACAGGCAGCCAATCAGGTGAGAGCTGAAATCGAAAAGCTTTTGGCCGATACTGTGGCGGAAATCAAAGAAAAAGCTAAAGAGGCCAGGTTTAAAGCTGAAGCCATCGACGTTACAGAACCCGGCAAACCGGCTAAATTAGGCACCAAGCACCCTATAACCATAACTATAGAAGAAATCGCCAAGGTGTTCAAATCAATGGGCTTTTCTTTGGCAGAAGGACCGGAAGTGGAAACGGTGTTCAACAACTTTGACGCTCTTAACGCAGGCCCGTATCATCCGTCAAGAGACCTTTCCGATACTTTCTATATCAATGATGATATACTGCTTAGAACTCAAACGTCACCTGTACAGGTAAGGACTCTTTTAGCACAGAAGCCGCCTATCAGAGTTTTCGCTCCGGGAAGATGTTTCCGCTGCGACACCCCTGACGCTACCCATTCGCCTATGTTTCATCAGGTAGAAGGGCTGGTAGTAGATGAAGGAATCACTATGGCTGACCTTAAAGGTGTGCTGGACAGCTTCGCCAAGCAGATGTTCGGACCGAATACAAGGACCAAGTTCAGGCCTCATCATTTCCCGTTCACTGAGCCGTCAGCAGAGATGGACGTATCCTGCTTCAAATGCGGGGGCAAGGGATGCAGAGTGTGCAAAGGCAGCGGATGGATTGAGATTCTCGGCTGCGGCATGGTGCATCCTAACGTACTTAAGGTTGGCGGAGTGGATACGGAAAAGTATACGGGCTTCGCTTTCGGAATGGGAGTGGAGAGAATCGCTATGCTCAAATACGGAATCGATGATATCAGACTGCTTTACGAAAACGATATGCGTTTCATAGAGCAATTCAAGTAGGAGGTACCCTGATAATGATAGTTTCTTTAGAATGGTTAAAAGATTATACAGATATAAATGTCAGTCCGGAAGAATTCTGCGACAAGATGATCATGTCCGGTTCCAACCTGGAAACCATGGAACATGTAGGATGTGACATGGAAAAGGTCGTGGTGGGAAAAATCTTAAAGATAGAAAAACATCCTGACGCTGATAAGCTGGTGGTTTGCCAAGTTGACGTCGGCAATGACCAGCCGGTGCAGATCGTTACAGGAGCGCCTAATGTTTTTGAAGGCGCATATGTGCCTGTTGCTTTGGACGGCAGCAGGATACCGGGTCCTCTTCACGGACAGCCGAAGAAGGAGGGCGGAGAAATAATCAAAGCCGGAAAGCTGAGAGGCGTTGAGTCTTGCGGCATGCTTTGCTCTTTCGGTGAGCTGGGATTCCAAGACAAAGTCGTTCCTGTAAATCAGAGAGACGGCATATGGATATTAAACGGCGAATATCCAGTAGGTATGGACTTCGCCGAAGCTCTTCAGCTGGAAGACTATATAGTAGACTTTGAAATCACCCCAAACAGGCCTGATTGCCTCTCCATGGTGGGTATGGCCAGAGAAGCGGCAGCTACTTTTGAAGAAAAAGTAAGACACCCGGAAAATCAGTGCAAGAAAGAGACAGAGCAGGCTTCTGATTATGTAAGCGTTGAGATAAAATCCGACCTTTGCAAGAGATATATCGCCAGAATCGTAAAAGATATAAAAGTGGAAGACTCGCCTTGGTGGCTTCAGAAAAGGCTCATACACGCAGGTATGAGACCTATCAACAACATTGTAGATATTACGAATTATGTTATGCTGGAATACGGCCAGCCGCTTCATGCATTTGATATAAACAGCGTAGCAGGCCGCAAGATAATCGTAGATACAGCTGAAGACGGTGAAAAGTTCACAACGCTGGACGGCAGCGAGAGGACTCTTGACGACAGGATGCTGATGATACATGACGCAGAAAAATCCATTGCGGTGGCCGGCGTTATGGGAGGTCTTAATTCCGAAATAGAAAACGATACAAAAACGATAATCGTCGAATCTGCCAATTTCCTGGGAAATAGCGTAAGAACTACAGCTAAAAGATTAGGCTTAAGAACAGAAGCTTCTTCCAGATATGAAAAGGGCATAGATCCTAATCTCTGCCAAGATGCGGCCGACAGAGTTTGCTATCTGATAGAGCAGATAGGAGCCGGAACAGTAGTAGGGGGCAGGGTGGATGTTTATCCGAAGCCTGAAGAACCAAGAAAGATTCACGGAAGAGTCAGCAGAATTAATAAGGTGCTTGGAATAGACATCTCAAGAGAGCAGATGGTGAAATATCTGGAAAGCCTGGAGATGACAGTGGAGGGCAGCGGAGACGACCTTTATGTGACCGCCCCAACCGTTAGACAGGATATAGAGATAGAAGAAGATATAATCGAAGAAGTCGCCAGATTATACGGGTATGACAAGTTGCCGGTTACCATCCCTAAAGGAAATAACGAGGCTTCTCAATCATATGAGAGAGATGTAAAGGACTTGGCAAAAGAGGCTATGTGCGGTCTTGGAGTAAATGAGATACAGACTTATTCTTTCGTAAGCCCTAAGGGAGTGGATAACATAAGAATAGGCCAAGACTCATGGGAAAGAGCTTTCGTTAAGATTCTCAATCCTCTGGGCGAAGATACTTCTGTGATGAGAACCGTTTTAACTCCTGAAATGCTGGAGGTACTGGGCAGAAATTACTCAAGAAACATAGAAGCAGTCAGAGCTTTCGAACTGGGCAATACATTCATGGCCAATCTGATGGATGATAACGAATTGCCTGTTGAAAGCGATGCCATGTCCATCGGATTTTACGGCAAAGATGAGGATTTCTTCACCCTCAAGGGCGTAATAGTGGAAATGATGGCAAAGCTTGGAATTAAAGATCTGGAATTCATACCTGAAAAGGAATACGGAACTTATCATCCAGGCAGATGCGCAAGGATAGTCACCAGAAAGGCCTGCGCTACTCAAGGTGGTCAGGAAGAAGAGACGGTTGAACTCGGCATCATGGGAGAAGTTCACCCTGATGTAGCTGAAAAATACGGCATAGGCATGAGATGCTATACGGCTGAGCTGTTTTTCAATGTGGTTACTGAAATGGCAGATTTGGAAAAGGTATATACTCCGCTTCCGAAGTATCCTGCCACATCCAGAGACATTGCTCTTGTAGTGGAAGAAGATATGGCTGTAGGCGACATCGAAAAGGTTATAAAAGAAGCAGGAGGCAAGTTGCTCAGAGAAATACGTCTTTTTGATGTTTACAGAGGACCGCAAGTAGGTGAAAATAAGAAAAGTGTGGCTTTCGCGCTTACTTACAGACATGATGACAGAACTCTTACCGACGACGATGTAAATAAAGTTCATAACAAGATTTTAGATGACCTGAGAGAAAAACTGGATATAGTGCTTAGAGATATTTAAGGAAGATTTAAGGAGAGCAGATATGGAAAACAACAAGGTAAAAGTGAGGATTTATGGCCAGGAATACACTATTGCAGGTGAAGAGGATGAAGAAACCATAAGAAAAATAGCCGACCATGTAAATGAAAAGATGCGTCAACTGGGCAGAAATTTTTCCAATAACGGCCAAGGCACTCTTGCTGTTTTAACAGCCATAAATATAGCGGAGGAATACTTCGATGCTCTTGAAACTATAGAAGAATTAAAAGAATCTAAGGCTCAGCTTGCAAAGGAAACTGAACATTATCTTAAAATGTGGGACGAAGCTAAAAAAAGCTTCGCCCTCTATAAAGAAAATGCAGCTAAAGCGGCTGAAGACAAAAAGGAGAGCGAGGATAAGTACAAAGAGCTTGAAGCTCGCTGCAGTGAATTTGAAAATTCTTTCTTTGATTTACAGATGGAGAATCTGCAGCTGAAAAACGAGCTGGCAAAGTACAAGAAGGCTGATGAAGGCTAAAACATTAAAAACACTGGAATACAATAAAATACTGGATTTGTTGGTGCAGCAAGCCTCGTCATCCATGGCCAAGGAGGAATTGAAATGCCTCCGGCCCATGACTTCTGTTGCAGAGATAAAAGACGCCCTGGCAGAGACTACTCAGGCTCAGACAGTGATTCTTAAGAAGGGCAGCGCCCCGCTGGGGCAGATATATGATATATCTGCCGCCATGACTTTTGCAAGAAAAGGCGGCGTTCTTACTATGGGGCAGCTGCTTCAGATATTATATAATCTTAAAATTGCAGCCAACGTGACGACCTTTTTAAAATGCGATTTGCCGCCCCTTCCTGCCATAGACGCTATAAGGGAAGTAATCGTAACATGCCCCAGACTGGCAGAAAATATAGATAGATGTATAATTTCTGAGGACGAAATGGCTGATAATGCATCCCCAGCTTTAAAGGATATCAGGAGAAGCATAACTCGTCAAAATGACGCTATAAGAAACAGACTTAACAGTATAATCAATTCGTCAGATAACAGGACATATCTGCAGGATGCAATAGTTACCGTAAGGGACGGAAGATATGTCATACCGGTCAAGGCGGAGCACAGAGGCAGATTTCAAGGAATAATACACGACCAGTCAGCTACCGGAGCAACGCTGTTCATTGAGCCTCAAGTCATAGTCAACATGAACAATGAACTGAGAGAAATGGAGCTTAAGGAAAAGGCCGAGGTTGAAAGAATATTAGCTGAATTGTCTTCCGCTGCGGCAGAACATTTCCACGATATAACCAACAATCAGAAATTACTTACTGCTCTTGACATAATATTCGCCAAGGGAAAACTTTCCATGGTTATGGGCGGAGAAGAGCCGGAAGTGTCGGAAAAAGGAGCCCTCGTCCTGAAAGACGCTCGTCATCCTCTAATAGACAAAAAGAAGGTCGTTCCTATAAATATAAAGCTGGGAGACGATTATGAGACATTAGTGGTCACAGGACCTAATACAGGAGGCAAAACCGTTACATTAAAGACTACTGGTCTCCTGGTGCTTATGGCTCAGAGCGGGCTTCATATACCGGCTGCCGGAACCAGCACACTTCCTGTGTTTGACCATGTGCTGGCTGACATAGGAGACGAACAAAGCATAGAACAAAGCCTTTCAACCTTTTCATCTCATATGAGAAATATAGTTTCCATATTGGAAGAGATGAAGGGAAATTCTCTCATTTTGCTGGATGAGCTGGGGGCGGGAACAGACCCTACGGAGGGTGCAGCGCTGGCCATTTCCATATTGGAAAACTTAAAAGCACGCGGTGCCTACACCATTGCTACAACTCATTACAATGAATTGAAAAAATATGCTCTCTCAACAAAGGGTGTAGAAAACGGATCTATGGAATTTAATGTAGATACATTAAGTCCGACCTACAGATTGATGATAGGAATTCCGGGCAAATCCAATGCTTTTGAAATTTCCCGCAAGCTGGGACTGCCTGAGCATCTCATCCAAAGAGCTTCCAGGCTGCTGGAAAGAGGAGATATAGAATTCGAAGATGTCATCAGTGCCATAGAAGAAGATAAGAAAAAGGCCGAAGCAGAGCGAGATGAGGCTGTGCTTTTGAATATTTCCATGAAAAAGCAAAAAGAGGAACTGGACAGGCGCCAGGCACTTCTTGAAGAAAAGGAAAAGAAGATAATCCATCAGGCCAAAGAAGAAGCAAGAAACATTTTAAAAGAAGCGAGAGAAACGGCAAATGACGTAAACAGAGAGCTGAGAGCCCTAAATAAAATAGAAAGCCTGGGAGAAAGAAACAGACGATTCGACAAGAACAGGAAAAGGCTTAAAGATGCGGAAGATAAGTTCGCTGAAAAAATGATTAAGCGGGTAAATCAGAGCCCTGTCAAAGCCGATCAGCTAAAAATAGGAGATAAGGTACGGGTCGTGACTTTAGACCAGCCCGGTGAAATATTATCATTGCCGGACAGCAAGGGAGATTTGTTGGTCAAAGTCGGCATGATGAAAGTCAGCATAAACATCAATGATCTCATGTTTATGGAAGAAGATTCGGAGATGAAAAATAAGCAGGCAGGTAAGTATGGTACCCTCTACAAGTCCAAAGCGCAGAACATTTCCATATCTATAAACGTGCAGGGAGAAAATTTGGATGATGCTGTCATGGACGTGGATAAATATCTGGATGATGCCTATATCGCCGGGCTTAAAGAAGTAACGGTAATACACGGCAGAGGAGAAGGCATACTTAAAGATGGATTGCGTAAACTGTTTAAAAGACACAAACACGTGGCATCCTACAGAAAAGGCAATTACAATGAAGGCGGAGACGGAGTAACTATAGTGACTCTTAAAGATTAGTTTTTATGCAAAGGAGACAGAAAAATGTTCATAATCAGCAAGTGTCTTTTAGGAGAAAACTGCAAATATGACGGCGGAAACAACCGAAACGAAAAGGTTATAGAATTTTGCAAGGAACACAGCTATATAGCTGTGTGTCCCGAGGCTGCAGGAAAGCTTCCATGTCCAAGACCTCCTGCCGAAAGGTTAGGCGAGAAGGTAATAGATAAAGAGGGAAAAGATGTAACCCATAATTTCCAAGAGGGAGCATATAGATGTTTCCTTGAGTGCCTTCAAGAAGCCGTACGAAGGGGCGAAAGACTGGATGGGGCTATACTAAAGGCTAACAGTCCTTCTTGCGGTTATAGGGAAATTTATGACGGCACTTTTACTGGAACTCTCGTAGAGGGAAACGGGGTGTTCGCTCAAATTGTCGAGAATGATAACATAGAGATAATCACGGAGAAGGAGAATATAAAATGGTAAATTTTAAGGAAGAAATAGCCAAGCTCATAGCCGAACATATAGATGGGCTTTCTGCAGAAGAAATCCATGGCATGTTGGAAGTACCTCAGGCTTCCAACATGGGAGATTACGCGTTTCCCTGCTTTAAACTGGCAAAGACTTTAAGAAAAGCGCCGCCGCTTATTGCCGCGGATATTGCAGCCAAGATAGAAGGGAGTCAGCTGTTTGAAAAGGTGGAACAGGTAAATGCTTATGTCAACATGTTCATCTCAAAAGAAGAGCTGGTAAGAGACGTGGTCTGCGAAGTGCTCAATGAAGGCGAAGACTATGGCAAGAGCCAGGTAGGCCAAGGAAAGACTGTCATAGTGGAATTTTCTTCACCTAACATCGCAAAACCATTTCACATAGGCCATATCAGAAGCACTGTAATAGGAAACGCCATAAATAAAATTTATTCTGCCATGGGATACAAAGTGGTAAGGATAAACCATTTAGGGGACTACGGCACTCAGTTCGGAAAGATGATATGCGCTTACAGACATTGGGGCAACAAAGAGGATGTAATAAAAGAGCCTATCAAAACTCTTCTCCATTATTATACAAAATTCCATGAAGAGGCTGAAAAGCATCCTGAACTCAATGATGAGGCCAGACAGATATTTACCAGGCTTGAACACGGAGAAGAAGAGGAAACTCAGTTGTGGCAGTGGTTCAGAGATGAGAGCCTCAAAGAATTCAGCAGAGTATATAAGATGCTGGGCATAGAATTCGACTCTTACGCAGGGGAAAGCTTTTATTCTGACAAGATGCCTGCTGTAGTTCAGATGCTTAAAGACAAGAACCTTTTGGAAGAATCTCAAGGAGCTGAAATAGTAGACCTTACTCCTTACGGTCTTACACCGGCGCTCATAACCAAGTCAGACGGTTCATCTTTATATATTACCAGAGATATAGCGGCTGCCATATATAGAAAAAAAACCTATGATTTTTATAAAAACATTTATGTGGTAGCTTCTCAGCAGAACCTTCATTTTCAACAGTGGATTAAGATAATAGAACTTTTGGGTTTTGATTGGGCTAAGGACAACATTCACGTGCCTTTCGGTCTGGTAAGCTTGGAAGACGGAACCATGTCCACCAGACACGGAAGAGTAGTATTTTTGGAAGATGTGCTCAACAGAGCAGTAGAACAGACAAGGGAAATAATCAGAGAAAAAGGCGTCAATACCGACAATGTGGATGAAACAGCCAAGCAAGTAGGAATAGGCGCTGTTGTATTCCAGGAGCTGTCCAACAACAGGATTAAAGACTACGTGTTTTCGTGGGATAAAGTTCTGGATTTTAACGGAGAGACAGGTCCTTATGTACAGTATACTTATGCCAGAGCAGCCAGCGTTATGAGAAATGCAGGCCGGGAGGCTGCAGAAAAGGCTTTAAATTGTGAAAATATCAAAGTCGAGCATATTATCGGAGAAAGCGCCTATGAACTGGCAAAATTGCTGTATGCGTTGCCTCAGGTTATAATAGATGCAGGTGAAAAGTATGAGCCTTCAGTGCTTACAAGACATATAGTAGATATTGCTCAAGCTTTTAACCGCTTTTATCATGACGAGCATATATTGACCGATAATGAGGAGGAAAAGATAAGCAAGCTGTCATTGGTGGCTGCAACTAAAACCGTTCTCAAAAACGGGCTGGCTCTCTTGGGCATTGAAGCTCCTGAAAGAATGTAGCCGGCTGCCGGAATTTTGATCAGATGAAAGGAAAAAAAAATGGCGATGAGATATGTAGGAGATATTTACAGACCACCCAGTGAAGCATACAGCCTCTTGGTACAGGTGACCATCGGCTGTTCACATAATAAATGCACTTTTTGCAACATGTTCAAGGAAAAACAGTTTAAAGTGCGCAAAGCCGAAGAGGTTTTAGAAGATTTAGCATGGGCAAGAGCTCATTATCAAAGGGTAGAGAGAATTTTTCTCTGCGACGGAGACGCTCTCTGCCTTGCTACCAATAAACTGAAAGTGATACTTGATTATATCAAAAACCATTTTTACGAATGCCAGAGGGTGACCCTTTACGGCAGAGCTACAGACGTGTTGAGAAAAACACCGGAGGAACTGCGAATGCTCAAGGACTGGGGCGTATCCATGGTATATCTGGGGGCTGAATCGGGCAGTGACAAAGTCCTTCAGATGGTCAACAAAGGCGAGACCAGTCAGCAGCTTATTGAAGCCGTAAAAAAACTGGAAAAGGTCGGCATAAAGGCTTCCGTAACGTTTATAAGCGGCCTGGGCGGTCCTGAACTATGGGAGGAACACGCTATAGAGACCGGCAAGATGATAACGGAAATGAACGCATCTTATGTGAGCCTGCTGACTCTGATGCTCCAGCCTCCGGCGCCTTTGTACTACGATTATCAAGCCGGAAAATTTCAGCCGCTTACAGCTGAGGAAGTTTTGGCAGAAACCTGTCTGCTGCTGCAGCACGCCAGACCGTCAAAACCATGCGTCTTTCGCAGCAATCATGCGTCCAATTACGTATCCCTCAGAGGAAACCTGCCTATGGACAATGAAAGCATGATAAGGTCTCTCAAGCGCTGCATGGAAGACAAAGGACTGCTAAAGGATGAAAGGTTCAGAATGCTGTAATGAAAATACTGCTAACTACTTTGAACTCACAATATGTACACAGTAATCCTGCGCTGAAGTATCTCTATACTGTTACGGCAGATACTTCAGCAGATATTGATATTGTCGAATTTACAGTTAATAATCAGCCTTCATACGTCTATGGAGAGATTTTAAGAGCAAACTATGATATGGTTTGCTTTTCTTGCTACGTATGGAACATAAGCCAGATAAAGGATCTGGCCTCCGATTTGAAGAAGGCTGCTCCCGGTATGAGAATAGCCGTCGGCGGACCGGAGGTCAGTTATGAGCCTCATGTATTTGCGGCGGAAAATCAGTGGGTCGATTACATACTGTGTGGTGAAGGAGAATATAGCTTCTATAGATTTTGCCAAGTTTTAGAAAAGGCAGAGGAAGAAGGCCATCCGTGGCATTCTAATGAGTTTAATACGGTGCCCGGATTGGTATATAAACAAGAAAGCAAAATATATGTAAATCCTCAGATAGAGCCTATGGATTTTGAACTCATACCGTTTCCGTATTCAGTACTGGAATGCGAGCAGGACAAGGTGGTGTATTACGAGTCTTCCAGGGGATGCCCTTTTAGATGCAGTTATTGTTTGTCTTCCATAGAAAAGTCGGTGAGAGCATTACCTTTGGAAAGGGTCAAAGGAGAGCTCGGTTATTTTCTGTATAAAAAAGTAAAACAAGTCAAGTTTATAGACAGAACGTTTAATTACGATGAAAGACGAGCTTATGAAATATTCAAGTATCTCATTGATAATGACAATGGCGTGACTAATTTTCACTTTGAAATATGCGCCGATTTAATGTCAGAGAGGATTATAGCCTTGCTGTCTACAGCCCGAAAGGGACTTTTCCAACTGGAAATAGGCGTACAGTCGGCCAATCCGCCTACTCTGTCAGCTGTAAACAGGAAGGAAAATATCTATCCTATACTATATAATGTAGAGAAACTTCTGAGGGCAGGCAACATACATATACACGTGGATTTGATAGCCGGATTGCCGTATGAGACGTACGATTTGTTCGCCCGGTCCTTTGATAAGGTATATAATCTCAAGGCAGATATGTTCCAGATGGGATTTTTAAAGGTCCTTAAGGGGTCGCCTCTGTGGCATGAACAGGAAAAGTTCGGAATAAAGGCCAGGGACAAAGCGCCTTATGAAGTGATTTCAACCAAGTGGCTGGGGGCAGAAGAACTGGTAAGGCTTAAGTCAATAGAAAAAATGCTGAATATTTATTATAATAGGAAGGGATTCAGTAAGACTACTGATTTCCTTATCGAGTCTTTTGCCAAGACTCCTTTTAAGCTTTATGAAATACTGGCAGATTATTATTATGAAAAAGGATTTCAGCACAGGGATAGGAAAAAAGAGGATCAGTATAGGATATTGTATGGATTCTGCGGAGAAATCCCGCCTCAGGCTATCGGAGAAACGGCTAAGGAGAAACTATGCGAAGATTTGAAGAGCACTTTTAATCCTGAAGAAGTCAGCAGATTCTTAAAACACGGCTGGGAGATTTGATGTAATATAGTTCGTATAGATTTAAACGGGAGATAGATTTAAAAGGGATATAGATTTAAACGGGAGATGTTCATATGGATTTATTAAACAACGACAGAATAGGCATGTATTTAATACCTCATACAAACAATTTTGTGTTCGACCAGCTATCAGATAAATATTTGGAAAAGACAGGTCTAACCGAGATATTATCTGAAGTTCCTGTTCCCATAAGGAAGGACGAGCTCACATCTATTTCAGCACTGAATATAGCCAGGGGGATGGCATTTATAATCGGATGCGATCCTGGGTTCAAGTACAAGGATAACTACATAGCTTATATACTTAAAGTATTTGATAAGCGATTTGCCCAAGGCCTGGTAGCAGAGGGAGTTGAGGCTGCGCAGAAAAATGATTATGATTATGCCTGCATACAATTCAGAGCGGCTATGCTGATAGATAAAGATAATGTGGACGCAGTTTATTGCTACGGCCGTGCCTGCAAAGACGCTTATGAGCTGGGAGAAGAAGAGGATTTCATTGCCAGGTTTAAAGCCGAGTCACTGGAGGCTTTTGAGGAAGTAACCTTAAGAAAACCCGATTTCGCCGACGCATATTATTTTTTAGGGTATGGTTACATAAATTTGGGCCTTTATGTAAAAGCTAAATTAACGTGGGAAGAATTTATCAAGCTGACAGACAGCGACGAAAAGAAAAAAGAAATAGAGGAGAGACTTTCGCTGCTTGACGACCCTGTAGAAATTGAAAAAGGATATAACCTGATTTTGTCGGGTCACATGCAGGAGGGAGTAGATACTCTTAGCAAGTATGCTGACAGCAAATTCAGCGATTGGTGGCCGATTTGGTACTATATGGGCGTAGCTCATCAGGCCATGGGGATGAACCGAGAGGCAAAAGAAGATTACTTGAAAGTTCTGAAATTATCACCAAGCAATACTGAGACTATGAAAGAGCTGGTTAAAATTTATGAGGCTGAAGGTGATGAAGAAAAAGCAGAAAAGTACAGAAAAAAAATATCGATTGTAGCTGAAAACGTTGAAAAAGACAGGCTGTTGGCGATGGAAGAGAAAAACAAAAAATTGTCATAATTATACTTGACACATAATATATGTTAATGTATAATCATATTGTTGTCACTTGATGAAAGTGTTTTGCAACATCGATTGACGACAGTATTTTGTTCCAAGGTAGCTCAATGGTGGAGCACTCGGCTGTTAACCGATAGGCTGTGGGTTCGAGCCCCACCCTTGGAGCCAATTTTTTTGCCGGAGTGGCGGAATTGGCAGACGCACAGGACTTAAAATCCTGCGATCCTTACCGATCGTACCGGTTCGACCCCGGTCTCCGGCACCAACCCTTGGATTGGATTTGGCGGAGAGCTGATTCAACAGTGATATTTCAGGGGTTGAGCGAATACAATATAATATAAGCATAACCTTTACTTAAGTAGAAGGAGCTAGTATTTTGATGATGTCGCGGGGTAGAGCAGTTGGTAGCTCGTCGGGCTCATAACCCGGAGGCCGCAGGTTCAAATCCTGTCCCCGCAACCAAAACAGATACCGCTGTTGATACAATCGTGTCGACAGCGGTATCGTTATTTTACCGTTAAAAACATAGATAGTATAAGCACTTATAAAAACACGCGTTGCATTTTGGGAGCATTCCACCCATCCTGCAACACTTTTTTCATTGTTTTTATACCCTGCCTGCGGGACTTAACCCAACATTCATACCGACCTATCGTTAAACAACCGCATTTCGTTAAACTACTGAATTAGCGTTCTGCCAAGTTCAATATAGTCCAATTTGCAAAGAGCGTAACTGCTTATGCACCCGTTATCGCTTACTTGTATTTTTGCGTTTTCAAGTGAAAGAATATTCTCCGCTCCGTTCGTCATTTGAATATGCAATTCGTCATAAGACCAGTGGTGGCAGATGCGAATTGAGATAATATTGTCAGCCGAAATAATACCTTGCGGTGTTTTGAATTGGAGCAAGGTACGATTAATGATGCAATGCAAGGATTTCCCCCAAGCATTGGCGTATAGGTAGTCGGCGGGAACACATTTGCTGAAAAAGTCGTTTGCACTTGTGCCGAAAGAAGTTTTACCTTCATTGCGGATGTAACTCACAAGGTCTTGGCAACGGTCAAACCATATGGTATCCGAACACGTAGAAATAGACTCAAGCTCATCGTCTTCAAAGAACACAACGGCATTAATCCAAGCCTTGATAGGGATCTGCTTTCTCAAAAGATATATGGCTCTGCCGAGCTGCCTGAACGGTGATTTCAAATACTTCGTATGTGTTTCGCCCGTCCAACGGTCGGTTTTCTCCTGTAAAAAGCCGTTTTCTCGTTCGGTGAGGCGCCCCTTCCAACGCTTAACTTCTATGGCAAATAGCTTGTTTTGATAAAATACCAAGCAATCAATTTCAGCATTACCTTTTGACGTAGAAATCACAACATTTCTTTTGATTTTGCAGGAGGGTAATTCACGACGAAGCATATATGTAAATTCATCTTCACCGTAATTGCCGTAGCGTTTTGCTTCGCTGACATATGGAATGGAGGACTCCCCAGCGCGTACAAAGCCCATTTTTATTTTATGAAAAAATGCACGTATGCCCATGGTACTCCTCCTTAAATAATCGTATGTTAATTATACCATATTTATTTCATTTTTCAATTATTCGAATCATAACCACCCGTTTTACGGCAATGTCATTAAGTTAAGGCAGGAACAATAAGTATGAAATGACATGTTATGA
>UQEW01000017.1 GCA_900540145.1 uncultured Eubacteriales bacterium
GCGGTTCCTACGCTTCAAAAATACCATTTTATGTAAATTCGCTGACAAAATTGCTTATTTTTTGTAAATTTGTCAGCATCGGCAATCATCAATGCCTGCCTATTTTCGACCCAGCAACTCTCGACCCGGCAGTCTTATGCGCCTTCCACATAGGCGTATAAAAGCTATTTTTCAGACAGCTTCTGCTCAAACCTGTCTTTCCTGGTATCTACAGGGACTTCAGTAGGATAAGCTCCTGTAAAACAAGCGCTGCATATATCGCTGCTGCCTGTCAGTTCAGCCAAATTTTCTGCCGGCAGATATCCCAGAGAATCCGCTCCTATCATATCAGATATCTCTTTCACCGAGTGTTTGCACGCTATCAAGTGTTCCTCAGAATCTATATCTGTTCCATAGTAACACGGGTGTAAGAAAGGCGGCGCAGAAATACGCATATGTATTTCTCTCGCTCCCGCTTCTCTAAGGAGCTTTACTATCCTGCCGCTGGTAGTTCCGCGAACGATGGAATCATCGATGAGCACCACTCTTTTCCCTCTGACGGCATCTTCAATTGCAGAAAGTTTTATTTTGACCTTGTCAAGTCTGTCACCTGGCTCTATAAAGGTACGTCCTATGTATTTATTTTTTATCAGTCCTATGCCATAAGGGATTCCTGATCTGCGGCTAAATCCAAGAGCCGCGTCAAGGCCTGAATCGGGCACTCCTATTACTACATCAGCCTCTGCCGGATGTACACGAGCTAAGATTTCTCCCGCTTTCACCCTGGCTTGGTGAACAGATACTCCGTCTATGGATGAGTCAGGACGGGCGAAATAAATATATTCAAAGATGCAAAGCTTTTTATCTTTCTTATTACAATGCTCTCGCCTTGAAGCCGATCCATTCTTAGTGAATACTATGATTTCTCCCGGCTCCACATCGCGTATAAATTCAGCCCCTACAGCTTTTACTGCGCAGCTTTCGGAAGCCACTACATAGGTGCCGTCAGGAGTTTTGCCATAGCAAAGTGGGCGAAAGCCATAAGGGTCTCTGGCGCATATCAGTTTTTGAGGCGACATGAGGATGAGAGAATAAGCTCCGTCAAGAACGTTCATAGCTCTGCTCAATGCTTCTTCAATGGAAGGCGCTTTGAGTCGCTCTCTGGTCACTATATATGCGATGGTTTCAGTATCGCTGGTGGTATGAAAAATAGCTCCGGACAGCTCCAGCTCATCTCTGAGCTGTGCCGCATTGGACAGATTACCGTTGTGCGCAAGAGCCATCCTTCCTTTCTGATGGTTCACCTCAATAGGCTGACAGTTGCTGCGATTGGTTCCTCCTGTAGTGCCGTAGCGAGTATGTCCGACTGCCATAGTGCCATAGGGCATTTTTGACAAAAAATCACCTGAGAACACTTCGCTCACCAAACCTATGTCCTTATGTGAAGCAAATATACCGTCGTCGTTGACTACTATACCGCAGCTTTCCTGGCCTCTATGCTGCAAAGCATACAATCCGTAATACGAAATTTCGGCTACGTTGGCTGCTTCCGGCGCTATGACTCCGAACACGCCGCACTCTTCATGGATGCTCATTGCTGCTCTCCTTCCAAAATTTCCTCATGGTCTGCCCGAAAGAACGCTGTGCCTATGAAGGCCTTAAACAGCGGATGAGGCTTGTTGGGTCTGCTCTTAAATTCAGGGTGATACTGGACTCCCACATAAAAGCTTTTATCTGTCAATTCTATAGTTTCCACAAGTCTGCCGTCAGGAGATGTGCCGCCCAGGGTAAGGCCGCATTCTTGCAGCTGCCGGCGATAATCGTTATTAAACTCATAGCGATGCCTATGCCTTTCGCTTATCATATCAGCATCATAACAGCGATGCAGCATGGTTCCCTCCTGCACTCTGCAAGGATAAGCCCCTAGACGCAAAGTTCCGCCTTTATCGATATCTTGGCTCTGTCCCGGCATAAAATCTATAACTTTGTTTTTGCATTGCTCATCAAACTCTCCGGAATCGGCATCCTTAATTCCTGCCACATTCCTGGCAAACTCGATAACGGCAACCTGCATTCCAAGGCAGATCCCAAGATAAGGCACATCGTTTTCCCTGGCGTATTTGGCAGCCAAAATCATTCCCTCTATCCCTCGATTTCCAAATCCTCCAGGAACTATGATACCGTCCAGCCCTGACATGAGGGTATCTACATTTTGCTCTGTTATCTCTTCGGAATCTATCCAATGTATATTAATATGCGTATTATAATTATATCCCGCATGGCGCATGGCCTCCGCCACCGAAAGGTATGCATCATGAAGTCCTACATACTTGCCCACAAGGCCTATATTCACCTTATAAGGTCTTGCCTTTATCTTTTTAACCATCTCCGTCCACTCTTCCAAGTCAGGACTTTTGGCGTCGATCTCAAGCTCTCTGCAAACTACCGAAGAAAAATTAGATTTTTCCAGCATCAGAGGTGCCTCATAAAGGTTAGGTAAAGTGATATTCTCTATTACGCAATCCGGTTTTACGTTGCAAAACATAGAAATTTTCTTAAATATGGAATCTTCAAGGGGCTCATCACATCGTAAAACGATTATATCAGGATTTATGCCCATGCCTTGAAGCTCTTTGACTGAATGTTGAGTTGGCTTAGACTTGTGCTCACCTGAGCCTTTTAAGAAGGGTACCAGCGTTACATGTATGAACAGGCTGTTTTGGCGCCCCACTTCCAGGGATACCTGGCGAGCTGCTTCAATAAACGGTTGGGATTCGATATCTCCTATGGTACCGCCTATTTCAGTAATTACCACATCTGCTTTTGTTTGCTTGCCCACCCTGTAGACAAATTCCTTTATCTCGTTGGTTATATGAGGTATAACTTGAACCGTAGAGCCAAGATACTCGCCTCGCCTCTCTTTGTTTAAGACATTCCAGTATACTTTACCTGTGGTTAAATTTGAATACTTGTTTAGATTCTCATCTATAAACCTTTCGTAGTGCCCGAGGTCCAAGTCTGTTTCCGCTCCGTCCTCCGTCACAAAAACCTCACCATGCTGATAAGGGCTCATGGTACCCGGGTCTACGTTTATATATGGGTCCAGTTTCTGAGCAGCTACTTTTAATCCACGTGCTTTCAAAAGTCTTCCCAGAGAAGCTGCGGTAATGCCTTTCCCAAGGCCTGAAACTACGCCTCCTGTCACAAAAATATATTTAGCCATTCAAGCCCTCCTCTTTATCAAATATCCTCTTCAAGCAAAACTCTTTTGAAATTTTCTCTACTCCCACTCCACTGTGCTAGGTGGTTTGGCAGTAATATCAAAAACAATTCTGGATATTCCCGCTACTTCATTGGTTATACGGCTGCTGGCCCTCTCTAAAAGTTCATATGGAAGTTTTGTCCATTCTGCTGTCATAAAGTCATCTGTAGTTACTGCTCTAAGGGCCATTATATAACCATACGTTCTGGCATCGCCCATAACGCCTACGCTGCGCATATCTGTCAGCACGGCAAAATATTGGTCAGGCTTGATTATACCTTCTGCTTTATCTATTTCCTCTCTGAAAATAGCATCGGCTTCACGGAGAAGTGCAAGCTTATCCTCAGTGATTTCTCCTATGACGCGAACTGCAAGTCCCGGTCCCGGGAAAGGCTGTCTGAAGACCAGTTCTTTTGGTAATCCCAATTCCAAACCTGCTTTTCTAACCTCATCTTTAAAAAGATCCCTTAGCGGCTCTACAATTTCTTCAAAAGAAATTATATCAGGCAAGCCTCCAACATTGTGATGGCTCTTTATAACTGCTGAGTCTCCACTGCCGCTTTCTATTACGTCGGGATAAATGGTCCCTTGAACCAGAACATTGACTTTGCCTATTTTTTCAGCTTCTTCCTCAAATACGCGAATAAATTCTTCTCCTATAATCTTGCGCTTTTTTTCCGGTTCAGTCACCCCTTTGAGTTTTTCCAAAAACCGCTCCTGGGCATCGACTCTTATGAGATTCATTCCAAACTGTCTGCGAAAAGTCTGTTCCACCATGTCGCCTTCTCCTTTTCTGAGAAGTCCATGATCCACAAATACGCAAGTTAAGTTCTGTCCTATAGCCTTATGAAGCAGCAGCGCTGCCACTGAAGAATCTACGCCGCCTGAGAGGGCCATCAAAGCCTTTTTTCCTGCCAACTCTCTGCTGTATTTTTCTATGGAGCTTGCTACAAAGCTGTCCATCTTCCAATCGGGCTCAGCTTTGCATATATCAAACAAGAAATTGCGGAATATCTCTGTGCCATACTCTGTATGGGTCACCTCAGGGTGAAATTGAACTGCATATACTTTTTTCTCTTCATTGCTCATTGCCGCGCATGGGCATTTGTCCGTTTGAGCTAGGATTTCAAAACCTAAAGGCGCTTTGCTGATGTAGTCAGTATGACTCATCCAACATACGCTTTCTTCCGGTACATTTCTAAAAAGCAAATCATTGCAGCTTTCTTTAACAGACACTGTAGTCTTACCGTATTCGCTGGAATTCTCAGCGCTGTCTACCCTTCCTCCGGCCATATAGGCAATCAGCTGGGCTCCATAACAAATGCCCAAAACCGGTATGCCTGTTTCCAGCACAGCAGGATCGTAATGAGGCGAGCTTTCATCATAAACGCTGTTAGGGCCGCCTGTAAAAATTATTCCTTTATATCCAGCAGCTTTGATTTCTTCTACAGTTATTTTATTGTATGGTTTAATTTCAGCATAAACATTCTGTTCCCTGACCCTACGGGCTATAAGCTGATTATATTGACCGCCGAAATCTAAAACGAGAATTTTATCTTCCACTTCTGTCCTCCTCTTCTTAATCCTGACACAATGTTTATTATTCATCCGTCTTATATTTTTATTTCAGCGGATTGTATTGAAATATCTTTAATCAAAGGTCTAACCTTCTCCAAAAAAGCCTCCACTTGCTCTGAACATCTTCCTATATATAAAGAAGGTGACAGGAGTTCTTTCATTTCCTCTTCTGTTAAACCAAATTCTTTTTCCTTTGCAAGGCGTAAAAGCAAATCACATTCATAGCCTTCTTTCATCCTTGCTGTAGCCTCCATGGAACATTTTCTGATAATTTCGTGGAGCTGCTGGCGGTCTCCGCCTCGTTTAACGGCTTCCATCATCAAATTCTCTGTAGCTATAAACGGCAGATACTCCATTACCGTCTTTTCTATGACTTTTTCATTGACATGCAGTCCGTCAGTAACGTTTTGGGCTAACCTGAGCACAGCGTCGGCGCACAGGAACCCCTCAGGCATGGAAATACGCCGGTTTGCCGAATCGTCTAACGTCCTTTCCATCCACTGGGAAGAAGCTGTCATCGGGGCATTGGCTGCGTCGGCCATCAGGTAGCGAGACAGTGAGCATATTCTCTCGCTTCTCATAGGATTCCTTTTATAAGCCATGGCTGATGAACCTATCTGGTTCTTTTCAAAAGGCTCTTCTATCTGTCTGTCATGCTGCAAAAGACGTATATCTGTCGCCATTCTATAGCAGCTTTGGGCTATGGATGAAAGGCAGTTCAATATCCTGCTGTCCACCTTTCTCGGGTAAGTCTGGCCGCAAACATCAAAGCATTTATCAAAGTCAAACTCCGACGCTATCATCTGGTTCATCCTGTCTATCTTGTCGCTGTCGCCTTCAAACAAATCCATAAAGCTGGCTTCAGTACCGGTAGTACCTCTACACCCTAGGAATTTGATGTTTTCTATGGCAAAGTCGATTTCATGCAGATCTGAAAGGAAGTCCTGCATCCAAAGAGTCGCCCGTTTCCCCACAGTAACCAGCTGAGCCGGTTGATAATGGGTATATCCCAAGGTAGGCAAACCTTTGTACTTATCGGCAAAATTGGCCAGATTGGAAATCACGCCCAAAAGTTGACCGCGAAGATATACGAGGGCTTTTCTGTAAATTATCAAATCAGCGTTATCCGTCACGTAACAACTTGTCGCTCCAAGGTGAATTATACCTGCTGCCTCAGGCGCCACCTTACCGTAGGCATAGACGTGAGCCATAACATCGTGACGCACCTCTTTTTCCCTCTGGCTTACGCACTGATAGTCTATATCCGTTATGTGTTCCTCAAGAGCTTTTACCTGTTCTTTAGATACAGGCAAGCCTAAATTCATCTCAGCCCTCGCCAGAGCTACCCAAAGCTTACGCCAAGTCTGGTAACGGGTGTCCGATGAAAAAAGTTCAAGCATGTATTCAGACGCATATCTTGATGATAGCGGCGATTCATATCTGTTAGTCATGTTCGCGCTCCTTGTTTTTTTATTCCTTTTACTTTATTACTGTCATTATTTTCTTATGATTATGCTGTCTCTCTCTGGTCCTACAGAAACATAGGTTATCCGGCATCCTATAGCTTTTTCTATAAACAGCACATAATCCTGTGCTTCCTTAGGGAGTTGGTTCCAGCTGCGAGCTTTAGAAATATCCTGTTTCCAACCTTTCATGTACTTGATTACAGGTTTAGCCGCTGCCAAGGCGGTAGGGAACGGGAAGCTGTCCGTCTTTTCTCCGTCAACCATGTATGCGGTACATACAGGTATCTCATCCAAATAGCTGAGGACATCCAGCTTGGTAAGAGCTATCTCCGTAGCGCCCTGCACTTCCGTTCCGTAACGGGTAGCAACTATATCGATAGGTCCAACTCTTCTAGGTCTGCCTGTTTTAGCTCCATATTCCTGACCTTCTTTCCTCAGGGCTTCGGCTTCGCCGCCAAACATTTCGCACACAAAAGGTCCTTCCCCTACGCAGGTGGAATATGCTTTAACTACGCCTACAACATCAGTTATCTTTGCTGAAGGCAATCCCGAGCCTACAGGGGCGTATGAAGCCAAAGTATTGGAAGAAGTGGTGTATGGATGAATGCCGTAATCCAAGTCTCTCAAAGCTCCCAACTGTGCTTCGAAGAGAATATTCTTACCGTTTTTTTGAGCTTCTCTTAAAAACTCTCCGGTATTGCATACATAAGGCTTGATTTTTTCACAATATTCATCAATCCAATCCTCCAGCATTTCTGCTGTGTAGGGTTCAGCTCCGTATACTTTGGTTAAAGTAAGGTTCTTCCATTCCATTATGTCTGCAAGATGCGCTTTTAATTCTTCGGGATGAAAAAGTTCTCCCGCCAGAACGGTTTTTTTCTGATATTTGTCTGAATAAAACGGAGCGATTCCTTGCTTTGTAGAACCGTATTTTTTGTCTGCAAGACGCGCTTCTTCCAATTCGTCCAAGTCACGATGCCATGGCAGCAGAAGAGACGCTCTGTCGCTTATTTTAAGATTTTCCGGAGTCAAAGCAACTCCCTTTGACATAACTTCCTGCATTTCTTCCCACAAGTTTTGCGGGTCCAAAGCCACACCGTTGCCTAGAATGTTTACAACTCCTTCTCTGAATATTCCGGAAGGCAACAAGTGGAGCGCATGTTTGCCATACTGATTGATTACCGTATGTCCGGCATTGCCGCCGCCTTGGAAGCGTACCACCACATCATAGTCCTCTGTCAGAAGGTCTACCATTCTGCCCTTACCTTCATCTCCCCAGTTGATACCTACGATTGCACAATTTGCCATTTTATTGTCCTCCGTTATATATGTTTCACAAGCCTATCCATAACTTCTTTGTATGCGTCTTCTACTCCGCCCAGGTCGCGGCGGAATCTGTCCTTATCCAGCTTTTCTCCCGTATTGCTGTCCCACAAGCGGCAGGTATCGGGGCTGATTTCATCAGCCAGCACGATGGTGCCGTCGCCGGTTTTGCCGAATTCCAGCTTAAAATCTATCAAATTAATGCCGCATTCTGCCCAAAACTCCTTTAACTTTTCATTGACAGCGAAAGCGTACTTCTTGATGGTCTCTATTTCTTCTTTTGTAGCCAGCCTGAGCGCTGTAGCATGATATTCATTTATCAGCGGGTCCCCAAGTTCATCGTTCTTATATGAAAATTCTATGGTAGGGCTGTCGAATTTGAGACCTTCTTTGACACCGTATCTTTTAGAAAAGGAGCCAGCTGCTACGTTTCTTATAATCACTTCAAGAGGTATGATGGAAACCTTTTTCACCAAAGTCTGTCTGTCTGAAAGTTCTTTTACAAAGTGAGTAGGTATGCCTGATTTTTCGAGCATCTGCATCAGCATATTGCTCATCTTATTGTTGATAACGCCTTTTCCTGCAATCGTTCCTTTTTTCTGTCCATTGAAGGCTGTCGCGTCATCTTTATATTCGACAATCAATAGATTGCTGTCGTCTGTCTTATAAACCTTTTTAGCTTTTCCTTCATAAAGCTGTTCCAGTTTGGTCATGTCCCTGCACCTCCGTCATTTTTAAAATTGAAAAAAGGCAACGATGCCTTAATCAATGCATTTAAGACTTCTTTGCCTTTTTACTCGCTTATTTTACTCTTTTCTTTGTTGCTTGTCAACTAGAAATCGTTGTGGTTTTTATGTTTTTTTACAGTTGATTTTGCAATGCTCGTATCTGCTGAGAAACTGCCGACTGGGATATATAGCACTGTTCCGCCGCTTCGGTAAAGCTGCCGGCGTCAACGACAGCTACGAAATATCTCATCTGTCTAAGGAGCATCATCGTCCCTCTCTTCATCCATTCCATCTGTGTTATCAATTATTGCTGCCTTTATTTTACCAAGTTATGCAGAATACTTCTATATAAAATATAGATCGGGCAGTTGTGTCCTTGCACCCCCCACGATTTGGACAAAAAAGTTAAAAAAGTGGGTCAAAAACCCACGATTTACAATTAAAAAGCACAAATCGTGGGGGTGCGGAGGATGGGCAAGTCGAATTAAGTTTACATAAATACTTATTTATTCATTTATCGTCAACTTAGTCGGTCGGTATCGCCGTCTACCTGCTAAGCAGCCGAGCTGCAGCGGCTCCGACAGACCCACTTTTTTAATAAAAATGATAAAATCGTGGGTTTTTGCCCCACGATTTTAAACAAAAACGGACAGATCGTGGGTTTTTGCTCGCAACTCGTAAACAGTCATCTAGCTTGACACAGCATCAGCAATGAGAACGTGAAAATCGTGATTCCGCTTCTGACCTCAGCCTTTTTTTGTCCTGCAGTACTCCTCTATTTTCTCGCAAACATAAGCCATATCTCTTATGCAATACCGCTGGTCACACTGAATCATAAGATTCCTCTCAGACAGCTCCATCGCAGCCTTTCCCGGAGTGTAGTAATCGATAGGCAGCTTCCACTGTATTTCAGGAATTATATTGTTATTGACCAAATAGCTATACATTTTGTCGCGGTCTTCCCTGTCTTCCGCCAGCAAAGTAAGGCCAAAAGGAACATACTCTCCATTCCCCGCTTGCTCACTGCTGGCAATGGTTATTTCAGGAAGAGACTTGAGTCTGTCATAAAGATAATTATAGTTTTCACATCGGCGAGCCATCAAGCCGGCGGTGTCGGTGCCGAAAAAGATATATTTAGACTCGTCTGTCATCTCTCTCGGAGTAAGATCCTTATATCTGCCTGCGTTCGCTTCAGCCTCTCTATCTAAATACAGCTGTTTCATAGCTTCCGGGTGAGCATCATAGTAAGCTCTCAATGAAGATATTAAGAGCTCCTTATATACGCTCTCGTCATAGGGCTGCGTCAGTGGGAGCAATTCACCATCAACGCCGTCTCTTATAGCGACTATACCGCCGTCTGTCATTGGATACCATTTCCTTGTGCTGCCTACGATATAATCGCCAAATCCCATGCGCTCCTCATCACGACTGAAAAGCGCCTGGGTGATGTCTTCCATTATAAGCAGAGAATTAGCCTGCGCCAAAGCTTTGATTTTGTCTGTCACAGCTTTAGGTTGAGGTACAGAAAAATAATGGATAAAATATATCATTCCTGTATCTTGAGTTATGGCCTGTTCCATGCTGCCAATGTCTATGGTCAGATCCTTGTTAATATGATAAAAATCATATTCTACCTCTGCCGCTTTCAGGGCTGAAATTACAGACAAACATAGATAATCAGGCAGCAGAGCCCTCTTGCCTTTCATCTTTTCACGACAGTGGTTAAAGGCAAATACAGACGCTGTCCTTCCGTTATTTGTGTATATCTTTTGGCTATAATTGTTTCCCACATCGCACATCAGGCGAAAGCCATACTTTTCCTTGCATTCATCAGCATTTTTTACCGTTTGCTGAGTTTTAAGCATCGTCTCTACATCCAGAGAATAAAATCCACCGATAAACATTTTTTAACCTTTTCCTGTCTGCTATATTGCTTATTTTACTTCATATACAGGGATGTCATCACGCTTGAGGAATGCTGTCAAGCAGTGAACAGAACCGCCGCCTTTTTTAATCTCTTCCAGATCCAGCTCGATAACTTCAACTCCCTTTTTCTGCAAAAGCTCTACTGTCCTTGGCGCTCCTTTTGGCATTATTATCTTGCCTGGCTCAAGAGCCACAGAATTGGCGGCGAAGTTTATCTTTTCTTCAAATGCCGGAATTTCTACGAAATCAAAGCCTCTCTTTTCCAGCTCTTCGTATATAATGTTTGGTGTGATATACGGATATGTTACGGCAAGATGGGTGTCTACGATGGATAAAAATCCGTCAAGATGATTCTGGTTTCTTGCAATGCTGAGCTCTATTATGTTTTTGACTCCCATGCTGCGGAAAGTCTCGCTTACCTGTCTCAAGCCCTCCTGATTGCACCTGGTACCGGTACCCACAAATACGGTCTCTTTATCTACCCATGTGGCGCATGCACCGTCAAAGATACCGCTGCCGTTTATGGTCCTTACGATAGGAACTCCTATGGCGCTTACAGTTTGTGCTACATACTTTACTTCCTTCGATCTTACTTCTATGCCGGGTCTGGTTATTATTACTCCCTCAGGCGTTCCGAGAACCAAATCGTGGCAGAACATGGCGTTAGGGCATTCCTCGTCGGTCTCTTCTACATAATAGACATCTACACCGTTTTTCCTGTATACGTCTATCAGATTATCGTGCTCCCATCTGGCTTTGTCGCCGTCGATGTAATCTCTTACATAAGCCTTTTCCAGATCTTTAATGTCATCTACTTCCTTTCCTGGCCTATGTACTACTACAGCTCTGAGCTTTCCTATCTCTGATGTAACGCTCCAGTTGTCTCCCCAGACGGTCTTCATGTCTTCATAAAAAGTTTTCATTTTTTGTGTTTTCTCCTTTCACCTTTTATATATCCGTATTGAATTCCCTTATAAATCCTTTTCATCTCCGGAAAATAGCGGATGGCGCCGATATTTTACATACTTTCCGGAACAATATCCATCATCGGATGCTTCATTTGCGGCAACGTGTGCAATGTCTGTGATAGGCTCATATTCCATAAGGAGCTTGATAAAAGCAACATCAGATATATGATGAGCTCTCGCATTAAGCTCCATATATTCTCCTACAGCTGTTTCATCCGCCACTTCTGTAGTCCAATCAACAGCAGTTATCTCCGGATTGCTTACGCCATAATTGGCAGGTCTTGGATGTTTGTCTGTATCGGTCCAATAAAATACCACTTCGTTAAATTTGTCGATTTTAAACAGGTCCGGAAACCACCTCTGAGCATATTTTTCAAATCTCTCTGCAAAGTCTTTGTTTAATTCATAAATATCTTTATCAGCATTTATAGCTGCTGACACCTTTTCTCTGATCAGATTACCGATTTTGACCATGTGCTCGCTGCTTCCGCTGAACCAGATATAACCGTAGTAAAATGCTCTCGGAACCCAGAAACTCTTGTACCACGGGGAAATATAACCTGAAAACGGTTGAACAAGTTCGTGACCCTCAAATCCATGATTATCGGTTATGACATCAAACAAGTACTTGGACCATATTTTCCTCAAAACTCTTGCTTCTCCATACTTGCTGTCTGGGTTGCTAAAATCTTTGCGGAACTCAAATCCTGCACTGTTATATCGTGCCGGATGACACAACCATTTTGGATGTCTGCGATGCACATCGCAATGCAGCATTCCTCCATCTATATTTATAAAAGGAACTAGTATCACATTTATTTTATCCAGCACATATTCCATATCTGAAAGGAGCCTGTCGATAAGCATAAATGTAGAATTCATGCTGGAAGCTTCATTACCGTGGTGTCTGGCAGTAAACAGTGCTGTTATCCTCTCATTTCTTACTTTTGAAGCCGAGTAAAATACATTCGCTTCCCGTTTAATACATTCAACAGCATATATTTTCCTTCCCTTATAAGTCGTCTCCACAGGAAAAATCCGTAAAGATTGATTTTTGTCATAGTACCCAAGAAGCTGCATATATTGCTCATAATCTATTACATCATTTTCCAATATACGGTTCTTTTCTTCTTCAGATATTTGAGACGGCATTTTTACTCTTTTCGCAATATGAATACTTTCATTTTGTTCCCCATCGCTCAGCCTGATAACAACGTTTTCTTCTGAGAACATGTCAATTACGCCTTTTTCTATCATATCAGAAAGCACTTTAGCTCTTTCTATCACTCCTCTGCCTTTTGCGAAAACATCTAAAATGCTCACATCTCCGTCAAATGCAATGCTTTTTATACTCAAGCCTACATCATCTGCCGCATCTATAGGAAAACTTACATTACATGTCTCTAATAATGAGCCTTCCGCCAAATCATCATACATTATCACTTCAATTTCTGTCTTTTGACCTGTGCAGATCTCAGGTTCAGGCATGATCAAACCCACATTGTCAAGCTCGCGGCCGCATTCACGTTCCCCGAAAGTTTTAAACCAGTCCAAAAGATAGAAATAAATATCTTCCTGAAGGGCTTCAGCTGTTGATATTCTTTCTTGTCTGAATCCAAGATCTGTATCTGTTTCGCTCATTTTTATATTAATTTGCAATTTATTGAATAGAGGTTGCGCCTCTACCAGACCGTCGATTCCGTATTTTCTTACAAGCCTTCTTTCAAGTTCCGGAATGAGTTCATCTTCCATAAACCGCCAAACTTTTTCAATGTCCGTTTCGATTCTCTCCGAAGCAGCTTTTTTGCCATCAATCTCTGCTTCCAACCATCCTGTGGTCACATGGGTCACTCCGATTTGCGGGTATTTCTTAATATATGGTTTTTCCACATATTTAGGGTCAAAGCAGTCTCTGTATAAAACATGCCCCTCTTCGTCCATAGCCTCCAAGCAATATACATGTCCCATATTGTCATCTCTTTGAAAATGAACGTTATCACGGTTTAAACAAAGTTCTCTTTCTATAAGTTCGTCTACAGGGAAAAGTTCCTGCAGCCATCTTGTAGGAATGTCAAAAAACTTCTCCGGATCATCCATGTGCTTTCCATAGTTAGGCATGGATTCATCTTCAAAAGTATCGTCGCCTCTTGAATTCATCAAATATGAAAATCTGATCTTCACACTGTGACATCTTCCTATAGGTTTTAGAGCAGGTAAAACATCTTCTTCTATCCAGGAATATCCGGATTTGTATGAACTTAGAATCCTGATTTTCCCTGGTATGGCTCCTTTGGCGATTATTTCATCTTTAAGCTTCTTTTCCAAAGAACGCCTTATTTGGGCGTCTTCACTCAACATTCCTGAAACCTTAACTATTTGTCCTCCTTTTATATCCGGCAGGACTTTATTTTCAAAAGTTTTCAAGAAATCGTCACCCTCCCAGCTCATACAAGATGACGTCCTGAACACTTCTTTTCCGTCATTGAAATTTGAAATAATGACATTCTTTGAGCTATCTGACATATATCTTTCCAGGGCTGTTCTGTCCACCACCCCTGCTGCGTATTCTTTCGTAATAAGTCTGCTGTTATTTCCGAAAGTATCCGAATGTTCTGCTACGGCTAACGCTGCTTGTCCTATTTCATTTTTGCAAGCTAAAATATCTTCTATGCATGTTATCAATTCTTCCTTAAACGGATCTTCTTCCGCTTTTGAAAACGCATATACAATATTGGTCATATTATCTCTTGAACCAACAAAGATAATATCATTTCCTTCTTTTTTTACCATAGACACGCTTTCTGAATTTTCGAATCTGATATATCTGTATAGGGCAACCTTTTCCGTCATTGAATACGGATACACCGTCTCATAGTTCTCCATGGCTGTTCTCAAGGATGCTGCAAGTACAGACTCAGGTTCCCACTCTTGAATATTTTCTGTAAAAATTCTGAAGTCAGTGTTTTGAATATAATGTTTTTTTGCACGCTGATATGAATTGCAATTCCCCAATGTAGACTCTTTAGTAAGGTCGCGGCAATCTTTACCATGCGATTCAGCATCTAAACATGAAAAATCTGATACAGTTAAATCATCACAATTAATTTTTATATGGTTTATATTTTCTATATTTCTTAAATCGCATCCATTGCCGTCGAAAGGATATATTGTTGTTAAGAACTCAACGCCCCTGTCCATATCGCTTATGGAAGAAGCCGATAGTTGTATTCCCCCCTCAGAAAGAGTTAAAACGCAAGTACCGGCAGGCACATCTGCTCTCATAGTAAGCCTAATGGCATCTTCATATTTTTCTCCTGAGAGAGGCGGCTCAAAACCGCTGATTTCTACTCCTAGTCTGGATGTGAGATTAACATAAAGCCTAAGCAATTCAGGAGCAATATCTTCTGCCACACATAAAATTTCTTTGCGGTTTAACGTCACTCCTTTTGACCTTTTTAACAATCCATATTCTGAAAAAATGTTCGACAAGCTGTTTATCATCACTAACCTCCAAAACACATGACGCGTCGCCGCGAAGTAGCCTTTTTTTGCATATCTACCCGCACGCGACGCGCTACGCTAATCGTTTTATTAAATTATGAGTAAATCGATACAGAATCCTAAAACTATATCAGATGACATGCTACGTAATGGCCTCCACCCACATCTCTTAATTCAGGCGCCTGCTCATGGCAAATTCCTTTACATAAGCTACACCGTCCTGCGAATTTACATCCCTGTCCAACATCTATAGGACTTGGCACATCTCCCTGCAAAAGTATCCTCTTTTTTGCTCTTGTTACTTTAGGATCAGCAATAGGTATTGCTGAAAGCAAGGCTTGAGTATATGGGTGCAGCTGATGCTCATAAAGTTCATCACTTTCGGCAAGTTCTACTACGGCTCCGAGATACATAACAGCAACACGGTCAGAAACGTGACGCACAATCCCCAAGTCGTGTGCTATGAACAAATATGTCAGGTCATGGCTCTCTTGCAGCTCCAAAAGCAAATTTATTATCTGAGCCTGTATCGACACATCCAATGCAGAAATAGGTTCATCACATACAACAAATTCGGGGCCTATAGCGAGAGCTCTCGCTATACCTATTCTCTGACGCTGACCGCCTGAAAATTCATGCACAAATCTATTAGCATGTTCTTTATTCAGCCCAACGGTTTCAAGGAGCTGATAAGTACGTTCTTTTCTTTCTTTGGAATCATACATCCCATGAATTACCATGCCTTCAGCGATTATGTCTCCTGCTGTCATCCTGGAATCCAAAGAAGCGTATGGGTCTTGGAATATCATCTGTGCTCTGCGTGTAAATGCCAAATATTCCTTCTTATCCATATGAGTCACATCTTTTCCGTCAAATATTATCTGACCCGAGGTAGCAGGGATGAGATGCATTATGGTCTTGCCGGTCGTAGATTTTCCACATCCGGATTCTCCTACCACTCCAAGAGTTTCTCCTCTTCTTACGAAAAAATTGACATTGTCCACAGCAGTAAGCACTCTGTGACCGCCTACATCAAAACATTTTTTTAAGTTTTTTACTTCAAGCAATATATTGTTGTCCATCTATTTCACCTCACGTTTCGTCACGGGGTTTATTACTGCAGGTGCCATTTCATGATGAAGGAAACAGTTTGCAACATGCCCCGGGCTTATCTGGTAAGATTGAGGCTGATATTGATGGCACACGCTCATAGCATATTTACATCTATGTTTAAACGGGCAGCCTTTTATTTCCGCATGTAGATCAGGCGGTGTCCCTTTGATGCTTTCGAGCTTTTCTTTGTTTTTCTGTCCCACTTTAGGTATGCTTCCCAAAAGTCCCCATGTATACGGATGCTGAGGATTATAGAATATCTCTTCACAACTTCCGCTTTCTACTATGTTGCCTGCATACATTATCATAACTCTGTCTGCCATTTCAGCTACAATTCCAAGGTCATGAGTTATGAGAATTATCGCTGTTCCAAGGTCGTTCTGAAGCTTTTTCATCAATTCCAGAATCTGCGCCTGTATAGTTACATCAAGAGCTGTCGTCGGTTCATCAGCAATCAACAATTTAGGGTTGCAAGCAAGAGCTATCGCTATAGATACTCTTTGTCTCATCCCTCCGGAGAATTCATGTGGGTATTGCTTAACACGCTTTTCAGGCTCCGGTATGCCAATCATCTTAAGCATCTCGATGGACTTCTCAATAGCCTGAGGTTTTTTAAGATTCTGATGTTTTATCAATCCCTCAGCTATCTGTTTGCCTACCGGCATCATAGGGTTAAGGGAGGTAAGCGGATCTTGAAGTATCATTCCGATTTCTCCGCCCCTTATCTTGCACAGTTCCTTTTCGCTCAGTTTAAGGATTTCACGGCCGTTAAAGTCTATATGTCCCGTCTTGTATCTTATGGAATTGTCAGGAGCCAATCTCATAACAGACTGAGCAGTCACGCTTTTTCCGGAACCTGATTCTCCAACTATAGCCAGGGTTTCACCCTTGTCTACTCTAAAGCTTACGCCTCTTACCGCACGTACCTCTCCCGCATATGTATCGAAGGAAACTCTCAGATCCTCAACTGTTAATAATGTTTCAGCCATCTTTTAAGTCCTCCTATTTTCTAAGCTTAGGGTCTAGTGAATCACGAAGGCCATCTCCAAACAGTTGCATCGCCAACATGGTTACACTTATAAATATTGCCGGTATGATAAGCTGATATGGATACGTCTTTATAACAGCCGCGCCTTCGTTGGCAAGAAGTCCCCAGCTGGTCAAAGGCGGCTGCAATCCTATACCTATGTAGCTGAGATATGCTTCGGTGAATATGGCGTTAGGAATGCTCATGGTCAATGTAACTATGATTACTCCAAGCATATTAGGCACCATATGTCTTATTATTATTCTCATATTAGAACCGCCAAGCCCTTTGGCTGCCATAACGTAATCGCTTTCTTTAAGAGAAAGAGCCTGTCCTCTTACCAGTCTCGCCATTCTTATCCAGCCTGTCAAAGCAAATGCTATGATTATCGGAGCCATACCTGAACCCATAATCATCATGATTAATATTACATACACCAACAGTGGTATGGAGTCTACGATATCGGAAAATCTCATGAGAAACATGTCAACCTTTCCACCGAAAAATCCCGAAACACCTCCTATGATTATTCCTACTGTGCTTTGTACCAACGCTGCAATAAAGGCAATGAACAAAGATACTCTGGCTCCCATCCATACACGAGCCCACAAATCACGTCCTAAATTATCAGTACCAAACCAGTGTTCAGAAGATGGGCTATTATCCATAGCAGCAAAATTTACTGTAGAATGATCATAAGGTGATAATATAGGTGCGAAAATTGCCAATACTACAAGCACTATTATAAATATCATACTTGCCATAGCTACTTTATTTTTCTTCAGACGCCTCCAGGCATCCTTCCAGTAGCTTATGCTCGGCGTATACATTTTCTCTGCCGCATTTTCATCTCTTTCAACAAAGTTGAACATATCTTCCGTAAAAACAGGCTGTTCACATTCTGTTTCTACAGCATATACTTCTTCTTGTTTTTTTTGCTTTTTCATAATACAGCCCCTCTCTACCGCAATTTTATTCTTGGATCTACAAGTCCGTAAACGAGATCGACAACAAGCTGCATCAGAACGAGAAATACACTGTACACAATTGTCATGCCCAGTATAAGAGGATAATCTAACGTCTGTATACTGATAACATAGTGCCGTCCAAGTCCCGGTATAGCAAAAATATTCTCTATTACAAACGTTCCTGTAAGCAATGTTGCAACCATCGGTCCCATTACTGTTATTACAGGAAGCAATGAATTTCTTAGCTGATGATTTAAAGTTATCTCACCCCTGCTTAAACCTTTTGCCTTTGCTGTTTTTATGAAGTCTTCATTGCTCACTTCCAACATGCTGGTACGCATCAGCCTGGCTATAGTCGCTACTGAGCCGAAGCCAAGAGCAAAAGTAGGCAAAATGGTAGATGCAAAGCTATCCCACCTGGCCACCGGTAGTATTCCAAGCTTTACCGATAAGAAATACTGCAAGACACTTCCTACTATAAAGCTCGGTATAGATATTCCTATTACCGCCACAGCCATACTGAAATGGTCGAGAAACTTATTTTGGTTTAAAGCGGCAATTATTCCAAGCACAAGTCCTGCCGCCACCGCAAATATCAATGCTCTAATACCTAAATCTATTGAATACGGAAACGCAGAACTTATAATTTCATTTACTGTTCTTCCCTGCGTTCTCAGGCTGTAACCCAAATCTCCATGGATAAGATTATCCATATAAGTCAAATATTGTTTAAATAATGGCTCATCAAGTCCGTAATATTCTCTCATCTTTTCCTGAGTTGCCTCAGGTACTTTTGGGTCTGTAAAAGGGTCCCCCGGCAGCAGTCTGACCATTACAAATACTGCTGAAATCAATATAAAGAGTGTTATTACGGCAATGACTATTCTTTTTAATGTATATTTCAACATAGCCGTATTTCCTTTCCGTCAGTCAAATAGCGAAGCCCCGCTCTGCCAAGGATTTAAATCCTTGGCAGAGCGGAAGCATTACGCATACCCGGATGTTTATGAGGCATTTTACGTTTTGCGTTTATTCCGTTATTAGTCTTACTCTTCTTCTCCGATGTACTGTACTCTTGAGAAGTCAGGGTCGTTAGCGCCTAATCCGCATTTTGTTATTCCGGTAAGATAAGTCTTCATGCCCCAGTATCCTGCTGTCTGGAATAGAGGAATTCCAACCATCTCATCTACGAGCATCTGCTCAGCTTCAAACATTGCATCTGCTCTTGCTTTCATATCATCTGTTGAGTTGCAGAAAGCTATAAGCTCATCGTATTCTGCATTCTGCATTCCGCCAAAATACATGTTATAGCTGTTGTTTGACTCATAGCATTCCAGGAATGTCATAGGGTCATTGTAGTCAGGCGCCCAGTTGGTTATGCACAAATCATAATCGCCCTGATTTTCCTTTTCTGTACGGGCTGAATATGTCTGAGTATCCAAAACTATGTTAAGACCGAAAGCTTCGCCCAGCATGCTCTGTATTATTTCTGCTGAATCTTGGGCTCTTGCATCGTCAAAGGTCAAAAGCGTCAAATCAGGAAGGTTGTCTCTTGTTAAGCCTGTTTCTTCCAGTGCTTTGTCGAAGAGTTCCTGAGCCTTCTCTGCGTCACCTTCTGTTGAATATGGCTCATATGGATATAATTCTCCCAGAGTACTGTCTAATACAGTTATAAGGTCAGGTATCATACGAGTTATTCCAAAGGAACCGTCACCGCAAGCTGCTTCTACAAGAGAATCTCTGTTCAATACATAAGATATTGCCTGGCGGAAATTCTTGTTCTGCAGCAGTTTTGAAGCTTCACCTCTGTCAGTCTTGGTATTTACTACCGTGTACCATATGGTAGCGCCTTCAATATATACAGCCTCTCCTGTCTCCTGATATTTTTCTATGTATTCCTTATCAATAGTGTTCATGATATCCAGCTCGCCGTTATCGAACATATTGACTATGGTTTCTGTTTCGCCTATGATATAAGCTTCAATTCCATCTACATTAATGTTATCAGCATTCCAATATTCAGGATTCTTTTCAAATGTCAGCTGACTCTCATGTTCCCACTCTGTCAATATGAATGGTCCGTTACATACTACTGTTTCCGGAGAAGATGCATAATCTTTGCCATACTGTTCTCCCATATCTTCTCTTACAGGATAGAAGCAAGGAAGTTTCATCAGTTCTACAAAGTAAGGCATGTTCTTATCTGCTACGATTTCAAGAGTCTTGTCATCAATAGCTCTGATTCCCAACTCTTCAGCGCTGCATTGACCGCTGTTGAATTCTTCGCCGTTTTCGATGTAGTATCCCATCCAAGCATAATTACCGTTAGGGGCATCGTCTGATGGATCAAGCAATCTGGTAATTCCATAAACGAAGTCATGCGCCGTTACCGGAACACCGTCAGACCAATTGCTGTCTCTCAGATGGAAAGTATATGTAACTCCATCATCTGCTACTTCCCAGCTTTCGGCCATACCAGGATGCACTTCATTGTCATAAATTCTTACAAGACCTTCGAACATAATTCCTCTAGGGCATATGCTGTCGGAACTGTTGCCGTAACCTGGGTCCAAGGATGATGGCTCTGATGCAAACGGAACTCTTATAACTACGCTTCCGTCTTCTCTTACCGGACCTGCCGTCGAACTGGTGTCACCGCCACAGCCGGCGAAAAGACTTATGACCAAAGCAAGAGACAGTATTACACTTACCATCTTAGTCCATTTCTTTTTCATCTTTCTCCTCCTTTTTATATCTTCACCTTCAAACAACTTATTTTGTCCAAAGGCAGAGTATCAAAACTTAATCAAATATACAGCTCTCTGTTGAAGACATATGCCGGTTATTTGTACAAAGGCACACTGTCACGTTTTAGAAACGCTGTCATACAATGGATGGCGCCGTTTCCTTTAATTACTTCAGATACATCCAGTTGTATACATTCAACGCCTGCTTTCTCAAGAGCTGATACAGTTTTAGGACAGCCTGTAGGCATCACTATCTTGCCGGGCTCTATAGCGACGAAGTTCTGGCAGAACTTTCCGAATTCTTCGTAGTCAGGAATATCCACAATCTTTATGTCCCTTGCCTCCAATTCATTGTATATGGTGTCGGGCGCTGCTAATTTCAGAACCAAAGCTACATGAGTATCAGCAAATGCCATGAAACTGTCCAGATGCGCACAGCCTCTAGGTATTTCTACTTTTATAAGATTTTCAACTCCCATATTCTTAAGCTCTTCTTCCACCTGCGCTGTGGCTGAAGGATTGCATCTTTTACCATATCCAAGCATGCATGTCTTTCTGTCCATCCACAGGCAGCATGCTCCGTCAAATACGCCATCCCCGTTTATCGTCTTTATTATTGGGACACCGATTTTGGCCAATTGTCTTGCTGCGTAAACTTCCTCACCTATGCGGCAACTTGCAGCAGGTCTTGCAACAATAGCTCCTTCAGGTGTCATGAAAACAAGATCACGAGCATAAATGGCATTAGGAAGTGCAGGGTCCATATCTTCGATATAGTAAACCTCTACTCCGTTGTTTCTGTAAATCTCAGCAAGAGCGTCATGCTGTTCACGCACTTTAACAGGATCCCAGATTTCTTTCATAGCTACTGCTTCCGGGTCTGTTATGCCCTCTATTTCAGCTCCAGGTCTTCTCATCAATACAGCTCTCAGGCGTCCTACTTCGGAGTCGACACCCCAATCACCGTACAGTTTTCCCATCATACTTTTAAATCCCGTATCTTTCATCTTGTTGATTAAGCCCTCACTTTCTCTAATTAGACAGCTAAAACGCAGCTTTTATTTATTACTTGGTTTTTAATATCTGCAAGTCACGTGCCAAGCTTTAAAAAAACTCCTTTACTCTTTTATTTGTAGCAATTAAGTCTGTTTTTTAAATTTGATGTGATAATTTTAAAAACTTCATGCGAAAAAAAGCAAAAAACAAAAGTGATAACATTTATCATTTCAGATAAACATTATCACTTTTTTAGAGCCGATATTCACTTAAAATCTATTCTACTATAAACGATAGAAATAATAAAATTATTTATTTAAAATTCTATAAAGCGTAGCTATTCCTATCCCTAAACTTTTAGCCGCATTCTTTTTTCCCTTTGTATCCCATCCGTATTTATCAAGAGCGTTTATGACCGTATCCAGCTCCGTCTTTCTTCTTCTTTCCTTAAGCTTCGCCCCGTTTTCTTCTTCAGGCGTTTTTTCATAGGATGTATCATAAGTTGTTCTTACATTCTTTATGCCTGTTTTTTCTCTGACCTTTTCCGGCAAGCTGGCTGCCGTAAGCAAATTGCCGGTCTCCACATTTACTGCGCACTCTATGGCATTTTCCAGTTCTCTCAGATTGCCGGGCCAATCATAGTCTCTCATTATCGCTAAAGCGTCAGGCGCAATGTCTTCTATATCTTTGCCCAATTTAGCTGTATATTTTCTCAAAAAATGTTTTCCTACCGTTACTATGTCTTCCTTCCTTTTGCGCAAAGGCGGCAGGAATACAGGTATTACATTAAGCCTATAATACAGATCTTCTCTGAACTCATTGTTTTCTATCATTTTTTCTAAATTTTTATTGGTAGCTGCTATAATTCTTATATCTACATGTATTCTTTTGTTTCCGCCTACTCTTTCTATACAGCGTTCCTGCAGCATTCTTAAGAACTTGGACTGTAAAAACAGAGGTATATCGCCCACTTCATCAAGAAAAAGAGTCCCTCCTATAGCCAGCTCGCATTTGCCCATTTTGCCGCCGTGGCGCGCTCCCGTAAATGCGCCATCCTCATATCCAAATAGTTCACTTTCTAAAAGCGGCTCAGGTATCGCAGCGCTGTTTATTGCCACAAAAGGCCCGTTTTTTCTGGAACTGCTGTTATGTATGGCACGCGCAAACATCTCTTTGCCGGTACCGCTTTCTCCGCGGATAAGCACTGTAGAATTGCTTCCTGCAACTTTTCTCGCAAAGTCTTTAGCGTTTTCTATCTCGACAGAATCGCCGACAATGTCGTCAAAGCTTATCTTATAGTCATCATCTCTGAGCATCCGCTGAGCCAGGGAGTTGGCCTCTTTCACCGTTTTAAATGTAAGGACGGTTCCGTATAAGCCTCCTTCGTTTTCTATCGTGTGGGCAGAAAGAAGTACCGGAATTTTGCTGTTTCCAAGGCCTATCTTGTCATCTTCGTCTACAAAATTTTTATCATGCTTTATTCTCTCTGACGTACGTCTTGACAGAACCTTTGTTAAAGGCTGCCCTACATACTGCTCTGTACTGCCTCCCAGCATTGTCAACGCCGAACGGTTTATCTGATATATCATACCGTTTTCATTTACCGCTATGACGCCGTCGTGGACAGAATTAATTATTATCAGATTCTTCTTCAGATTTACAGAAAGCATATTCAAATATTCATCTGCTTCGATTTTGCCGGAAATAAGTTCAGCCAATTTTTCAGTAAACTTTTGAAACCCTTCATTCTTAAAGAATACGCTTGATTTTTGTTCTTCTGTAAAAGCCATTATCCCAATGCCGCCAGCCATCTTATAATTAACTTTTAAAGGCGCATAAATAGCTGCTTTTTCGCGGCATAACATCCTATTTTTGCAAAAAGCGCATACGCTTTCTTCTCCTGGATTTCGTATTATTACGGTCTTATCATTGTCCATGACATCTTTGAAAACATTAGGATTTGCCGCTGGTTTCCCTATCTGATCTTTATAGTGATCTGTTCCTGCTATGCGGATAAATTCTTCATCTACTATGGTTATTACCACATTAAACAACCCTGAAATTATTTCACAAGTCTCTTGTAAAAATGATTTTTCCATCAGCATGCCGGCACCTCCGTGTAAAAAATTTTACAAAGATGAAAATCAACACTCTAAAAATACCACATGAAGGCATGTTTGTCAAAGTTTATAAGTGTATTTGTATGCGTCATAACCTTCGCCGAAAAAATAGTGGCACAAGTTTTGCACATTATCATTTTCAGCAGATTAAAATCATGTGTTGTTCACGTGTGATTACAAGGAGGAAATAGCATGACAATTAAAATGAGACAGAGCAAAAAAATGGATGATATACCATTTTCAGGTATCAGAAAAGTTTTCGAAGCAGCCGGGCAGCTTGAGAAGCAAGGTAAAGATATAATCAATTTAGGTATCGGAAGGCCTAACTTTGACACTCCTGCTCATATTAAAGAAGCTGCAAAAAAATCTCTTGATGAAGGAAATGTATTTTATACTTCCAACTACGGTACTGAAGGGCTGCGCTCTGCAGTGGCTGAAAAGCTTAAAAGAGACAACGGGCTGGATTATGAAATGACAGACGTTATAGTAACAGTAGGAGCTAATCAGGCTGTTTCCATCGCTATGACGGCCCTCTTAGATCCCGGCGATGAAGTCTTAGTTCCTAACCCTTCATGGCTTCACTATTTTTACTGTGCAGATCTTGTAGGGGCTAAAACTGTATCTTACCCTCTTTTAGAGGAAAATGGCTTTAATGTGATTCCTGAAGATATTGAAAAACTTGTTACGCCTAAAACAAAGATGGTCATAGTTAATTCGCCTAATAATCCTACAGGTTCTATTCTCAGCAAGGAAAGCCTCCAGGCGATTGCAGACATAGCAAATAAATACGACTTAATCGTTCTTTCTGATGAAATTTACGAAAAGCTCATTTATGACGATAGCGTTCATTACAGCATTGCTTCTCTTGACGGAATGAAAGAACGTACAGTTCTTATTCACGGAGTATCAAAATCTTATTCCATGACAGGCTGGAGAATCGGTTTTGCCGTATCTGCTAACAAAGAATTTATCAGCGCTATGATAAGAGTGCTTCAGTACACCGTAACATGCGCCAACTCCTTTGCACAGGACGGAGCCGAGGCCGCTCTCAGGGGTTCCCAGCAATGTGTTGAAGATATGCGTCTTCAGTTCGACCGCAGAAGAAAACTGGTTTATGACAGAATCAATAAGATCGAAGGGTTAAGTTGTATAGCTCCTAAGGGTGCATTCTACTGCTTCGTAAACATTAAGAAACTGGGAATGTCCGATCAGGAGGCGTCCGATTATTATCTCAACGAGGCCGGTGTTGCAATGATTCCGGGATCAGCTTTTGGAGAATATGGCGCTGGTTATTTGCGCGTAGCTTTTTCTAATTCATATGAAAATATCGAAAAAGCCATGGATCGTATAGCCGACGCGACAGCATCATATCTCGCAAGAAAGTGAGGATTAAATGACAACATTATTTTATGAAACCGTCAATAAAGGTTCCAAGTTAATAAAGGACATCCCAGTGCAAGCTTCTGACGGCACGTCCACCGTGCTGCCCTGCTACATAATCAAGGGCGCCGAAAAAGGGCCTAAAATATGCATAACCAGCGGAGTCCACGGTACCGAATATCCGGGGATAGCTGCCAATTTAAAGCTGTTTCACGATATTGATCCTGCCAAATTAAAAGGCACTATAACCGGCTGCACTATGTGCAATTATGAATCTTTTTTGCATAAGACCATGTTTGTTAATCCCATTGATGGCAAAAACCTCAACGAGGTCTTTCCGGGCAACCCTAATGGAACCTTGACGGAAGTCATAGCTACAACTCTTATGCAATTGGTAAGCTGTTCTGATTATCACATAGATATGCACAGCGGCGATAGGCAGGAATACCTGCATCCTTATGTTTTTTACCATAAAAACTCGGCAGGCAGAGATGACATAGACAGTCAGGCTCTACAGATGGCCAAGACATACGCTCTTGACTATGTAGCTTCTACTGAATTTTACGGTAAAGGCGCCAGCGATATGGGTAATTTTTACGCCAGCGTATCTGAACTAGGCATACCTTGCATACAGCCGGAAATAGGAGGTCTCGGCCTTGTAGACGACGAGACGATGACACTTCACTATAACGGTGTAAGAAATGTGCTTGATATGCTGGGCATGTATGAAGCGCAAGAAGTAACAGTAAACGAAAATCAGGTTGCTTTGGACAGCTTCTACCGCATGAAGAGCCAATATGACGGCGTTTTCAATTGTTTTGTCTCTCCGGGAGAAGCCGTCAAAGCCGGTCAGCTTCTGGGAAACATCACAGATATGCATGGAGAAAAAGTTCTTCAAGAGTTCCATGCCGAAGCAAATGGCGTATGCTGCTGGAGAATGGCCAGCCTTGCCGCTAATAAAAACGATACTCTACTGGCAATGGGAGTTATTCATTGATTTTCCTTTTTACAATCTGAAGGGCTGCCTCAAAATAATCTGAGGCAGCCCCGTGATTTTCTGTGTATAAATCCACAATTTTTTATTGTAAATCTATTTTTTCATACTTTCGAGAAATTTATATGTCCTTTCGTTTTGCGGATTATGAAAAATATCCTGTGGCGTACCCACCTCTATTATCTGCCCTTGATCCATGAAGACCACTCTATCGGCGGCTTGCTCTGCAAAATGCATTTCGTGAGTAACTATCAACATGGTTTGCTTGTGCGCAACTACCAAGCCTTTTATTATATCTAAAATCCCTCCTACCAATTCCGGGTCCAGAGATGATGTCGGTTCATCAAATAACATTACTTTTGGTTTAACTGCCATAGCTCTGGCTATGCCGACACGCTGCTGCTGCCCGCCGGAAAGACGCGATGGAAACTCATTAAGCTTGTCGCTTAGCCCCACCTTGTCCAAAAGCTCTATCGCTTCAGCTTCAGCTTGGCTTTTGTCCATTTCCTTTCTTATGAGAAACGGAAGCATGACGTTTTGCAGTACTGTTTTATTTTTAAACAAATTATAATTTTGAAAGACCATAGACGTCTTTGCGCGAAGTTTTAATATATCGTCTCGCGACGCAGTTTGTACGTCAATCATGAAGCCATCCAGCTCTATGGTCCCTGCCTCCGGCATTTCTATCAAGTTGATACACCGCAGCAAAGTAGATTTTCCTGTGCCTGAAGGGCCGATAAGCGCGATAACTTCACCTTCTTCCACAGAAAGGTCAATGCCCTTAAGCACTTCCAACGTTCCGAAACTTTTATATATATTATTGATTTTCAGCATTTATATCACCCTTTTTCAGCAGCGCGTATTCTGCCGGCCGTACGTATTCTTTTCCCAGTTTTCCGTAATGAACAGCCGGGTCTATGGTAATACCCAGTTCATCAGGTGTATCCAAAGAATCAAGGATTTTCTTTTTTCTGTCAGGGTATTCGATATAGTTAAGAGTGCTTATCACACCATCCACAAAAGGATCAAACATCTGCACGGGCATTCCTACGCCCATTTCGTCATCTCCCCATTTGCACATCTGTCTGGTGCCTGCGCATAAAACAGAAAAGTTAAGGTCGTTGCTTTCAAAAGGTTTTGCGCCCAGGTCTGCACAAACGCCCTGATTTCCTGCCATGCTCAAATTGTGCGGTGTTCCGAATTTGTAAGTATATCCCTCAACTACACGCATCAGCTGATATGGATTTGCCATGAAGATGATCACATCTGCGTCAGGCATTTCCGCCAAAGGTCCGAGAGCTACCCCGTATATGCGGTGTTTTATGCGAGCGATATCACGCTGTACAGCTTTTGCTACAGCGCGGCTTTCATATAGGCAGATGCTGTAATATCTCTGTCCCGATTCCACACATTCCATTTCTTCATCTATACCAAGCGCTTCAGAGGCGCATCTGCATCCGAAATTTTCTCCACAAGCCTTAAAGGCGGTTCCGTCCATAGCTTTGCGTACCATCATACAAAAGCTGGTTTTCTTTCCGTATTCCTGCATATCCAGCTCGCTGTATTCATGTTCAAAATAGATGTATTTCAACCCGATGATTTCTCTCTTAAGCTGCAATGCCTTGGAGAGCCTGCTGACATTTTTCTGATTCATAATATTTCCTCACTTCTATATCACTATATTGGCACAAGTATATCAGAGCTACATAAACCTGCAAATCCTACGCTCCAGTAAGCGCTGCAGTCTATCGATTACAATTACTATCACCCAATAAACAATACCTACTGCCACATACGCTTCAAAATAATTCAATGCGGCCGCACCCATTATTTTAGCTTGAGATAAAAGCTCCACAACGCCTATGGTAAATCCTATGGAGGTATTTTTGATCATTCCTACAAAGGCATTGCCCAGAGCCGGCACCGAAGCTACGAAAGCCTGCGGAAAAATAATTTCCTTCATCATAGTGGCATTGTTCATTCCTATAGACAGCGCTGCTTCTTTCTGACCCTTGTCCACTGCCAGAAGTCCTCCTCTTATTATTTCCGCAATAAAGGCAGACGAGTTGAGGGCGATGGTTACAATCAGCGCAGTACCTGCAGTCACAGCTCTGAGCGGCATAATGATTTGCGGCAATCCGAAATAGAAAATAAAGAGCTGAGTTATATAAGGGGTCGAGCGAAAAAATGATATGTAAACATTGGCAAAGCCTTGCACAATTCTAAACTTGGATCTTCTAAGCAGTTCCAGCAGCACGCCTAATGCAAAGGATATAAAGAAAGCCAAAATTCCCAGATACAATGTAAACGGTATTTTTAAAAGCAGCTCGGGAAAGCAGGAAAAGAAAAATTCAAAATCAAAACGCATACTTGATTTCCTCCTACTTGAAGAGCAGCGCTCGTACTGCGGCAGCGCTGCTCATTAAATAAATACATTATTCTGATTTCGTAACGTCACGCTTATAATATTCTTCTGACAGCTTGCTCATAGTGCCGTCTTCGTGCATTTCTTTTATAGCGTCGTTAATCTTCTGCAACGTAGCTTCATCAAAATCCTTAGCGAATGGGAATGCTGAAGAATCAGTAATGATGGCGTCTCCGATCATCTTAACGTCATATTCACCTTTTTCCTTAACCTGGTCAAAGGACAGAACAGTCATAGGGAATGCATCGATACGTCCCAATTCCAGTTCTTCGTAGATGGAACCTTCTGTAACAACTGTCTGCACCTTTTTATCATCAGGCAGGTCTTTGTTGTATTCTTCAAAGAAGTCCTGCAATACGCTGCCGTTTTCGATACAAACTTTTCTTCCCTGTAAATCATCTACTGAAGTTGCTGTATCATCTCCGCGTACTACCATACGGATTTCGTTATAAGCGTAAACTTCTGAGAAGTTATAAGTTTCTTCTCTTTCCGGTGTTACAGAAACCTGATTGGCAATAGTATCTATCTTACCTGCGTCTAAGCTGCCAAACATAGCTGACATATCATCGCTTACCTGCCACTCGATTTCCAGTCCGGTTCTCTTACCGATTTCTTCCATGACTGCATATTCAAAGCCAGTTAAGTTTCCGTCCTCATCAGTATAGATCACCGGATAAAAGGTTCCGCTGGTTCCAACAGTCAGCTTAGTTACTTCACCTTCGGACGAGCCTTCTCCCTCATTTGAGCCAGAGCAGGCGGTAAAAGCCGTTACAGCCAGCATGCATGACAATGTCAACGCAATGAATTTTTTTATTTTCATTCTAGTATTCCTCCTGACTATTCTTTAAAATCATCTTGTCCTATTCTATAGTAATGGATATGTAAAAGCAATGAAAAAACACAAGTATATTTAAATTCAATGACATGGCCTTGTCTCATAATATTTGTTAATATATCAGACAACATTTTGACATTCTTCTACTTTCAAAGCAGCTTTGCTGTTGGCTTAGTTTTTACAGTTTAAAGCTTGACACCTCCAAAAAAATATTTTAAAATAGCACTTGAAAATTTTTAGTGGATTTTTCCGGACAATATCATCTTTGTCATCTTTTCGCCACACGGTTATTTTGTTATAGCTGGGTGGCTTTTTTATTGAAAATATAAAACCTACATCAGGAGAGATTATATGAACGAAACTTTCATGAAAGAAAGGCCTGTTTTGCCTCTTATTTTGTCCATGTCCCTTCCCATGGTTATATCGATGCTTGTCAACTCTTTATATAACATAGTAGACAGTTTTTTTGTGGCAAAAATCAGCGAAGACGCTATGACTGCCTTATCGCTGGTATACCCGGTGCAAAATTCCATAAATGCGCTGAGCATAGGCTTTGGAGTGGGTATCAATGCAGTTATCGCCTTTTACTTGGGAGCAGGAGACCGAAAAAAAGCAGATATGGCAACTACACAAGGGTTGTTGCTGTCTGCAATCCATGGCGTAGTAATGACCATCGCCTGCATCGCTGTAATACCATCATTTTTGAAAAGCTTTACGTCTTCTCAGACGGTAATAGATATGGGTATCCAATACTCTGTTATCGCATTTTCTTTTACGCTTATCGTCAATCTGACCTTAGCTTTTGAGAAATTCTTTCAGGCTGTAGGCAGGATGAAAGTTACCATGTTAAGCATGATGTGCGGCTGTATTGCCAATATTGTTTTAGATCCCGTTCTGATTTTTGGTCTCGGTCCCTTCCCCGAAATGGGTATAGAGGGAGCTGCCTTAGCTACCGGTATAGGTCAGGCACTGACTCTTGCCATATACCTGGTCATATTTTTCATCCGTCCTCTGGGGCTCAACATAAGGCGGCGATACTTGTCATTGGACAAAAGTATGGTTCTCAAGCTTTATTCGATAGGAATTCCGGCGACTTTGAACTTAGCTCTTCCATCAATTTTGATTTCTGCTCTCAACGGAATACTTGCTGCATATTCAGAAGTATATATTCTTGTTTTGGGAATTTACTATAAGCTCCAAACTTTTTTGTATCTTCCGGCAAACGGTATCGTACAGGGCATGAGGCCGTTGATTGGATATAATTACGGCGCAGGAGAGCACAAAAGGGTAAAACAAATATATAAGATAGTTTTATATATGAGCGGTATGATTATGATTCTCGGTACTGTCATATGCCTTCTGATACCGGATTTGCTCATGGGGCTGTTCACTGATAGCGAAACGACGATTCAAGCAGGCCAGACAGCACTGCGGATAATCAGCGGAGGTTTTATCGTTTCCGCAGTATCCGTAACTTCGTCAGGAGCCTTGGAGGGTCTTGGCAAAGGTTTCCCGTCTCTTATCATCTCATTGTGTCGCTACATTGTTATTATCCTACCGACCGCTTTTATTCTAAGCAAGGTATTTGGTCCGACAGGCGTATGGCACAGTTTCTGGATAGCGGAAGCTGTCACGGCAATCATCGCTTTTATCGTCTACAACAAGGCCGTCCATACGAACCTTATGCGGCCGTTGTAATGTCCTAAGGGTGGGCCGGTGATGATACCTTTTCATAAAAACCGTGATACAAAGTATACTAAAACTGTAAGGGTCAAATAGCAGGCACATTGAAAGCCTAAATCTCAAGTAGTATGCTACT
>UQEW01000018.1 GCA_900540145.1 uncultured Eubacteriales bacterium
AGCGTCAGATGTGTATAAGAGACAGGTGGAAGAATGTGGGCAATATCTCATATTTCCTGAAGAATTTGTTATAAACGCTGAAACGGCTTATGTTGACAGCAGATTTGAAAAAGTAAGATTTACATATATGCCAAGCATAAGGCAAGACAGCCTGGAAACAAAAATGCTTGATTATATTGAAGAATTAAAAAGCATAACCACAGAAAACGGCAGGCTGTATTTAAATATGGCGGCAGAACTATTCTCCACTGAAGATATCAGCAACAAGAAGATAAAAGCGGTGCTTTTAAAGCTTAGACAGGAAATAAACCTTTGCAATATAATGTAATATAATCTGGATTTGAAACCTCGTCTTCCGATAAAAGAAAGGCGAGGTTTTGTCATATCATCAAGTCATATTTTTCGTTTAGAATAATAAAATGTATTAAATAGGAGGAATATGTCATGCCGGTAAAGATGAGAAGACGCAGAGTAAAAAAAAGAAAACGCCCTGGTGAAATTTCTAAGGTGAAATTTATCGTATTTATTGCTATAATGATATTAGCCGTTTTTTTGGGATATCTTACAGCGAGATTTGTAATCGGTCCTTTACTTGGGTATGATGCTGATGAAAGTCCGATAAAGATTACAGGACAGGAAGGCAGCAGCGACGATGAAGAAAGCAAAGAAACAGGTTCTGAAAGTGATTCCGACGAAAATCAGACAGAAGAAGCAGAAGAGGGGTATGCTCTGCAATTCGGAGTCTTTTCAACTAAAGAAGCTGCGCAGCAGCTTGCAGACAGTTTGGCGGCAAAGGGCATTGAGGCTAAAGTGATAGAAGATGGAGAGATGTTCAAAGTCATAAGTCCTGTGCTGAAAACTAAAGATGAAGCTATACAAAAACTCGATGATATAAAGGATAAAGAAGTGGAGGATGTGTTTATAGCGTCCTTCTAAAAGGAGAAAAAGATGATTCCTCTTTCTACAAGGATGAGACCGCAAACTATTGAAGAATTTCAGGGACAAGAACATTTCTTGTACCCTGGTTCTTTGTTTTATAATTCTATAAAAAATAAGACTTTTGATTCAGCCATATTTTTCGGCCCTCCCGGATGCGGCAAGACCACTTTAGCGAGAATAATCGCAAGAGAAATGGATGGAAATTTTTGTGAAATAAATGCGTCGGTTACCGGGACAAAGGAACTTAAAGAGCTTATTCAAAGAGCAAAAGACAGCTTTTACGGCTTTGAAAAGAAAGCGACTTATGTATACATAGATGAGTTCCATAGATGGAATAAACTTCAGCAGGATTCTTTACTTAAGGCTTTGGAAGAGGGCGTGATAAAATTTATCGGAAGCACCACTGAAAATCCGTATTTTGCTGTTAACAACGCTATTATAAGCAGAGTAAGAAATATTTATGAGTTTAAAAGACTGAGCATAGATAACCTTATTAAAATAATAGAAAACGCTATAAATGACAGAGACAGGGGCGTAGGCGCTCTTAATATAAAGTGGGATCAAGAGGCTATAGCTATGATGGCGGAATTTTCCGGCGGAGATGCCAGGATAGCCCTTGATACTGTTGGATTTATCGCAGATAATCTGCAAGAGGACAAGTTGGTCACTCAGTCGGTGGTTAAAGAAGCCATGCAGAGAAAAACGATATTTTATGATAATGCAGACGACAAGTATAACCTTTTGAGCGCTTTGCAAAAGTCTGTGCGGGGAAGCGACCCAGATGCAGCAGTGCATTATTTAGCCAGGCTGATAAACGGAGGCGCTGATATTCAAATGATAGGAAGGCGACTTTTGGTTATGGCCAGCGAAGACGTAGGAATGGCCTATCCATCTGCTGTTTCCATTGTGACGGCTTGTGTACAGGCTGCTTTGATGGTAGGGTTGCCTGAAGCAGTAGTTAATTTAAGTCATGCCGTAGTTTTGATGGCAGCTTCGCCTAAGTCAAACGCAGCTTATAAAGCTTACATAGACGCTATGACTGATATTAACGATAGGCAAATTGACGATGTGCCGGATCATCTTAAAGACACCCATTACGAAGGCGCCCAAAAGATGGGATTGGGAAAAGAATATAAGTATCCTCATGATTACGGCGGATATGTGAAGCAGCAATATTTGCCTGACAATCTATATGAGGAAGGAGTAAAATATTATAAACCTACAGATAACGGCTCCGAAATCACGTTTAAAAAATTTTTAGAAAGTTTGGATAAAAAGCAATGACACAGATTATAAGAGCTGCCAATTCGGGGTTTTGCTTCGGAGTAAGGCAGGCCATTGAAAAAACTGAAAACCAAATCAAGGAAAATGCCGGAAAAAAGAGAATATTTACATGCGGTCCGCTGATTCATAACGATCTGGTTACAAACAGCTTGAAAGAAAGGGGAGTATCCATACTGGAAGACCTTTCCCAGGCAACTAAAGAGGATGTGCTGATTGTCAGGTCCCATGGAGAAGGAAGGTCGTTTTGGGATACGGTGGAAGAGAGAGACCTTAATGTAATAGATGCAACATGCCCGTTCGTCAGCAAAATCCATTCATTGGTAGAGAGCGCTTCGGCAAACGGTTTCAATGTGGTGATAATAGGAGATAGAAATCATCCTGAAGTGATAGGCATAAACGGCTGGTGCAGCAGTCCCGCTTATATAATCAATTCAGAGGAAGAAGCGAAGAGTCTGGAAGCTGATAACCTGTTCGTAGTATGTCAGACTACGATAAAAAAGAATCTATTGGACAAGATAATAAGCATATTTGAAGAGCAAAATAAGAAATATATAGTAAAAAATACCATATGCAATGCTACGGCCGAGAGACAGGATAACTGCAGAAAACTGGCAGAAGAGTGCGACGCTATGGTAATCATTGGTGGCAAAAACAGTTCCAACACGCAAAAGTTGTACGAAATTTCAAAAAAAATATGCTCAAATACGTATTTTGTTGAAAAAAACGAAGATTTACCATTGCACCATCTTTTAAAATGTAATAAAATAGGAATTGCAGCAGGTGCTTCGACACCTGAATGCGTGATTAAGGAGGTTATTGCTAGAATGAGTGAACACATCACAGAAAAAAGCGAAATGAACATGATGGACTTAATGGACGATATTGAAAAATCATTAAGGCTACCAAGAGTCGGCGAAATTGTTAACGGAAAGGTACACCAGGTTACTGAGAAGGAAGTTATCGTTAACATGGGATGCAAAAAAGACGGAGTAATTCCAAGAGAAGAAGTAACACTAGAAGGGGACCAAAAGCTAACAGACCTGTTTAAGGATGGCGATGAAATCCAAGCGAAAGTTATCAAGACCGATGATGGCGATGGTGTGATTCTACTCTCCAAGAAAAAGCTGGAAATTAATGAGCATTGGAATGAAGTTAATGAGGCTTTTGAAAACAAGACGGTTATCAGCGTAAAGGTTGTAAGACAGGTAAACGGCGGCGTAATCGCAGCGTATAAGGAAGTTACAGGTTTCATTCCTCTTTCACAGCTCTCTGATAAATTTGTTGAGAATGCGGATGAATTCATGGGACAGACTCTTGACGTTAAGGTTACAAGGGTAGACATGAAGAAGGGAAGAGCTGTATTCTCACACAAAATCGTTCTTGCTGAAGAAAAACAGAAAAAAATTGATGCAATATGGAACAGCCTTCATGTTGATGATGTTGTAGAAGGAACTGTAATGAGATTTACAGACTATGGAGCTTTCATAGATTTAGGCGGCATTGACGGACTGTTACATATTTCTGAAATATCATGGGGAAAACTCAAACATCCAAAGGAAGTTTTACAGATTGGCGATAAAGTGAAGGTTAAGATTCTCTCAATGAACGCTGAAAAAGGAAAGATTTCCCTGGGATTAAAGCAGACAACCCCTGAACCGTGGTCAGTTATCAATGAAAAGTATCATGTTGGAGAGATTGTTTCAGGAAAAGTTGTTCAAATCAAGGAATACGGCGCTTTTGTAGAACTTGAGCCTGGTCTTGACGGATTGGTTCATATATCTGAAGTTGCCAACAAAAGAGTGGGTAATATAGCTGAAGAGCTTTCAGTAGGACAAGCTGTTGAAGCAAAAATTCTTGATATCGATACAGAAAGAAAGAGAATCAGCCTGAGCATCAAACAAGCTCTTGAAGAAAATTTTGAAGAGAATGAAGAAGAACCTCAAGATGATATTGAGGATCAAGAAGCAGAAGATGCTGCTGAAGTTTCTGAAACTGCTGAAATAACAGAAGAAGAGACAACGGAAGAGTAATAAAGAACGAGTTTTCTTATATAATTTGAAAAAATGAGACATATTTGTCTCATTTTTTTAATGAGCTGCACTATAGGAATAAAAAACAGGAAAAATTCCAACAATATATGTGAAAAAAGAAAGGAGTTGTTTAGAATGAAAAAGAAAATCGCAACTGTTTTTTTGATGCTTACTATGGTGTTCGCCGTCTGCCTTACAGGGTGTAGCAATGATGATAATGACATGAACACACCGGAAAGTGAAGGAGATAACATAGTTGATGAAGCTAAGGACGATGTAAAAGATGCGGCTGAAGATGTGAAAAAAGCAACTAATTAATCAGATACAGAAAAAAATCCGCCCGGCAGTTTTTACTGTTTTAGGCGGATTTTTTTATTTGTGGTTGTATATATTGTAAATTATATGACCTATTTCTGCTGTGAAAACTTTCTTCTTGGCCATATCCTTTAAACTTAAGATACCTATAAGTCTTTGATTTTCCACAACCGGAAGGCGATGTATTCCATATTTTGAAAATTTTAAAGCAGCTTGATGTATATCATCGCCTGAATTTACCGTTATTACATTCTCTGTCATTAATTCACGCGCCGTAGAGGCTTTGTCTTGACGTAAAACAACATCTCTGTCGGTAATAACTCCGAGCACATGATTTTGTTTGTCACATACAGGAAGGATACCTACATCTTCACTTTTCATTGTGAAAATTATTCTTTCTATAGAATCGTCAGGCGATACGCAGTTTACAGATGAGGACATTAAATCTTTTACCAGCATACTTATTCTCCTTTCGAAATCATGAAGTTATGTTGCCCGAAAGGATTGTTTTTTATTATAAAGAATGATTTATATTGTATTAGCTCTGTTGTGTTTCCAGAATGATTTTGTAAACAGTATTACGATGGCATACATTTCAAGTCTGCCGGCAATCATTAGGAACGTCATTACTACTTGAGAGAATGAATTGAACATTCCAAAGTAACCGAAGTTCTCCACACCTCCGTTTAAAGCTACACCTGTGTTGGAAAACAGTCCCAAAGCAGATGTTATGGTAGTTTCCATACTTAGATTATTGAAAGAAAGCAAAAGACAGCCCAACATGAAAATACCAAGGAATAACAGCACATGGGTAGTAACAGATGAGGCCACAAAAGTAGAAACCGGCTTGCCGTTCAGCATTACCGCTTTAACCATACGTGGGTGAATCTGTTTGAAAAATCCTCTCTTTATGAGTTTGAAAAGTATCGCAATTCTTATTATCTTCAATGAACCGGATGTTGAGAAGGAACAGCCGCCCACAAATAATAATAAAAACAGTATCGTTATGGCAAAAGATGGCCAGCTGTAATAATCACAGACATAGAAACCTGAAGTTGATATAAAGGAAACCACCTGGAATAATGCGTCTTTAACCGCATGCCAGAGGTTTTCATAGGTTCCGCTGAATTTCAATGCAATGGAAATTATAATCGTAGCTGCAGCTATGATTCCTAAAAATACCCGTGTCTCTATATTTTTGAACACATCAGACCATTTACCTTTTACAGCCATAAAATACACGATAAAATTTAATGAAGAAAGTATAGTAAAAATAACTACAATAGTATTTACATACGTTAATTCATACATCCAGCTGTCTGCAGAAGTTATAATTAACCCTGCTGTACTTATGCTGCTGCATGTGGTGACCAGCGCATTAAACCAATCCATTGGACCAATTACCAAAAGAATAAATTCTGTCACTGAAAGGGCACTGTAGCTTATCCAAAGAAACTTTGCGGTATCTGATGACTTTGCTGCAAGCTTTTCATTTTGCATACCCGGAGTTTCAGCCACTGCAATGGTTTGACTGTTGATGCCCCATAGCGGAAATATGGATATTAGGAGAACTAAAATTCCCATTCCACCAAGCCAGTGACAAAGCGCTCTCCACATTATCAGAGATTTTGGTATCATGTCGGGAGAAAGAACGCTGCAGCCTGTAGTTGAAAAACCCGCTACAGATTCAAAATAACATTCTATAAAAGAAAACCCCTGACCGCTGCAGAAAAAGGGAACTGCACCTATAAGGGATGCAAATATCCAGCTGGTACAGGCGATAAAATAGCTTTCTCTCAATTTCAACCTTATTTTGTCAAATTTCAGCTGAGTGAGAATGACAAAGCCTATAGATATGCATACTATTGAAGTTACAAATAGAGAGCCGCCGGCCTTCCATTCTTCAAAATATAAAGCAGCGACTACGCAGGGCAGCATGAAAAGACCCTCTATGAAGGTTATTATTCCTAATACTTTAATAATTGATTTGAAACTGATTCTCATGAATCTAATACCTCATCTATTTTACCCTGTCAGGGTTCCAATAATGTCTTGAAAACAAAGCCAAAACGGTGAAAAGCTCCAACCTGCCTATAATCATAAGAGCGGAACAAGTATATTTTCCAAAATCGGAAAAGAATGAGTAATTCATCGTCGGACCCACCAAATTAAATCCCGGACCGATATTGCCCAGACTGGAAGCTACTGCAGAAAAATTTGTCATAAAATCGTTTCCGTCCAGTGACAGCAGCACAGTACCAAACAATATTATTACCACGTAGGTAAATATAAAATTGGAAACACGGATAGTAGCATCGCTTCCCAGCTCTCGCTCATTTAATGTTATCGGAGCTATTCTGTTTGGATGAAGCTTTAACGATACCCCTCTTCTGACCAGCTTAAGACCAACCAATACTCTTACAACTTTGACGCCGCCGCCGGTAGATGACGAACAGCCTCCGATGAAAAAGAGCATAAAAAGCATCATCTTTGAAAAAGTAGGCCAAAGGTCGTAATCATCAGTCATATATCCTGTGGTGGATATGATAGATGCTACTTGGAAGAAAGAGTTCATAAGTTTTTCGCCGAAATTGACAAACTCATCAAATATCCAATTATATAATGCTATCACGCCAGTCACAACAGCCACTATTATCATAAAAAAACGAGCTTCTTCATCTTTAAAAATTTGTTTTATACCACGTTTTAAAGCTAAATAGTACAAGTTGAAATTTAACGAAGCAAATAGCATGAAAAAGGCAATTATCAGTTCAACATAAACATTGTTATAATGAGCAATGCTGTCATTGTATATAGAAAGACCACCGGTGCCCACACTGCCGAAAGTGTGAACTGCCGAATCAAACCAACTGATGCCGCCGACTTTTAACAGCAGAATTTCTGCGATGGTCATGATTATATATATTTTATATAGTTGCCGGGACTGGTCAGAGAATCTCGCTAAAATCTTGTCCTTTGTCGGACCTGTAGTTTCTGAATTGGCAATAAGCTGCCCGTTGATTCCGAAAACAGGCAAAAGGGCAGTGATAAATACTATTATGCCCATTCCTCCGAGCCAATGGGTAAACGAACGCCAAAAAAGGATAGAGCGCGGAAGTACTTCTACATCGGTTAATATTGAAGAGCCTGTAGTAGTAAATCCCGAAACACTCTCAAAAAAAGCATCCGCAAAAGAATTCATAGAGCCTGATAACAAAAAAGGCAATGCTCCTATTATGGATGCCAAAACCCAACTTAAGGTAACAATAACAAAACTATCCCTGCTTTGAATCTTGCGCTGAGAGGGACCGAAAAAAATAAAAGGTATGAGGCCCAAAATAACGCACATTGCCATAACTAAAAGAAAAGCGCGTATTGAACCTGTTTCTCTTTCAAAAAACGCTATTAAAAGAGGGATAATCATGGAAACTGCCATTACAATTAAAAGACTTCCCTCTATTCTCAACGTCGTTCTTATTTTAACAGACATTTGAATCCTCGTTATAACTTATTTTTATAAATGAAAGCCTCGCTTTTGCTTAAACAGGCCTTCTAGGTCAGCGATATCGGATAAGAGACAGAATATAGTCACTTTGTCATCCTCTTCAATAACAGTATCACCATGAGGTATTATTACCTGCTTGCCTCTGTGTATCGCAGCTATAATTACACCGTCAGGAAGTTCCAGTTCTCTTAAAGGAATATTGGTAAGCTGCATGTTGTCTGACGCGATGATTTCCATTATTTCCGCCTGACCTTGAATTAACAGGGAAGAGATGATCTTCTTTGACCCTTGTATATATCTCAGAATCGTGCTGGCAATTATATCCAGAGGATTTAACGCCATATCTATCCCCATTTTTTCGATCAGATCCTTATAGCTTTCGCGGCTTACTTTTGAGATGACGTCTTCTATGCCGTGTTGTTTAGCCATCAAAGCAAGCAGCAGATTTTCCTCATCAAAACCTGTAGCAGTTACAAACGCATCCATCTCATCAATGTTTTCTTCCTCTAATAAGCTTGTATCGGTAGCATCGCCATGGAGAACCATAACGTCGTCCAGGTGAGTGGAGAGATAGTAACAACGTTCTTTGCTTTTCTCTATAACTTTAACAGAAATTCCGAATTCTGCCAGTCTATGGGCAAGATAAAAGCCGGTCTTCCCTCCGCCGACTATCATTACCTTTTGCAGTTTGGTATATTTCCCTTTTTCGTGGACTTTGCGGTGAAGAGCAGATATTTCTGCTTTTTCTCCGATAAGGTATATGGTATCGTTACTTTCTATAACGGTTTTTCCATGAGGAATTATGATTTTACCGTTTCTTGATATGGCCACTATCAGCATAGACGGCAAAACTTTTTTCACATTTATCATGGGAAGACCTATGAGCTGTTTCATCTTTTTCACATGAAACTGTACAAGAGCCGTTTTGCCGCTGGTGAATATACCGTCATTTAATGTGTACTTTTCAACCAGATATTTATATATCTCCATAGTTATGGCCATATCGGGATTTACCAGATAATCTATGTGCATGGTATCTTTGATAAATTCCATCTGGTTCATATGCTCCGGATCTCTTACTCTGGCGATAACCTTGCTGCATCCGAGCTTTTTAGCAAAAGAAGCAATTACGATATTTTTTTCATCTCTGTCTGTAGCGGCTAATAGAAAATCAAAAGAATCAATGCCGCATTCTTTTAAAAGAGAAATACTTTTACCGTTTCCGTTAACCACCATTACGTCCATCTGTTGTGAAATCTTATTGAGGATTTCTTCATCTTTATCTATAACTGTGATGGAATGGCCTCCTCCTAAGAGAGCAGATATAACTTTTAATCCTAATTTACCTGCGCCTACAATGGCAACATTCATTTTTTTTACCTCTCATATAAAAATAAAAGACATTTTTGTGAAAATGCTGTATGATTATTCTAGCACATATTCTAGCACAATAAAAAATCTTTGCAACACTTTTATAAAGGTTTTTAGGAGGGAAAAAATATTGAAAATTAAAAGATTTGTAGGCGGCGGTCTGGAAAGTAATTGTTATATTATAAACAATACAAAAGGCCGGCATTGTTATGTGATAGATCCGGGATATGAGCCTGCCAGAATCATAAAATACATAGAATCCGATTCTTTAGAAGTAAAGGGAATAATTTTAACACACCATCATCATGACCATACGGGAGCAGCAGCAAGAGTAGCTGAACATTTCAGATGTCCTGTGATGATGAGCTTTACTGATTCTACAATGTACAAGGGCAGGGTAGATATTTATTTGGCAGACGGAGATGTCTTAGATATTGATGGCGAGCAATTGAAAATAGTCATGACTCCGGGGCATACCCATGGTTCTATTTGCATCATTTCTGATTTGAGCAAGGTGGTGTTTACAGGGGATACCATATTTGATACTGACTTGGGAAGAACGGATTTGGAAGACGGCTCAGAGAAGGAGATGATAAGCTCTTGCAAAGAGGTAATCGATAAATGGCCCAATGAGTATCAAATATACCCGGGGCATGACGGAAGTGCAACCATGAAGCAGGTAAGAACTTATAATACTGAATTTTTGCAATGCCTGGAGGTGAAATAGTGAAGATAAAACTTATAGCCCTCGACCTTGACGGTACTACTTTGGGAAAAAGCGGAATATCCGAAAAAACGGTCAGCGTCCTTGAAACTGCCATAAAAAGAGGAGTTCATGTGGTCATAGCCACAGGGCGGACTTTTACATCGCTGCCTAAAGATATATATAAAATAAACGGTCTTGAATACGTTATAAGTTCCAATGGCGCTCATATAACTTATCTGCCGGAAAACCGGGTAATATATTCCAACTGCGCTGACAGCACCGCCATAGAACATGTAGGCGAAATATTGGAAAAAAATCAACAATACCCTATAGAAGTGTTTACCGGCGGCAGAGCTTATATAGATGAAGCGGTTTATCGGGATTTGAAAGAAAACGGTTCGGATTATATGAACGTTAGTTACATAATGGAAACGAGGAATCCCGTACCGGGGATATATGACTTTTTAAGAAAATACAAGGATAATATTGAAAATATCAATATTCATTTCAGAGACCTCGGCGATAAAGCTCAATTCTGGCGGATTCTTGAAAAACAGCAGGGGATAACGGTAACATCGTCTGTTACTCATAATATTGAAATCGGGGGAGCAACCACAAGCAAAGCGGCGGCTATCGCATGGCTATGTTCTAAGGTGAATATAAAAGAAGAAAATGTCATGGCATGCGGCGACAGTCCCAACGATATGGCGATGATAAAAGCAGCAGGACTGGGTGTAGCCATGGCAAATGCCGAAGAACAGGTAAAAGACATTGCTGATTTCATCACGCTGTCCAACGAAGATGACGGTGTGGCGTATGCTATCAGAAAATTTGTATTATAATGAAAAACATATTGACTTTTTCTCAGTAAAGAGTTACGCTTATAAAGCGACCGATTCAACACTTTAACTAGATAAAATAATAAAGTGGGCACATATTATTTAATTGAGAAGAAGGAGAATTAAAAATGAAGAAGAAACTGATCGCATTGATGATGATATTGGTAATGGTACTGTCCCTCGGACTTTTGACAGGCTGCGGAGGAAATGATCAAGAGTCTGAGACTGACGGAACAGATACTCTCGTAGTTGGTCTTGATGACAGTTTTCCGCCTATGGGATTTAGAGATGAGGAAGGTAATCTTATAGGATTTGATATAGATCTTGCCAAAGCTGTAGGAGAAGAACTGGGTATGACTGTGGAGTTTAAGGCTATAGATTGGAAAGCAAAGGAAGCTGAACTGAAAGCCGGGACGGTGGACTGCCTGTGGAACGGCATGTCGGTGACTCCTGAAAGAATAGAAGGCATGGCTCTTACTTATAAGTATCTCAACAACAAGATCGTTTTAATGGCACTGGCTGATTCAGACCTTGATGTTACTTCAGCTGAACAGCTGGCAGACCTTAAGATAGGAACTCAAGCAGGCTCAGCAGCCCTTGAAATGCTTCAGGCCAATGAGGCATACGATTCCTTCAAGGATAATATCAGCGAATACGATAAATACGATACAGCTATCATGGATTTGAAGGCCGGAAGAGTGGACGTTATCGCTGTGGACCAGGTGCTTGGCGAATACACCAACAACAACCTGGGAGGAGAAATGAAGGAATGCACTTATTCTCTGGGCGACGATTACTATACTATAGGCTGCGCAGCTGATAATACAGAATTGAGAGATAAGATTAACGAAACGCTCAAGACTCTCATTGACAACGGAACTGCTTCTGAAATCAGTGAAAACTGGTTCGGCAGAGATATAATGGTATATGAACCTGTAGAAGGTGAGGAATAATAGAGCAATAATAAAGGAGATAAATAAATGATGGAAAGAATCGGAGAATTCTTGCCATTTATGCTCGAGGGTTCGGTAACTACAGTACAAGTGTTTGTGATAACACTTGTACTGTCGCTTCCTCTGGGGCTTCCTTTAGCCCTGGGGAGCAACAGCCGGTTTAAACCCTTGAGCTTTTTGTGCAAGATATACATATGGATATTCAGAGGAACTCCGCTGATGCTTCAGCTATGGTTTTTCTACTTCTTCTTCCCTTTTTATTTTGATATAACACTGGATGCTTTTACGACGGCAATCGTTACATATGTACTGAATTACGCAGCATATTTCGCTGAAATATACAGAGGAGGCATCAACAGCATAGACAAAGGACAGTATGAAGCGGCCTATGCTTTGGGACTATCCAACAGGCAGACTTTATTCGACATCATATTGCCGCAGACCATGAAAGCGACGCTGCCGCCTATCGTAAACGAGGCTATAACTCTCGTAAAGGATACGGCTTTAGTCTCTGCATTGTCAGTAGTAGACTTGATGAAAGCTACCAATAGCGCAGTAAACAGAATGACCAGCCTGGAACCTTTCTTTTATGCTGCTGTAATATATCTCATCATGACCTTTATATTGACATTGGTGGCCGGAAGATTGGAAAAATATTTCTCCAGGTATGATGCTAAGGAGGAATGGTGATGGAAAACAAAATATTGGAGATGAAGAATATCGTAAAAAAATACGGAGATTTCATTGCAGTAGATAATGTGAATTTTTCCATGCAAAAAGGCGAAATTGTTGCTATTATCGGGCCTTCCGGCTCGGGTAAAAGCACTCTCTTAAGATGCATAAACGGACTTAACAGCGTTACTTCAGGAGAGATAGACCTTAAAGGCACCACAGGAATGGTATTTCAGCATTTCAACCTTTTTCCTCACATGACATGTAAGGAAAATATAACATATGCGCCTATAAAGGTAAAAAAAGAAAACAAAGAGCAAGCCAACAGGAAGGCGAAAGAATTGTTAAAACTGGTCGGTCTGGAAAACAAAGCCGACGTATATCCTGCGCAGATATCCGGAGGACAGAAACAGAGAATTGCCATCGCCAGGGCCTTGGCCATGAATCCGGACCTGATGCTCTTTGATGAACCGACTTCTGCCCTTGATCCCGAAATCACAGGCGAGGTGCTCAACGTAATGAAAAAGCTTGCCCAAAGCCATACTACGATGATAGTAGTCACCCATGAGATGGGCTTCGCCAGAGAAGTGGCAGACAGAGTAGTTTTTATGGATAACGGCGTCATAGTCGAGGAGGGTACTCCGGAAGATATCTTTGAAAATCCCAAGAGCGAAAGGTTGGTGTCGTTTCTCAGTTCAATGCTGAGAGCATGATGAATTTGAGACAACTTGAATTTCTTTCAAATTTATTAACTTTCTCTTATATATTGTCTTTTTTTAACAAAAGTATAAACAAATATGCAATAATAACTTTGACAGGAACGATAAAGCTTTAAAATATATTTTAAAGTTTGGCTTGTCAAAGTTTTTTTTAGAAAAATAGGTTGACAGTGTACTACGTGTTATAGTACACTTATTGTGAAATCAGAACTAGTCGCAATTTATAAGGGGGTATAAATATGGTTTTGAAAAATTCAGTTTTGGAGATTATAGAAAAAATTGCAGAAATATATCCGGAAAGGATAGCTGTACAATCTTCGGGGGATACCATTACTTACAGACAGCTTTGGCAGCAGTCAGATAAAATAGCTGCAAATCTGCAGTCAAAATTACAAGATGATAAAAGACCTGTAATGGTATACGGCCATAAAAATCCACACATGATAACATGCTTTTTAGGTTGCGTTAAATCCGGAAGGGCGTATTGCCCTGTGGACATTTCTATGCCTCAAAACAGGATAGAAGATATAGCCGATAAGATTGGAAACAGTATTATTTTGGCTACTGAACCTTTTTCCTTAAGCGGCTTTGATGTGATCGATGTTCAAAATATATTATCATGTAAAGAAGAAATAAAACCTTATAGTAAGGCAGTTTCATCAGAAGATACATTTTATATCATCTTTACTTCAGGAAGCACAGGAAAGCCCAAAGGCGTTCAAATTTCAGCAGATAACTTGAAGAATTTTTTGGGATGGTCTAAAGAACTTATAGACAGTGCGCTTTCTGATAAAGAAAGAAACGGCGTATTTATCAATCAGGCTCCGTTCTCTTTTGATTTATCAGTTATGGACCTCTATAATTCTCTTATTTCAGGCGGCACACTGTTGTGTCTTGATAAAAAACTTCAGTCAGACACAGCAGCTATGTTTGAGTATATGAAAAACGGCAAAGCTGAAACATGGGTATCAACGCCTTCTTTTGCAGATATGTGTTTGGCGGATCCTTACTTCAACGGAGAAAATTTTGCGGATTTAAAATTGTTTTTATTCTGTGGGGAAAGACTGACAAAAGAAACTGCGGGGAAATTAATGGAAAGATTTCCTAACGCTAAAGTTATCAATACTTATGGACCTACGGAATCCACAGTTGCAATTACGTCCGTAGAAATAACAAATGAAATGTTGAATGCTGAAGATTCTCTTCCTATAGGAAAACCTAAAGAAGGTACAGAAATCATATTTGACGGAGAAGAAATAATCATCACGGGAGATACTGTTGCTAAAGGATATTTTATGGATAAGGAGAAAACAGAAAAATCGTTCTTTGATATAAAATGTTCAGACGGAACTTATAAAAAAGCTTACAGAACGGGGGACAGCGGTTATCTGAAAAACGGATATTATTATTGCGGAGGAAGGATAGATCTTCAGGTAAAACTTCATGGATACAGAATAGAACTGGGAGATATAGAATCCAATTTAATGGATATTCCATATGTTCAGCAAGCATGTGTAGTACCCAGATATGATGGAGAAAAAATAAGACATTTAGTGTCTTTTATCAAAGCGCCTTCTCTTGAAGGTTCTTTCAAGGATGGAAGGAATTTAAGAAACATGCTTAAAGAAAAACTGCCGGCTTACATGGTGCCTAAAAATATTATTTTTGTAGATGAAATGCCTATGACAGCCAATGGTAAAATGGATAGGAAAAAGTTGGAGGGGATGTTGGCATGATTCTATTCGGTGAACTATACTTCTTTGTTTGCGCCGGTTTGCTGCTGATTCCTGCTTTGGTTCTGGGCATAATGGAGAAACCTATAAAATATTATGGCTTTTTTGTAACTATAGTTTTTATATTATTGGCTCTTTGGAACAAACCGACGGAAATTTTTTATATGGCTGGTTATTTGATTTTCCAGTTTATAATAATAACTTTGTTCCTCCGGATAAGACTGGCAAAGGGGAGAACGCGATGTTGGTTTTGGACTTTTATAACGTTATCATTGGCACCCCTTGTATTGTATAAGATAGCTGGACTGTTTGAAATAAGCATACTGGGATTTATGGGCATATCTTACATGACCTTTAAGTCTCTTCAGGTGATAATAGAGATACATGACGGCCTTATCAAGGAATGTAAGCCATTTGAATTCATATATTTTCTGACTTTTTTTCCGGCTGTTTTGTCAGGCCCTATAGATAGAAGCAGAAGATTTAATGAAGATCTGGCTTTAGTGAGACCAAGAGAACAGTATCTCGACCTTGTAGGCGCAGGGCTGTTCAAGATTTGCCAAGGCCTTGTATATAAATTTGTTTTGGCTCAAGCTGTATATCAGGCCATAACATATTTAGGCATGGAAGGTGGGTGGTACTCCAACGCAATATACTTATATTCATATGGATTTTATCTGTTTTTCGATTTCGCAGGATATAGCCTTATGGCCATCGGTACCAGCTACATATTAGGAATAATTACGCCTAGGAACTTCAGAGAACCTTTTCTCAGCATAGATATAAAAGATTTTTGGGACAGATGGCATATAACCCTTTCATACTGGTTCAGAGACTTTGTGTTCAGCAGGTTCATGATGGCATCAATGAAAGGAAAATGGTTTAAGAGCAAACTTACCGGAGCATCCATCGGCTTCATGGTAAATATGCTGCTGATGGGATTGTGGCATGGACTTACATATAGTTATATACTTTATGGTCTATATCACGGAGTGTTGCTTGCAATAACAGAGATATATCAAAAAAAATCAAAATTCTATAAAAAGCATAAAAAAGAAAAATGGTATAAGATTGTCAGCTGGTTTATAACTTTTAACTTGGTGATGTTTGGATTCTTCATCTTTTCGGGAAGATTCCTTGAAATAATTTAAAAACGGAGGGTAAAAAAATGGAAGAGAGAAAAGTAAGAGAAATAGTTTTAGATTTACTGGAAGAAATATGCGGAGACGATATAGTGAGAGAAGATTTAGATATAAATCTTTTAGAAGAAGACCTGATTGATTCTCTGGACTACACAGAACTCTTGATAGAAATAGAGGAAAAAATAGGCGTGATAATGGCGCCTTCAGAGTTAAGAAGAGATGAGATGGATACTCCTAACAAAATAGTTTATCAAATAATGAAAAGAATTCAATAAAAGGGATATTAAAATATAAATGGATAATGCAAAAGGGGTAGTATAAATATGAAAAAAGTCGCAGCTTTTTTAACAGCAGTTGTATTGTTTTGTGTCACAGCTGCAAGTATCCACTTCTTTGCTGGAAGCAGGATAGAAGCCAACAACAGAGAATTCGGAACATGGATAAACAGCAAAAAGGACCTTTCCTATAATGCTGTAGCTGCTAATTTACACGACGATACGTATTTGATGATGGGCTCTTCAGAATTTCAGCATGGAAACAATACGCCATATCACCCGACAGCAATATTCAATCAGGCCAACATGGATGTAATGTGCATAGGAGCGGCAGGAAACCAATGTTTGCCTCATGCGATAGCGATGGGAGCTTTGGCACCTGATTTGAAATCAAAAAAAGTTGTTTTACTTTTATCGCCTACATGGTTTGGAAAAAACGGCATAGAGGGAAACGAGTTTTCTGCCAGGTTTTCTGAAAGTATGTATGCTGCAATGCTTAAAAATGAAAGCCTTTCTGACGATTTAAAACAAAAATTAATCGACAGGACGACGAAACTGTTGGAAGTAAGCCCATTGATGAAAGCAAATGTAGACAGAGCAACTAAGGTGTTGACAGGAGACAATTTAAACAATGGACAAACTCAAAAGACCAGTTTGGAGGATAAGGTAAACTATTATATCCATAGCTGGATAGCTCAGGAAAAGGAAAAAATCGGAGTCGGGATGATGTGGAAAGTGAGCGGACATAAGAACAACAGGACTTATGAACCTCAGAATGCCAAAGAACCTGATTGGGATGCCTTGAAAAAACAGGCGGAACAAGAAGTTGAAAAGGAATTCAACAATGATCTCTGTATGCGTGATACGCTTTACAATACCAAATATAAACCAATATTGAAAGAAAGAAAAGACACAGAGACTAAACGCAGCTTTGAAAAATCTCCGGAGTATGACGATTTGAAACTTTTCCTAGACATTTGTAAGGACCAGGGAATAGAAGTAAAACTGATATTATTGCCAATCAACGGATATTGGTACGACCATACCGGTTTTCCTAGAAAAAACAGGGATGTGATAGTAGAAAAAATTCACAAGATTGCCGATGATTACGGTGTAGAACTAAGTGACTTATATGGAGAAGGTTATACTAAAGGATGGCTGGAGGACAATACCCATCCGGCCGGAAAGGGATGGATAGAGATAAATGAAAAGGTTTACGAGTTTTTTAATAAAGATAAGGAAGTCAATTGATAAAAAGTTTTTAATATATACAGGATTGTTTTTCATAATGCTGATGGCCCTGTATTTATATACGATTTTCGCCATAGGAACCGATGCGCCGAAATTTACTTACGCAGGTTTCTAAAGGGGTTTTAATTTGACCGATAGTTTCAGACCTCCAATTATAAATTGTTGTATATTTTTTCAATTGAGAAAATCTGTCGTTATGATTACGGCAGATTTTTTCTTTATATAAATTGACAATAAATGTAAAATAATGTAAATTATATACACGGAGTGGGAATGTCAATAAGGAGGGAAATGATAAATAAATGTAAAATAGGTGCGTTGGGCGAAGAATTAGCCGTTGAATTCCTAAAAGGGAGAGGATATTACATATTAGCCAGAAATTACAGGTGCCCTTATGGAGAAATAGATATAATCGCAACAAAAGACAGAACGGTTGCTTTTATAGAAGTGAAAACAAGAACTTCTGCCATATTTGGAAGACCGGCAGAGGCAGTAACTTTAAAAAAGCAAAAACATATAAAAACTGCTGCCAGATTTTTTCTGGCTTCTAATAAGAAAAGATGTGAAAATGCAGGTTTCCAGGTAATAGAAATAACTCTTGAACATATCGAAGGCTTGGAGTTTTAGGAAGGGGGCGAAGTACGTGGTTTCTGTAACCGAATCCATAGCTCTTGAAGGAGTAAAAGGAAGGAAAGTAATTATACAGACCGACATTGCACACGGGCTGCCCTTTTTTACAGTTATAGGTTTGGGAGATACAGCTGTCAAAGAAGCTTCTGAAAGGGTAAGGCGAGCTATAATCAACAGCGGCTTTAACTATCCGCAAGGCAGAATAACCATCAATCTTTCACCGGCTTACATACGTAAAAAAGGCAGCCATTACGACCTTGGGATGGCTCTGGGCATATTGCTCTCTTGCGGCGCAATAAAAAATAAAAAAGAAAAATGCGCATTCGTTGGCGAATTAGCTCTCGATGGTACGGTACAAGCTGTTAGAGGTGCTTTGCCGATGGCTATTACAGTGGCAGAAGAAGGCTATAAAGAGTTAGTGTTACCTAAGGCCAATTGCGCAGAGGTAAGCCTTGTAGGAATGAAAACCGATCTTAAGGTTATCCCTGTTGAATCGCTTAAGGAAGCTGCTCAATATGTATCGGGACAAATTATAAAACAAAAAAAGGTATATGATAAAAACAACATTATTAACGATGAGCAGCTGGACTTTTTAGATGTGAAAGGGCAGAGAGAAGCCAAAGACGTTATAGCCGCATCTGTGGCCGGCTTTCACAGTCTTTTGATGATAGGTCCGCCCGGTACAGGCAAAACAATGCTGGCGAAACGGGCTTGCGGATTGCTTCCCACTATGACATTACAGGAGCAGATGGAAACGTCAGCGGTGTATTCAGCAGCAGGAATGTTAAATGAAGAAACGCCGATTATAGCACAGCGTCCTTTTCGGCAAATAAATAAAAATACGACAAAAACACAGCTTTTGGGAGGAGGGCATATTCCTATACCGGGAGAAATTTCATTTGCTCATAATGGAATATTATTTGCGGATGAAATGCTGGAAATAGAAAAAAACGTGCTGGAATGTCTACGTTTACCGCTGGAAGAAAAGACAATACATATTGTAAGAAAGGGACAGAGCAGCACTTTTCCGGCAAATTTTTTATTTATCGGAGCAACCAACCCATGTAGATGCGGTTTTTTAGGCGACGGTTCCAACAGGTGCACATGCAGCGCTGGCGAAATAGAAAGATACAGAAGCAAACTTTCAGGTCCGCTTGCCGATAGGATTGATATGTGCATAGAAATATGCAGGATAGAATGCGAAGAACTTAATAACGGTACGACTCAGTCCACAAAAGAACTCAGAGAAAAAGTGATTGCTGCTGTAGAAATACAGGAAAACAGGTTCAAAAATACGGACATACGTCGCAACAGCCAGATGAAAGAAAAGGATGTAGAAAGATTTTGTGCCTTAAGAAAAGAAGGAAAAGCGCTGATGAGTAAGTTTTACAAGGAGCGAGGCATAAGCCCTAGGAGATATTATAAGATGATGAAACTGGCAAGAACTTTGGCAGACATGGATGCAGAAGAAAAAATAAGTGAAGTCCATTTAGCCTCAGCTTTTCACTATACCAGATTGCTGGCTAAAAACACGAAAGATATCTCATATTCTGAATAAGAGGAATAAAAAGTATGGGGAGAAATAATATTAAAATATTAAGAGCAGAAGATACGGATTTCCCTGATATATTGACAAAAATTACAGATCCGGTAGAACAACTTTTTTGTATAGGAGACATTTCCCTGCTAAGCAAGCTGTCTATGGCCGTAGTTGGATCACGTAAATGCAGTCAATATGGAAAACAATCGGCCTTTAATATAGGCGAAGCTTTGGCGTTGAATAATGCGGTGACTATAAGCGGTATGGCCATTGGAGTAGATAGCATGGCTCACCTTGGGGCTTTGAAAAAAGGCGGAGGAACAATAGCAGTTTTGGGATGCGGAGTTGATGTATGTTATCCTAAAAAAAATAAAAGTCTTTATGATGAAATATGTGAAAAAGGTTTGGTGATATCTGAGTATGCCCCGGGAATTCCACCTGCTCCATGGCGTTTCCCTATGAGGAACAGAATAATTGCAGCAATCGCTTCATCTGTTGCAGTGATTGAAGCGGGAGAAAAAAGCGGAGCTGCCATAACCGCATTGAGAGCAGCGGAGATCGGAACAGATGTATTTGCTCTGCCGGGGAATATAACCAGCTTGTACAGCGTAGGTACCAATAGACTTATAAGAGACGGAGCAAGAATAATAACATCCGTAGATGATCTGATGATAGAAGCAGGAATTTTTTCAGACAAAAAAACGGTAGAAATGAACTCGCTTGAAATAGAAGATTTGCTTGGAACTGAAGAAAAACAAGTGTATGAAGCTATCAGCCGGCAAGAGGGTATAACGGTCAGCGCATTGTGTGACCAATTAAAAAAATCTTCATCTGCAGTAAACGGCATTATTACAGTGTTAGAGCTAAAAGGAATGATTTATTATGAGTTGGGAAAAATTTTTATTGCAAAATTTAAAAAATAGTTCTATTATTATTGACTATAGAATAAAAAAGGGAAAATAACAGGAGGAGAGATGACGGCTAAAGCAACATCACAATCTGTAAAAACTAAAAAAAATGCTAAGTCTTCCAAGGCATCAAAGAAGACTCTTCTAATCGTAGAGTCGCCTTCAAAGGCCAAAACAATAGGCAAGTATTTAGGTTCCAATTACAAAGTGGTCGCTTCTGTCGGCCATGTAAGGGACTTGCCTAAAAGTAAGATTGGAATAGACATAGATAACGATTTCGAGCCGGAGTATATAGCGATAAGAGGAAAGGGAGACCTTATAAAAGAATTGCGCAAGGAAGCAAAGGCTGCCGGAAAGGTTTATCTGGCAACCGACCCTGATAGGGAAGGAGAGGCTATTTCATGGCATTTGGCTTTTCTGCTTGGAATAGATCCTAGCTCGCCGTGCAGAATCGTTTTCAATGAAATTACAAAGGACGCAGTAAAAAATGCAGTAAAAAATCCGAGACCGATAGATTTAAAATTGGTAGATGCCCAGCAGGCCAGAAGAGTTTTGGATAGACTCGTAGGCTATAAGATAAGTCCCCTTTTATGGAGAAAGATACGCCGCGGTCTTTCGGCCGGGCGCGTACAATCTGCGGCACTTAAAATAATTTGCGACAGAGAAAATCAAATTAAAAGTTTTGTACCTAAAGAATATTGGAATATAATCGTAGAATTTGAAAAGGGAAAGAAATTCTTTGCAAAACTTACTGAATATGACGGTCAAAAGATAAACGTAGATAATAAGAAGTCTGCCGACGAAGTTCTGGAAGCATTAAAAAGCGGAACATACAAGGTTTGCCGCATTATAAGAAAAGAAAGAAAGCGCAAGCCTTTTCCACCGTTTACGACCAGCAGTCTGCAGCAAGATGCAGCTAATAAACTGGGATTTACCACAAAAAAGACTATGATGGTAGCGCAGCAGCTCTATGAAGGTGTCGAGATAAAAGGACAGGGAATCCAGGGATTGGTAACATATATAAGAACCGACTCTGTAAGAATTTCAGATGAAGCCAGAGCATCGGCAAAAACATATATAACTGAAGTATTTGGAAGTAAATATACATCAAATAATGTTTTTTCCAATAAGAAAAAAGACATTCAGGACGCTCATGAGGCAATAAGGCCCAGCAATATCAGCTTAGACCCGGAGGCTATAAAGGAGTCTCTTACTAAAGAACAATATGGCTTGTATAAGCTCATTTGGACTAGATTTTTAGCAAGTCAGATGGCAGAAGCCGTATTTGATGCTGTTCAGGTTTCCATAGAAAACGGAAAGTACGGTTTGAGAGCTAATGGCTCCAGGCTGTTATTTGATGGTTATCAGAAGGTTTATGCGACTAATTTGGAAGAAGATAAGGACAATTTATTGCCTGAACTATCAGAAGGAGAGAGTCTCAAAGAAAAATCTGTAGACTGTCAGCAGAAATTTACGGAGCCGCCTTCGAGGTTCACCGAAGCCAGCCTTGTGAAAGATCTGGAAGAAAAAAACATAGGAAGACCCAGCACTTATGCGCCTATCATTGCAACCTTGCTGGAAAGAAAGTATATAAGCAGAGAAAAGAAGCTTTTAGTTCCTACCGACCTGGGCTTTGTAGTTACGGAACTTATGGAGGACTATTTTAAAGAAATAGTCGACGCAGGCTTTACTGCTGATATGGAAGATAGGCTTGACGAAGTGGAAGTAAAAGATTTAAACTGGAAAGAGATAGTAAGAGATTTTTATGCTTCGCTTAAAGATGAACTGGAAATTGCTGATAAAGCCATAGAAAAAGTAGAACTCAAGGACAGGATCACTGACGAAAAATGTCCCGAGTGCGGGAGACCTTTGGCTGTCAAAGAAGGAAGGTTTGGAGAATTTTTGGCTTGTACAGGTTACCCTGAATGTAAATATACCAAGCCTATAGTAAAGTCTACAGGTGTCAAATGCCCTGATTGCGGCGGAGATATAGTTGCCAAAAGGGGAAAGTCAGGCAAGATTTTTTACGGTTGCAGCAATTATCCGTCGTGTACCAGAGCGTTTTGGTATAAACCTATTGACAGAAAATGCCCTGAGTGCGGCTCTCTCCTGCTGGAGCGCCGTACCAAAGGCTCAAATTATGTTTGCTCCAATGAAAAATGTGGGTATAAAGAGTAGTAGATTAGGAGGATATGTAAATGGTACAATTTCACGCAACCACAATTTGTGCAGTTAGAAGAGGCCCGGACGATATATGTATCGGTGGTGACGGACAAGTTACCATGGGCGAGACAGCTATAATGAAAAACGGAGCTAAAAAAGTAAGAAAAATTTACAAAAATTCTGTTATATCAGGATTTGCCGGCTCAGTAGCAGATGCCTTTTCTCTTACCGAAAAATTTGAAAGCAAGCTGGAAGAGCATTCAGGAAATCTTAAAAGAGCTGCGGTAGACTTGGCGCAGATGTGGCGCTCTGACAGAGGAATGAGAAATTTGGAAGCTTTGATGATAGTTGCCGATAGGGAAAACATGCTGGTGATTTCAGGAACAGGAGAGGTAATAGAACCGGATCAACAGTTTGTGGCAATAGGCTCAGGAGGAAATTACGCATATGCTGCTGCTAACGCTTTGTTTAATCACACCGATATGAGTGCTGAGGAAATAGTAAGAGAGTCTCTGAGGATCGCAGCGTCAATATGCGTTTACACTAACGACAATATTTCCGTTGAAAAGCTGTAAGGGGGGGAGATAAAAAATGGCAAGTAAAGTATACAGCATGACTCCGAAGGAAATAGTAGCGGAGCTTGATAAATATATAATCGGACAAGATGAAGCAAAAAAATCTGTAGCTATAGCTTTAAGAAACAGGTATAGAAGAAGCCTTTTGTCGGACGAGCTAAAAGAAGAGATAACGCCCAAAAACATTCTGATGATGGGTCCTACAGGCTGCGGTAAAACAGAAATAGCCAGAAGACTTGCCAAACTCATGGACGCTCCGTTTGTAAAAGTTGAGGCGACAAAATTTACAGAAGTAGGCTATGTAGGAAGAGACGTAGATTCCATGGTCAGAGATCTGGTGGAAGCTTCTATGAGAGTAACAAAGCAGAAAAAACTTGAAGAAAAGTATAATATAGCCGATGAAATTGTCGAAGAAAAGATAGTTGAAGCCATAATCCCAGGCAAAAATAAAAAACCTGCCAGCGGAAAAAACAGAAATCCGTTTGACTTTATTATGAACAGCGGAGGATATACAAGCCAAAAGCAGCAATATATTGACAGTCAGGCAGAAAAAGGAGAGCCTGCCAAAGAAGATATGGACGTGGAGATGGCAAGAGAACAGGTTAGGCAGCAGTTGCGCCAGGGCCTTTTGGAAGAGCAGTATATAGAGATAGAAGTCGTAGATACTCCTAAAGGCAATCAGTTGGATATGAGCAACGAAGGCATGTCCATAGCCATAGGCAATATATTTGGCAATATGATGCCTGAGAAAACTAAAAAGAAGAATTGCAAGGTTAAAGACGCAAGAAAAATACTGCGTGAGCAAGAAGCGCAGAAGTTGATCGATATGGACGTGGTGACAGATGAAGCTATTGAAAACGCTGAACAAAACGGCATCATCTTCATCGACGAGATAGATAAGATCGCTTCGGGGTCAAGAATGACCAGCGGTGCCGACGTATCCAGGGAAGGCGTTCAAAGGGACATACTTCCGATTGTCGAAGGCAGCGTAATCAATACTAAATATGGACCGGTTAAAACTGATCATATACTTTTCATAGGAGCAGGCGCCTTCCATACCGCCAAGCCTACGGATCTGATTCCTGAACTGCAGGGACGTTTTCCAATCAGAGTTGAACTGGAAAGTTTAACAGAAGAAGATTTTGTAAACATTCTTACTGTTCCTGAAAATGCTCTTATCAAGCAGCACAAAGCTCTTCTGGAGACAGAAGGCGTAGGAGTGGAATTTACGGAAGAGGCCATAAAAGAAATTGCCACTATTTCATTTCTGATGAATGAACAGACAGAAAACATAGGAGCCAGAAGGCTGCACACTGTCTTGGAAAAATTGCTGGAAGACATATCTTTTAACATACCTGATATGGAAAAAGAAAAAATCGTCATCGACGATGAATATGTAAAGGAAAGATTCCAGGAAACAATTCAGAAAGAAGATTTAGACAGATTCATACTTTAGAAATTAAAAACAAAGGCCTGTGCAATATGGAAAGCCGCATACTGAACAAAATACGCAGACTCAATTGGGTGCTCAGCGAAAGCACTACAGGAAGTCTTTCATATAACGATTTAAGCGTGATACTCAAGGAGATAATCAACGCCAATGTTTATATTGCTGATATAGACGGAAATATTCTCGGTGTAAGCTATGAAAACGCCGAGGAAAGTTCTGTCGTGCTGGACGAAGGCGGCAGCGAAAAACTCATATGGACCCATAACCAGAAGTTTCTTTCGCTAAACGAAACAGCAGCTAATCTGCGAGGCGATGAGGTTTTGCAATTTACCGATGCCAATTACGACATGGCTGATAAATATCATTGCATCATTCCAAGCATATGCGGAGGCCAACGGATGGGAACATTACTGGCTGCAAGACATGATAAGGAATTTGATGATGTGGATATAGCGCTGTGCGAATACGGAGCCACGGTAGTAGGACTCGAAATAAGGCGAAACATGAACCTGGCTGCCGAGAGGGAGAATGCTTTGAGATCTGCTGTAGATGTGGCAATAGACGCTTTATCTTTTTCAGAGAGAGGAGCTATAGCTAAAATCCTTTGTGAGTTCCAAGGAAGCGAAGGGACTTTCATTGCCAGCAAAATAGCAGCTAAATATTCCATAACCAACTCAGTAATTGTCAATGCGCTGAGAAAGCTGGAAAGCGCAGGTGTGCTTAAAGCCGGTTCACTAGGCGTAAAAGGTACGAGAATAAGCATTACCAATCCTTTTTTTAGAGAAAAGGCTGAAAAGCTGTGAACAAAACCCCCTTTATTCTGCATAAGATAAAAGGGGGTTTGTTATGAAAAGAGCAGCAGTTATAATAATCGGCATAGGACTTGTCATATTGGGAAGCATATTGATTATAAAGGATAAATTCGGAGATAGCATAGCTCAGACGGCAGAAGCTGTGGCAGTTAACGCTGTAGCAATTAAAATTAATGAAAGTTTGGAAAATGGTTTTTATGATGAAGAGCTTGGAGAGCCACTTTTAAATGTGGAAAGGGATAGCGAGGGTAATATACAATATGTAGAACCCAATGCAAGGGTCATAAATAAGCTTTTGCTGGAATTTTCTACAAATGTGAAGGAAAACTATGACTTGGGTGATACGGAAGAAATAAAAGTAAATTGGGGCGTTATAACGGGAAGTAAACTTTTGTCTCAATTACCGTTTACAGTAACTGTCAAAGTACAGCCTGTCAGCCTCACTAAATTTCAATACGAGACAGAATTTGAAACGGAAGGAATAAATCAAACCAGGTATTACGTCTATTGTACAATAAACAGCCAGATACATATTTTAGCGCCATTTACAGATAAAACGGCAGAAATAAACAGGAGAGTTTTATTGGCCGAAGCAATTATCGTTGGAAAAGTACCGGATAATTATGTGATGGTTCCCGAAGACAGTATTTTAGATGCAATAGAATAGATTTTATGATAAAATATAAAATATGCTTAGATTTAATGAAGATAACCAAGTAATAAAAAAAGAAAAATACAATGCTATCCTTGTGGGAATTCAGAGGGATGAAGATATTTCATATTCCATGGAAGAGCTGGAGGGATTAGCTAAAGCTGCAGGAGCGGATGTTTTGGGGCACATGATACAAAATATGGAAAAACCCAATACCGCTACACTTATAGGTAAGGGTAAGGTAGAGGAGCTTGCCCGCATGATAGAGTCCATGGAAGCGGACATGGTAATATTCAATGAAGAATTATCGGGTATGCAGCTTAGAAATCTGGAAGAGGCTACAGGCGTACGTGTAATAGACAGGACTATACTGATATTGGACATCTTTGCTCTGCGAGCTGTTTCAAAAGAAGGAAAACTTCAAGTCGAATTGGCTCAGCTTAAATACAGATTGCCAAGGCTCACAGGATTTGGAAAATCCTTGTCAAGGCTGGGCGGCGGCATAGGCACCAGAGGCCCCGGAGAAAAGAAGCTGGAAACTGACAGAAGACATATAGAACGCAGGATGAACGATATAAAGTCAGAGCTTTCTCAGCTTAAAAGCACAAGAAACACCCAGAGAGCAAGAAGAGAGAAAAACCATGTACCGGTAGTCGCTCTTGTAGGATATACCAACTCAGGTAAATCAGCTATAATGAACAGGATTCTCAGTATGTCAGGGAAAGCTGATAAAAACGTATTTGAAGAAAACATGCTTTTTGCCACTTTGGATACACAGCAACGCAGCGTAGACATGGAAAACGGTCATAAATTTATACTCATCGATACTGTAGGATTTGTGAGCAAACTTCCACATTCTCTGATAGAAGCTTTTAAAGCCACTTTGGAGGAGGTTACTTATGCTGATTTACTGCTCCATGTGGTAGACTCTTCATATGATAACCATGACTTTCATATAGAAGTGACAGACAAAGTAATGAAAGAGGTTGGGGCAGGCAATAAAGAAAAGATAATGGTTTTCAATAAATGCGATTTGCCTCATGAACATATTGTTCCTGAAATTGGTGTTGAAAATATTGAAATATCGGCAAAAACCGGATATAATCTCGAACTGTTGCTGCAAAAAGTAGAAGAAAAGCTGTTTGGAGATTATATGTATGCGAAAATGCTCATACCTTTTAACAGAGGCGATATTTCTTCATATCTATGCAGCGAAGCTGATGTGAAAATGATGGAATACAAGGCTGATGGAACATACTTTGAATTAAAAATGAAGAAATCCGATTATCAGAGGTTCAAAGAATATGAAATTGTATAACACTGTCGCAAAGGAAGCCTCCGCAGAGCAAATCATTGAAAAATCAAGGTTTATAGCATATGTAAAGCCTGTTTCCACTAAGGAAGAGGCAGATGCTTTCATTGAACAAATAAAGAAGAAACATAGAGATGCAACCCATAATGTACCTGCTATGGTCATCGGCGACAAGATGCAGCTGCAATGGGCTTCTGATGACGGCGAGCCTCAGGGGACTTCCGGCGCACCTATAGTAAAGATGTTAACATCGGCTGAAATAACCAATTTAGTCGTCGTAGTCACCAGATATTTTGGAGGAATTAAATTGGGTACAGGGGGTTTGGCCAGAGCTTATACTTCAAGCGCCAAACTGGGTCTTGAGGCTGCAGGCATATGCAGCGTTGAAAGCCAGCTGTGCTTGACTGCTGAGATAGATTATACATATCTTGCAAAAATAAAGAGCGCTGAAGGACAGCTTTTCTCCATAACCGATATAAGATATGCGGAAAAAGTAGAGGTAGATATTGCGTGCCAGCCTGAACTGCGGCAAAATACGGAAGCTGTTTTGGCAGATATAACATCGGGGAAGATAAAAATAAAAAGGGAAGATATTAGGGAAATAAAGATAAATTTATAGTTGACATAGATTTTTTATTGTGCTAATATAAGTTTCAGCTCGTGAAAAATATGAGCAGAGAGCATGATTAAAAAGTTGAAAAAAGTTAAAAAAGTTATTGACAATTTAAGTCAATTAATGTACACTTAGTGAGTGTGCCGAGCAACTTAACTTTCGGAAACGGGCGCTTAGCTCAGCTGGGAGAGCATCTGCCTTACAAGCAGAGGGTCATAGGTTCGAGCCCTATAGCGCCCACCAAATACGATGGCCTGGTAGTTCAGTTGGTTAGAATGCCAGCCTGTCACGCTGGAGGTCGACGGTTCGAGCCCGTTCCAGGTCGCCAACTTTTTAACAGTTCCTTCGCTGGTGTGGCTCAACGGTAGAGCAGCTGATTTGTAATCAGCAGGTTGGGGGTTCGATTCCCTCCACCAGCTCCATTTATAAGAAACTTTTGTTCACCGACGCGATCGAAGATGACAAAGCAATCGGAGAAAAAGTGAATTTTATGCGCAGGATTTTTATCCGAGTGCGCGAAATCGAGAGAGCGAGGAACGGAGTGTACTATAGTACTCGAGTACCGATGCGATCGAAGATGACAAAGCAATCGGAGAAAAAGACAAGCATACATCGAGGGATTCCCGAGTGGCCAAAGGGGGCGGACTGTAAATCCGTTAGCTGAGCTTTCGATGGTTCGAATCCATCTCCCTCGACCATTTAACTCAATAATCATTAACATGCGGAAGTGGCTCAGGGGTAGAGCATCGCCTTGCCAAGGCGAGGGTCGCGAGTTCGAATCTCGTCTTCCGCTCCAACAATCATGCGGATGTAGTTCAATGGTAGAACCTCAGCCTTCCAAGCTGATGGCGTGAGTTCGATTCTCATCATCCGCTCCACTATTTTGTGGGCTCATAGCTCAGCTGGATAGAGCAACGGCCTTCTAAGCCGTGTGTCCGGGGTTCGAATCCCTGTGGGCTCACCATTTTTTTTGGGGTATCGCCAAGCGGTAAGGCACTGGGTTTTGATCCCAGCATTCGTAAGTTCGAATCTTGCTACCCCAGCCATGCGTGACCCATTAGCTCAGTCGGCAGAGCACTTGACTTTTAATCAAGGTGTCCGGAGTTCGAATCTCCGATGGGTCACCAAATTTTGTGCCGCGGCGATTAGCAAGTGATCGGACATGGAGAGGTGTCCGAGTGGTTTAAGGAGCTGGTCTTGAAAACCAGTGACTCCGAAAGGGGCCGTGGGTTCGAATCCCACCCTCTCCGCCATTAGCGTTTAGGGAATTCACACCTTGGAGAAGTACTCAAGTGGCTGAAGAGGACGGTTTGCTAAACCGTTAGTGTTCGTTTAGGGCAGCATGGGTTCGAATCCCATCTTCTCCGCCATGTATAGGGGTATAGCTCAGTTGGTAGAGCAGTGGTCTCCAAAACCACGTGCCGAGGGTTCGAGTCCTTCTGCCCCTGCCAGTTAATTTAATATTTCGGGGTGTAGCGCAGTTTGGTAGCGCAACTGGTTTGGGACCAGTGGGCCGCGGGTTCAAATCCTGCCACCCCGACCATCAAGTTGTATATGTGGGCCTTTAGCTCAGTTGGTCAGAGCATCCGGCTCATAACCGGCAGGTCCCGGGTTCAAGTCCCTGAAGGCCCACCACTTAAACAACTTTTGCCCAGATAGCTCAGTAGGTAGAGCAGGGGACTGAAAATCCCCGTGTCTCTGGTTCGATTCCGGATCTGGGCACCATTTTTTTCATAAGGTAGTTCCTTGCTGACATATAAGTCCGAGGGGCTATTTTATTTTTTTTACAAAAAAGTAGGTAAAAGGGTTAAGGACGTGTCGAAAGTCGTCGAAAAAGCTTGTGAAATGACTTTTTTTACAAAAAAATCAAAAAAATCATCAAAATAGCCACTTTTGCAGACTTTTTTGATGATTTTCATAAATTTTTACATTTTTCCCGGTCTCCAAGCCCGGAAAATTCCATTTTCTGTAAATTAGCTGACAAAATTTCAAAAATAAAAGAATTTTGTCAGCGCCAGGGGAGCATACCACAGCACTCATCGACGGTTATGCCCATATAACTTTTATTGTGCAGACCTTTTGCCATACAGAGAACCCTTTCATAAAGAAAAACCTACAGTATTGAAAAAGATACGAAGCACGAAATTAAATATGCTGCTGCGGCCATAACGCACGCGAATGAGATGACCTTTGATTTTATTCTCGATTCCTTATCAAAAACCGCCATGGAAGTTATCCACGAGATTACAAGCGTCACAAGGGCGATTACGGTCATTTTATTGATGGTGGCAGCAAAACCTCTGAGAAGGAAACAGAGCACTGCGATGATGATGACGGTTATTATGTATTTGAGCCAGCCGCCCCTGTTAAACAGCACAGGTATCAGGAGCGCCGCCCATATTATTCCAAGAAGAATGCATTTTAAAATCAAAATTATCAAAGCTTCCATAATACTTCTTAAATACTCCTTGTCTAAATCTTTCTCTTTTGAATCATAACATA
>UQEW01000019.1 GCA_900540145.1 uncultured Eubacteriales bacterium
AATGTTCTCTGCTTCTTTTTTTATTCAGTTGTAACATATCTATTGTAAACCTACAGAAAAAATATAAAATAATCCGTAAATTTGCTTGCAATAGCACAGATAATATGGTAAACTATCTAAGTTATTACGGGCGGTCCTCTGGAGTATACTCAGTCTTTGAAAAAGACTGACGCCACGAACGTCTTGGAGGGAAGGAGGAAACAACATGGATGTTATAAAATCGATCACTCAAGAATATATGAAGGACGATATCCCTGCGTTTGGTGTAGGCGACATTGTAAAAGTCCACATCAAAATTAAAGAAGGAAACAGAGAAAGAATCCAGGTGTTTGAAGGCTTTGTTCTGAAAAAACAGAACGGAGGCGTAAGCGAGACTTTCACTGTAAGAAAGATTTCATCAGGTGTAGGCGTTGAGAAGACTTTCCCGCTGCATTCACCGAAGATTGAAAAGATCGAAGTAGTAAGAAAAGGTAAAGTCAGAAGAGCCAAACTCAACTATATGCGTGAGAGAACAGGTAAAGCTGCGAAGATCAAAACCAAGGAATAATTGGTATGGGAATCCGTCAGGATTCCCTTTTTTGCTATAGAGACTGAAAAAGGAGAAATATGATGGCAAACTATTTGCACAAAGTCCATTATTATGAAACCGATAAAATGGGAATCACCCACCATTCCAATTATATAAGGTGGATGGAAGAAGCCAGAATAGATTTCATGGACCAGATAGGTTTCGGTTATGCCAGAATGGAAAGCGAGGGAATAATGTCTCCTGTCATAGGAGCTGAATGTGACTATAAAACTTCAACGACTTTCGATGATTTAGTTGAAATAAAAGCAGAAGTGGAAGAATACAGCGGTGTCAAGTTAAAAATAAAATATACCATGACTAAAGCCGACACAAAAGATATAGTGGCAGTGGGCAGAACCAAGCACTGTTTTGTCAGCAGTGAAGGCCGGCCTATAATATTGAAAAAAAGATTCCCACAGCTTGATGAAAAATTAAAGGAATTAGCAGATGCAGAATAAAGAGCGAGGAGAAAACATTATGGCTGACGATAGAGAAGGACAGGAGTCTTCCAATATCCGTATAACGTCATGGTATCCGGGCCATATGAAAAAAACCAGGGAGCTGATAGAAAATAATCTTAAAATGGTAGACCTGGTAATAGAAGTAGTAGATGCCAGAATACCCGTTTCCAGCAGAAACCCTCTTATAGATCAGATGGTATGCTCAAAGCCGCGAATAATCGTTTTAAACAAGAGCGACTTGTCGGATCCCGCAGAAAATGAAGCATGGGAGAGTTTCTTCAAGAAAGATGGAAATATGGTCCTTCAGATGAACTGCATGAAAGGACACGGGATTAACAGTCTTTTTAAAATTCTGGAAAAAATCCAGACGGAAAAAGACAAGAACAGAGCATTGAAAAAGCCTTTGAGGATGATGATAGTAGGAGTTCCCAACGTGGGCAAATCATCTTTAATTAACAGGATGACAGGCAGAAAAAGCGCAAAGACAGGGGACAAACCGGGCGTGACAAGAGGAAAACAGTGGCTTGCGCTAAAAAACGGCATGCAGCTTTTGGACACGCCGGGCATACTGTGGCCTAAGTTTGAAGACCCGGGCGTCGGCTTGAATCTTGCCTTTTGCGGTTCCATAAGAGATGAAATAATGGACGTGGCAGACTTGGCGCTGGAGCTTATAAAAGTTCTTCAGCATCAATATCCCCAGTTGCTGGCTCAGCGGTACAAGCTGGATGGGTTAGAGGAATCCGCCCTTGAAAATATGGAAGCCATAGCTGTAAAGAGGGGATTCATAATGGCCGGAAAGAAAATAGACTATGAGCGCTGCGGAAAAACGATTTTAGATGAGTTCAGAAGCGGAACCATAGGCAACATAACTTTGGAAAAGGCGCACAGAGATGAATAAGGAAGAAAGAAAAAAACTGCTGGAAGAAAAACTTTATAGAATGAAAGCCTTCGACAGAGAACGTTGCGCGGACGGATATGCCGCAGGTATAGACGAGGTGGGAAGAGGGCCTCTGGCAGGGCCTGTGGTAGCGGCATGTGTGGTGCTTCCGGCAGATTTTGATGTGCCGGGTATAGATGACTCTAAGAAGCTTTCCGAGAAGAAGAGAGAAGAATTATACAAGGTTATAACAGAAAAAGCTCTTGCATGGAGCATAGGAATGGCGGATAATGAAACTATAGACCGTATAAACATATTGCAGGCCACTAAGCAAGCCATGACAGAAGCTGCTAAGAAAGCAGACGACATGCTGGTGACGGCAACGGGGGCGCATATAGACATGCTCCTTTTGGACGCTGTACATTTGGAGGATATGGATATACAGCAAGAATCCATAATAAAAGGAGATGCCCAAAGCCTTTCCATAGCCGCAGCTTCAATAGTAGCTAAAGTAACAAGAGACAGAATGATGGTAGCTTATAATGAAAAATACCCAGGCTATGGTTTTGACAGCAATAAGGGTTACGGTACAAAGGCTCACTATGAAGGCATAAGCAAATGGGGCGTAACGCCCATACACAGAAAGACCTTTTTAAAAAATCTATAGTATCATATAGGCGAAGGAGGAGAAAATGGAATTTAAAAGCGACATCGAAATCGCGCAGGAGTGCGAAAAAAAGAAAATTACAGAGATAGCTAAAATCGCCGGAATCGACGAGAAATATTTAGAGCAGTACGGAAATTATAAGGCAAAAGTAGATTATTCCTTCCTTAAGGAAAATCAAGATAAGCCTGACGGAAAGCTTATTCTGGTAACGGCCATAACGCCGACTCCTGCAGGAGAAGGAAAGACCACCACATCTGTCGGACTTACAGATGGCCTTCGCAAGATAGGGAAAAAAGCTGTTGTTGCTCTTCGTGAACCATCGCTTGGTCCGGTGTTTGGCATCAAAGGGGGAGCAGCAGGCGGCGGACATGCTCAGGTAGTCCCTATGGAGGATATCAACCTTCATTTTACCGGAGATTTTCATGCCATCGGCGCGGCCAACAACTTGCTGGCTGCAATGCTTGACAATCACATTCAACAGGGCAACGCTTTGGGAATAGACCCTAAACAGATTACATGGAAAAGAGCTGTAGATATGAATGATAGACAGCTGAGACATATAGTAGACGGACTGGGCGGCAAAATGCAGGGTGTGCCTAGGGAGGACGGATTCGATATAACAGTTGCTTCAGAAGTGATGGCCATATTATGCCTGGCCGGAGATATAATGGATTTGAAAAAGAGGCTGGCCAGTATCATTGTCGCCTATACATATGACGGGAAACCGGTAACTGCACATGACCTTAAGGCTGAAGGCGCTATGGCAGCTTTGCTTAAAGACGCTCTCAAGCCTAATCTGGTCCAAACGCTGGAAGGAACGCCGGCCTTTATTCACGGAGGACCTTTCGCCAATATAGCTCATGGATGCAATTCAGTTACAGCAACACGGATGGCTCTTAAGCTGGCAGACTATGTGGTTACCGAAGCAGGTTTCGCCGCAGACCTGGGAGCTGAGAAATTCCTGGACATAAAGTGCAGAATGACAGGGTTAAAACCGAGCGCAGTAGTGATGGTTGCAACTGTCAGAGCACTCAAATATCACGGAGGCGTCGCAAAGGCAGATTTAAATAATGAAAACTTAGACGCCTTAAAAAAAGGATTGCCTAATTTGCTGCAACACGTTTCCAATATCAAAGACGTCTTCGGTCTTCCTTGTGTGGTAGCAATAAACGCTTTCCCGACAGACACCAAGGCGGAACTGGATATGGTAGAGGAAGAATGCAAAAAACTCGGTGTAAACGTTGCTCTTTCAGAAGTGTGGGCAAAAGGCGGAGAAGGCGGAATGGCTTTGGCAGAAGAGGTCGTAAGACTTTGCCAGCTGCCAAATGAATTCAGACAATCATATAGCCTGGACCTTTCCATAGAAGAAAAGCTTCAGACTATTTGCAAGCGCATATATCATGCTGACGGAGTGGTTCTCACGGACAATGCCAAGAAGCAGGCGAAACAGCTGGAAGAACTGGGCTTTGGCAATTACCCTATTTGCATGGCTAAAACTCAATACAGCTTTTCTGATGATGCGACTTTAATCGGGGCGCCTAAAGGGTTTACAGTAACTGTAAGGAATCTTAAAGTTTCTGCCGGCGCGGGATTTATAGTAGCCCTTACGGGAGACATAATGACGATGCCGGGCCTGCCTAAAGTGCCTGCGGCAGAAAAGATAGATGTAGATGAAAACGGTGTAATTTCGGGATTATTTTAATAATGCAACCGTTAGTTGACAAATTTCCAAGCCCGCTTGGTGGAGTAAACTGCGCAAAAAAGTTATGATTCTATCAAGAAAACCATTTAATAAATTATTGGAGGACGGAAAATGATTTTAGCTGATAGAATTGTAGAACTTAGAAAGAAGAAAGGCTGGTCTCAAGAAGAACTGGCGGAGATGATAGATGTAACCCGCCAGTCTGTGTCCAAATGGGAAAGCGGACAATCGCTGCCTGACCTGGATAAAATTTTGAAATTGGCTGATATATTCGGCGTGTCTACTGATTATTTGCTCAAAGATAAAGATACATACGAAGGCCAGCCTATCAATAGAGAAGAAGAGAAAGCACAGGAAAAGTATGTAACTACAGAAGAAGTAACAGATTTCTTAAGGATTAAGCAACAAACTGCTCCAAAAGTAGCTTTAGGCGTTTCTTTATGTATTATTTCTCCCATAATACTTATCTTATTGGCAGGAGCAGCAGAGTATGGAATAATAAATGCCACTGAAGACAGAATGGCTATGCTGGGTATAGCAATATTGATATTGATAGTGGCAGCAGCTATGGCCATAATGATCCCTGCCGGCATGAAAAGCTCCAAATACGAGTATTTGGAGGAAGAACCTATAACTCTTGATCCTGATACAAAAAACTTGATCAGCTCATTGAAGGATGAGTTTCAGGCAGAATTCGGAAGGAGAATAGCGCTGGGAGTTTGCCTTTGCGTGATTTCCGTAATGCCGTTATTTATAGCCGGCGTAGTTATGGACCCCGAAGATGGATTTCATTTCGTTGTCGCTGTAGCTTTGCTATTGCTAATCGTTTCAGTAGCTGTAAATATATTTGTGAGGGCAGGTATAAGACAGGAAAGTTATGAAAAGCTTTTGGAAGAAGGAGACTACACCAGGGAGGAAAAGGATAAGCTTTTAGATACAATTTCAGGTATATATTGGCTGCTCGTAACGGCGATTTATCTTGCATATAGCTTTGCAACATTTGAATGGCACAGAAGCTGGATAATCTGGCCTGTGGCCGGTGTCCTTTATGTCATAATAAGAGAGATATACAAAGCGATAAAAAACAAATAAAATCAGCAGAAATATAGTAATAAAAAGGCTTTTTTTGTCCATCCTAGATTGACAGAGCAGGATTTTAGTGTTATATTAAGTAGCAATAAACGTTAACTTTTTAACAATTAAGCAGAACCTGCATGTTGATGAGAAAGGAGTTGCATATGAAAGGATACGCAATGCTAAAGATTGGCCAATCAGGATGGATAGAAAAGGAGCGTCCGGCTTGTGGACCTTTAGACGCTATTTGTAAGCCGCTTGCTGTGGCTATTTGTACTTCGGATATTCATACTCTATGGGAAGGCGCCATAGGTGAACGCCACGATATGATATTGGGGCATGAATGCTGCGCAGAAGTGGTGGAGGTAGGATCTCTGGTGAGAGATTTTAAGCCAGGAGACAGAGTCCTCGTGCCTGCCATAACGCCTGATTGGAATTCTCTCGAAGCACAGGCGGGTTATTCCATGCATTCCGGCGGCATGTTGGCAGGTTGGAAATTCTCCAATTTTAAGGACGGCGTGTTTGCTGAACTGTTTCATGTAAACGATGCAGACGGTAACCTGGCTCATTTGCCTGATGATATCAATACGGTGGACGCATGCATGCTCTCTGACATGGTTCCTACCGGATTTCATGGAGTGGAACTGGCAGATGTACAGTTCGGAGATACTGTATTGGTAATCGGTATCGGACCTGTAGGTTTGATGTCGGTGGCAGGTGCCAATATGCGTGGAGCCGCAAGGATCATTGCTGTAGGAACCAGACCTGTATGCGTGGAGGCAGCTAAAAAGTACGGCGCCGGTGAATTTTTAAGCTATAAAAACGGTCCTATAGACCATCAGGTATTAAATATGACCGGAGGCAAAGGCGTGGATAAAATTATTATCGCAGGCGGAGGCACAGAAACTTTTGCCGAAGCCATCAAATGTCTCAAGCCGGGAGGAAAAATCGGCAACGTGAATTATCTCGGCTCAGGTGATTTCGTCAACATACCTAGAGTTGAATGGGGAGTAGGCATGGGTCATAAGCAGATAAACGGCGGTCTTATGCCGGGAGGACGCCTGCGCATGGAAAAATTGAGCGCCCTGGTTTCTGCCAAGAAGCTGGATGTAGCGCCGCTCAGCACTCATGTCTTTGAAGGCTGGGATCATTTGGAGGAAGCTTTGTTCCTTATGAAGGATAAGCCGGCAGATTTGATTAAGCCGGTGGTGAAAATACAAGATTGATAATATTTAAGGCGCGAAGGGTCGAATGCATATGATGGAACAGATGAGCATATTTGAAAATAAAATATCGCAGCCTTTGGCTGCAAGATTAAGGCCTAGAAATTTGGAAGAGTATGTAGGCCAGACTCATCTGCTGGGAGAGGGAAAGATCCTTCGCCGCCTGATCGAAAGCGATAATCTGTCGTCGATGATTTTCTGGGGCCCGCCGGGAGTGGGAAAAACCACTTTGGCAAGGATAATAGCAGGAAGAACAAAAGCGGAATTTATCGACTTTTCTGCCGTTACCAGCGGTATCAAAGAGATAAGGACGGTGATGGAGCAAGCAGAAGCCAACCGCCGCTTTGGCACTAAGACAGTAGTATTTGTCGATGAAATACATAGATTCAATAAGGCTCAACAAGACGCATTTCTTCCTTTTGTAGAAAAAGGAAGTATAATTTTGATAGGGGCTACTACTGAAAATCCTTCCTTTGAAGTGAACGGAGCCTTGCTGTCCAGATGCAAAGTGTTTGTGCTGAAAGCTTTGACCATCGAAGAACTTACAGAACTCTTGAGACGCGCGGTAAAAGACCCAAGAGGTTTTGGGGAGCAAGAAATTGAGATTGATGATGACATGCTGGCGGCAATCGCTGAATTTGCCAACGGTGATGCTCGCTCTGCGCTGTCTACTTTGGAAATGGCTGTGCTCAACGGGGAAGTTAACGATAATAAAGTTATCGTAACCAAAGAAACCCTTGAACAATGTACCTCCAGAAAATCTCTTTTATATGATAAAAAAGGAGAAGAGCATTATAACCTGATTTCTGCGCTGCACAAATCCATGAGAAATTCCGACCCGGACGCGGCAGTCTATTGGCTGGCTCGAATGTTGGAAGCAGGCGAAGACCCATTGTATATAGCAAGGCGTGTTACCCGCTTTGCCAGCGAGGACATAGGGTTGGCAGACCCTAAAGCTCTTGAAATAGCCGTAGCAGCTTATCAAGCATGTCACTTTATAGGCATGCCGGAGTGCTCGGTTCATTTGACGGAGGCAGTGGTCTATATGTCTATGGTGCCCAAGTCCAATTCGCTGTATGTGGCGTACGAAAATGCTAAAAAGGATGCGTTGAATCATCTATCAGAACCTGTCCCCCTTGTGATAAGAAATGGGGTGACAAAGCTGATGAAAGAGCTGGATTACGGCAAAGGTTATAAGTACGCTCATGATTATGAGGACAAGTTGACAGATATGCAATGCCTGCCGGACTCTCTCATCGGCAGGGAATACTATAAGCCTACCGAACAGGGAGTAGAGAAAAAATTTAAGGAAAGACTGCGTGAAATTAAAGAATGGAAAAAAAGATAAATCGATTTATGTCAAAGGAAGTAGATTTGGGAGGAGAGCCGGTTAAACACCTGCTCTTTATTTTGGCTGTTCCTGCCATAACTTCTCAAGTAGTAAACGCACTTTATAACATGGTCGATAGAATGTACATAGGTCATATAGAGGACGTCGGTTCCGAGGCGCTGACAGGAGTAGGAATATGCTTCCCGATAATAATGATAATTTCTGCTTTTGCATATTTGGTAGGCATGGGAGGCGCGCCAAGAGCCAGTATATTTATGGGGAAAGGAGACAAAGATTCGGCAGAGAGAATTTTGGGAAACTGTTTTTCTGCTCTCATAGTTGTGGCATTGTTGCTAACCGCTGTTACTTTGATCTTTTTAGAGCCGCTATTATATTTGTTCGGAGCCAGTGAAAACACCATAGGATATGCCAAAGATTACATGGTTATATACGCGGCAGGTACCATATTTGTGCAGGTGACTTTGGGACTTAACGCATTTATTTCAGCTCAAGGCTTTTCGAAGATAAGCATGATGACGGTGATAATAGGGGCAGTGACCAATATCATATTGGACCCGATTCTGATTTTCGCTTTGGAAATGGGTGTAAAGGGAGCTGCTGTCGCGACGGTTATTTCCCAGGCAATAAGCGCAGCGTGGGCTTATGCTTTCCTGCATGGAGAGAATACCATACTTAAAATAAAAAAAGAAAATCTCAGGATAAAGACCAATGTGCTCCTTCCGTGCATCGGACTGGGCATTGCTCCGTTTATAATGACATCAACAGAGAGTTTACTGGTTTTGTGTTTCAATTCGTCGCTGCTGAAATACGGCGGAGATTTGGCTGTTGGGGCCATGACTATCCTTTCCGGCATAATGCAGTTTGCCATGCTTCCTATGCAGGGTCTCACTCAGGGTGGTCAGCCAATAATAAGTTATAATTATGGGGCTAAAAATAAGGAAAGAGTCAAAGAGGCTTTTCGCTTGCAGACCATATGTACTTTTACATATGCGGCGATATTGTGCATTCTTATTGAGTTGGCGCCGTCGGCTTTCGTAGCAGTTTTCACCAGCGACCCTGAGTTATCTGAATTGGCTTGCTGGGCTTTGAGAATATATATGGCTGCAGTGGCTTTAATGGGTCTTCAGGTATCGTGTCAACAGACGTTTATAGCTTTCGGCAATTCCAAAACCAGTGCATTCTTGGCCATATTCAGAAAAATTCTGGTTCTCATACCGCTGATATTCTTATTGCCGACGTTTATTGAAGATAAAGTTTTCGCAGTTTTCCTGGCTGAACCCATAGCAGATGTCATAGCGGTCATGACTACTGTAACATTGTTTTTCAGAGAGATGAAGAGGATTCAGAAGGAGTAGTGTTAATACAAAATTTTTCGATAGCTTCGGCGACTCCCAGAGAACGCTGATTGGCACATACATAAAAGGCTGAACTTTTCAGCGAATCTACTGCGTTAGCTACAGCAACCCCGACACCTGAAAAGCGTATCATTTCCGCATCGTTAGTATTGTCTCCGCATGCCATAACCTGGTTAGAAGTTATACCGAGATGATTGCAGAGCAGTTCAAGGGATTTTGCCTTGTTAACACTTTTTGGCATTATTTCTATTAAATAAGGCTGAGACTGGGCCAAATAAGCATTGCCGGCGAGATATCGGTCAAGTTCTGCTTGGTAATACGGAACTCTTTCCGGCGGAGCCACTATCATAGCTTTAGGTGAAGGTGAAAAAATGTAATCGTCAAAAGATTCTGCTTCTATGGCTTGCGTGTTGGCCAAATCAGGGTCTATAGTAGTGTCCTTTGTAACCCTTTCCACGAGAATTTTGTGGTCTTTATAAAATTGACAGTATAAGTCTTTTTCTTTACAGAAAGAGACTATTTTTTTCATAATGTCTGTTGAAAGCTCAGCAGAAAATAGAGGGCGACCGTCTGATTCAGTTATAAGACTTCCGTTATAGCAAAGTATTTTACATTCGGAGCCGATTTCCGCGGCATATTTCTTTGCAGAAAGATAAATGCGCCCTGTAGCTATGACGATGTGGATCCCTTGGCTTATGCATTTCCTGAGAAGGTATAAAGTGTGGGGATGTATCGCATTGTTTTTTTCCAGCAACGTGTTGTCTAAATCCAAGGCTATTAGTTTTATCATAAATATTACCTCTGCAATTTATTTTATAATATTTTCCGCATAGTATTTAACGCGTAGTCAATAAAGTTTTGTAAATTCCAATATGGTGCAAGCGATGAGCAATATCTGTATTATCCAGTAGAAAGCGATATACAGATGTCTTGTGCGCGGCTTGTAAAGAATTTCGCCCAGTTTAGTGTAAGGAACCGGGTCATTTATTCTAAAGCAATACATAGGCAGTTCATTTAAATATTCTATGGATTCAGGCGTTTCCCAATCTTCGTTTTTTTGCAGAACTTTGCCAAAAAGATTTATGTGCAGCAGTTTATAACATTTCTGCGCATAAAAAAGATGGCGGTCGAAGGCGTTATTCCATCTTACGGTCAAAACCATAGAGAGAAAGCCTGCTAAGGTCAGGAAGAAATATATGCCAAAAGCAATCAGAGAGGGGAGCGAATTGGCAAAGGCCAGAGCGCCTGCCACAAGAGCAAGGAAAATGCTGTTAAAAGTCAATCTCTCGTTTTCCACATGCCTGGCATGTTCGAGGTTTTCTGTCATACACTGCGAAAGAAAGCTGACTTGGTTTTCGTCCAGGTCTTTCCCTTCAAATCTTTTCCACAGAGAATGTTCAAAAGTATAGTCATCCAATTTTTTTTGCTTTTCTTTGTATCTCTTTTTCAAATCCATTGTGTATCTCCATATATCGGTATATATCGGTGCAGCATTTATGGTTATCTAATAAAAGTATACACATTTTGTCGAGAAAAAGCAATAAAGGATAAAAGCGCATGGCGGATAACAAAATATATAGAAATATATACTTTTAAGAGAAATTTATGATACAAAGTATCCGCTTTTCGTAAGGAAGTATGCTTTCGTTATACTTTTTTGGGATTTTCGTATACTTTGTATCAAATTTTTTTGAAAAAGTATCAATGGTCTGCCGTCTCCATTCCGACACGTTTTTGCAAGAATATCATTTAATGTATAAAATTAACAAAAATAACACATATTGTGATGCGTTTTTCTGCTGGATATATTGACAAAACCTCACGGGGGGGAGGTACTATGAAAAAAAGAAATCTTTTGCAGCTATATTATAAGAACTGGGAGGAAAAAATGAAAAAGATACTTATTACCTTTCTGTGCGCAATAATGGTAATGGTATTTATGCCTACCATGGCATTTGCCGCAGATGCAGGAGGCTCCGGCACTCAGGAAGATCCATATATCATCCTGACAGAAGATGACTTTGCTAAACTAAATCAAAGTAGCGAGTACATATATGCCGAGTTGGGCGCAGATATAACATTGAATCAAGACGGAAATACCATTGGGATTTTTAATGGAGAACTTAATGGCAACGGTTATACAATAACCAACAACAAGACAGGAGCTCTTGTAGGGACTTTTGTTTCAGGAAAACTGTATAATTACACTTGGGACTTAGATGTTTTTTCCAATATGGTGTATGAGCAGTATAGAGCAGGACAATCACACGTTTATGAAGACATAACGGTTACAGGAGAAGTGTCTTTAACAGCCAACAACAACAATGAAAGTCCTATCTTAACGTATGCAGACGGAGATACTACCATGCGAAATGTTACTATAGACATGGACTTTTCTTCTCCTACTTACAACGGCCTGTTTATCGGGTATGAACCTGTAAGAAATTCTGATTATGTGTTTGAAAATTGTAAAGTAAAGGGAACTTATATAGGATCTGATCTAGGAGTTATATTCGGAAACGGTTCTATGAGAACTGATGCAAGCGATTATGGACTACAGCATCTTTTAGGCGTAAACGGCGCTGAAAAAACAGCGACCCTAACCATAACAGATTTGGATCTTACTGAAGCCAGCATTGTAGGACTTAAAACCGTTCCTCATCTTCTCTGCGGTGTAAGCTATAACGCTGAAAAGATGGAAGCTCTCGAGACAGAGCTTGCCACAAATGTAAGCGGATATGATAACATGAATCAAGCAGAAAGTTTGGAGGGATACAACTTCACTCTTAATGATGAAGGAAAGCTGAAAATTGATGTAGAAACAGCTAATGCTGACATCAATCACTTTGTAGTTGTTGCGGAAGTGTACAGCAATATGTTTAAAGACGGCGTTGCCAACGGCACGATGAAGCATTCGGTAAGTGAGAGAATAGATGTAGTTGACGGAGTGGAAACATATTACTCCAGCATAGGAAAAGTTGAGTTTTATGACGGAGTTAACGGCGCTTACGGAACAACAGGAGTCAATGCAAGTTTAGAGACTATAACTGTAGATGGAAAAGTTTACTATACTCTCCAGGATGGAGTTGATGGATGGACATTTAGCTTTGGCAATACTTCAGAACATACAGAAACATCCAAGACAGCGCAGATGGTAAGGGTATTCGTATATGATGCTGACGGGAAGCTGCTTAATATCGTAGATGGTCCGTCATCAGCAGATTTCGAAGTACCGACAGTTGGAGCATATAGCGAGAAAGTAGGAAACACTTTGGCAGCAATAACGCTCGCAGACGGATGGGAATGGCTGGCACCAGAGACCGATATTTATGAAGGAGGCCAGATTGCTTTTGCTAAGAACGGAACACAGGTTGCACCTGTACAGATCACAGGCGAACCGGTAGAAGCAGAAAAAGTTACTCTCAATGAGACAGAGCTTCTAATTGAGAAAGGACAAAATTTCCAATTGAACGCAAGCATACTTCCTGAAAATACTACAAATAAAAATGTGACTTGGGAATCTTCAGATGATAATGTAGCAATTGTTGATGAAGCCGGACAAGTTACAGGTATTTCTGCAGGAAATGCTACAATTACCGCAACTGTGGGAAATGTGAAAGCTGAGTGCATTATTACTGTATATGAAGTAACGGCAACGACTCCAACCGTACCTGAAGGATCTGTAGAAGAAGTAACTGTTGGTTTGATAGCCGATGCAGCAGAAAATGCTCAGTCAGCTTTAAATAATATAGCTGAAAAAGTAATCGCAGGCGATACATCAGTAAACGGTATTGATGATGCTACCATGGAATTGATTAATGATACTGTGGAAAACGGCGGCGTCATACATTTCGAGGTAAAGGCAGAATCCTTGACTGAGGAGCCAAGTGATTCCGAAAATGTTAAGGAAGCCGTATTGAAACTGGCAGATAAGTATAACGCAGAGTTTACTGTAGGGCAGTATTTGGACCTTGGAATTGATATTCTTGCTAACGGAGAGAAAATTGGAGAACTTACAACTTTAGACCAGCCTATAGAATTTACTGTGGCAGTACCTGAAGAAATCAGTAAAACAGCAACAAATTACTTTATCATAAGAGTACATGACGGCATAACATCAGTTATTATTCCTGTTCTAAATGACGATGGAACTTTGACTTTTGCTACCGATAGGTTTTCAACATATGCTCTGGCATATACTTCAGAAGACATTACACCAGATGAAGGAAACGAATGGATAGATGCTGATACTATTGAACCATCAGGAACAGATGATACAAAGACACCTCCGAAAGATGATGAGGGAACAGTTACACCAAATACTGATGTTGAAAAGACAGCTGACGCAAACGACATGCTTCCATGGCTGGCACTGATGGCAGTTATGGCTATCGGAGTCGTGCTGACAGCAGTAAAATCTAAGAAAAGAGAAAACTAAAGAAAAGAGATAACTAAAGATAACGGTGGCTTTAATAAAGTCACCGTTTTTTTCAGCCTTTTGTACACCTTGCAAACATCAAAAGCCGATGATATAATCTTTAAATATCAAAACAAGAGAAGGAGACAGACGACATGGAACTGCTGAAAGGAAAGCCGGTGGCAGATGAGATAAAAGAGAACATAAGCGAAAAAGTTGAAAAGCTGCTCGATAATGGAATTGTTCCTACGTTGGGAATTTTGCGCGTGGGCGCAGACGAAAGCGATATTGCGTATGAGAACAGTGCAGTTAAAGCAGCTAAAGCTCTTGGAATAAATGCTGAAAAATATATAATGGATGAGGACTCAGACGAGGAAGATGTTTTAGATGTACTTAACGTAATGAACGATAACGATGATATCCACGGCATCATGATGCTGAGACCTCTTCCTAAGGCTCTGGATGAGAACAGGATAAGAAATATGATAAACCCGGAAAAGGATATAGATGGTATTTCTGACATCGGAGTAGGAAGCTTGTTTACAGGCGAGCATATTGGCTTTCCTCCATGTACGGCAGAAGCTGCCATCAATATTTTAGAGCATTACGGCGTTGAAATAGAAGGCAAGAAAGTTGTTGTGATAGGAAGGAGCTTGGTAATAGGAAAGCCTGTTGCCATGATGCTTTTGGAAAGAAACGCTACAGTAACCATATGCCATAGCAAGACAAAAGAAGAAGACTTGGAAGAATTATGTAAAGCAGCAGATATAATAATCTGCGCCGCAGGAAAGATAGATACCATAGGAGCTGCTCATACGAGTGGAAAACAAGTGATTGTAGACGTGGGGATCAATTTCGATGAAAACGGAAACATGCGCGGAGATGTGGATTTTGAGGCTTTAGACGGCAAGGTTGAAGCGATTACGCCGGTACCCGGCGGTGTTGGCAGCGTGACTACCGCTTTGCTTCTTAAACATGTGGTGGAAGCAGCCATGAGGACTATGATTTAAGGCATACGATGTATGTGTCTTAATGAAGCATTTAATGAAGTTTCGCCGGCCGCCCTTGACTTTTGCAGGAATAATATATAAAATATTCCCATAATAATTTTATAAAAACGATGACGAAGAGGAGTAAGCAGAGATGGGCCCCTTACAGAGAAGAAAGCCGCAGGCTGAGAGCTTTCGGGAAGGCGTTTGCTGAAGGTTGCTTCTGAGTTTTACAAGACAAACGAGTGCTTCCCGCAACCGGATGACCGGATGCCTATTTGACGATAGCGTTGCGCCGTCCGAGGGAAGAATAAAGGTGGTACCGCGGAAATATCCGTCCTTTAAGAGAGGACGGTTTTTTATTTTGCATGACAGTTATCGCAAGCCCGGCGCGATGACTTTTTTATCTGATTATTTAAATTTTTACACCATATACAAAAGGAGATATCAATGGAAAAGAATCTTGCGAAAAATTACGACCCTAAAGATTTTGAAGAACGAATTTATAACATGTGGGAAGAAAACGGCTGTTTTAGAGCAGAAGTCTGCAAAGATAAAAAGCCTTTTACTATAGTAATGCCGCCGCCTAATATCACGGGCCAACTGCATATGGGTCATGCGCTTGACCAAACGTTGCAGGACGTACTGACCAGATGGAAGAGAATGCAAGGATACAGCGCTCTTTGGCTTCCCGGTTCAGACCATGCCAGCATTGCCACTGAAGTAAAAGTGGTAAACAAAATAAGAGAAGAGGAAGGCCTTGAAAAAGAGGACTTGGGAAGAGAAGAATTCCTCAAAAGGGCATGGGCATGGAAAGAGGAGTACGGCGGAAGGATTACACGTCAGTGCCGTAAACTGGGAGACTCCTGCGATTGGAGCAGAGAACGCTTTACCATGGATGAAGGCTGCAACAAAGCTGTAAAGACATTCTTTATCAATCTCTACGAAAAAGGACTCATTTATCGCGGCAACAGGCTTATCAACTGGTGCCCTAAATGCGGAACTTCCCTTTCCGATGCTGAAGTTGAGCATGAAGACAGGAACGGCAAATACTGGTACTTCAGATATCCGGCTGCCGATGGAGGTGAAGGCATAGTAGTGGCCACTTCCAGACCGGAAACTATGTTTGCCGATGAAGCCATAGCAGTCAATCCAAAGGATGAAAGATATAAGCACCTGGTAGGCAAAAAGGTGATCTTGCCACTTGTAGGAAAAGAAATTCCTGTCATAGAAGATACTTACCCTGACCCGGAAAAAGGAACGGGAGCTGTTAAGATTACTCCGGCCCATGACCCTAACGACTTTGAAGTGGGTATAAGAGCCGGACTTAAGAGACCTAGCTGTATAAACAAAGACGCTACCATGAACGAGCTGGCAGGCAAGTATGCAGGCATGGACCGCTACCAATGCCGCAAAGCCTGGGTGGCAGACCTCGAAGCAGCAGGATATCTGGTGAAAACAGAGGAAAAAGTCATTCCTGTAGGCGAGTGTTACAGATGTCATACTGTCATTGAGCCTATGCTTTCGGACCAGTGGTTTGTCAAGATGGAAGAACTGGCTAAGCCGGCCATAGAAGCGGCTAAAAAAGGCGATTTGACTCACGTACCTGAAAGATTTGAAAAGATATATCTGCACTGGCTGGAGGATATCAAAGACTGGTGCATTTCCCGCCAGCTGTGGTGGGGTCACAGAATACCGGCATATTATTGTCAGGAATGCGGCGAAATCGTTGTAGATTATCAGACTCCCGGCAAATGTCCTAAATGCGGAGGAACTGAGTTTAAGCAGGACGAAGATGTTTTGGATACATGGTTCTCATCTGCTCTATGGCCTTTCTCAACCCTCGGATGGCCTGAGGAGACTGAAGACCTTAAATATTTCTATCCTACAGATGTTCTCGTAACCGGATATGATATCATCTTCTTCTGGGTAGTAAGAATGGTATTTTCCGGTCTTGAGGCTATGGGAGAAGTACCGTTCCATCACGTATACGTTCACGGCCTGGTTAGAGACGCTGAAGGTCGCAAGATGAGCAAATCATTAGGCAACGGTATAGATCCTCTTGAAATTATAGATCAGTACGGCGCCGATGCTCTCAGGTTTATGCTTACCACCGGTATAACGCCGGGCAACGACATGAGATTCAAAGAGGATAGGCTTGAGTCTTGCCGAAACTTTGCCAACAAACTGTGGAATGCTTCCAGATTCGTTATCATGAACTTGCTGGACGATGAGGGCAATTTCAAAGAAATGGCCAAATGCTGCGCAGACTGCTGCGGCAAAGCTTGCGGCGATACTACAGACTTTTCTGACATAGCCCTTCGTGACGAAGACAAATGGATGATTTCCAGAGTTAATGAAGCTGTTGAGTATGTGACTCAAACTATGGAAAAATACGATTTGGCTCTGGCAGGACAAAGAGTGTACGACCTCATCTGGAACGAATATTGCGACTGGTATATAGAGCTGGTAAAATCCAGGCTGTGGGGCGAGGATGAAGAGGACAAGAAGGTAGTAAGGTTTACTCTTGTAATGTGCCTTAAGAATATGCTTAAGCTGCTCCATCCTTTCATGCCTTTCATAACTGAAGAAATATGGAGCTTCCTGCCTCATGGAGAAGAGCAGGCAGACAATCCTGAAAACTATTTGATAAAGTCCAATTGGCCAAAATACAGTCTCGCATGCGTATTCCCGAAAGCCGAAAAGACTATAGAGAAGGCTATGGAAGCTATCAGAGCAATAAGAAATATAAGGGCAGAAGCCGAGGCTGCGCCTAGCAAGAAGCTTAGAGCTGTAATTTTAGCTTCAGGCACTGACAGGGAAACTTTGACGGCCGGAAAAGAGTATATAATGAACTTGGGTAATATCACTCAAGTTACATTTGCTGAGAACAAAGAAGATGTGCCGGCAGATTCCATGTCTGCTGTTATTGCAGGAGCTGAAATATATATACCTCTGGAAGATTTGGTAGACTTTGAAGCCGAATACGAGCGACTTTCCAAGGAAAAGAAGAGACTTGAAGGCGAAGTAAAAAGGGTGGAAGGAAAGCTGTCAAACCAGGGCTTCGTCAGCAAGGCGCCTGAAAAGGTTGTAAATGAAGAAAGAGAAAAGATGGTTAAATATAAAGAAATGCTGGAGAAGGTTACTGCGCGTCTGGAAATGGTGGCTGCGAAAGCCGGCAAATAGGAGACAGGGCAGCCTCCTGGCAGGGCGACACCGTATACCGGAGGACACCGGACGATGGAGGACACCGGACGATGTTGCATTTTTTAAAAAAAACAAAAAATTATACAACATTTCAGTCAAGGGCGAAGGCCTTTCGGCAGCCGATGTGGCGAGCAGGATTATAAGCTCGCCCGTCATACACCTATGAAAGGAATGAAAAACAAAACATCTAATGACAAAAAAAGATAATACTATAGCAAAAATCCATCAATTTCAACGGTTTGGCAGTATACTAGGCCTTGAGAGAATGACAGAACTGCTCAAACTTCTGGGAAATCCTCAGGATGAACTCAAAGTCATTCATGTGGCCGGAACCAACGGAAAGGGTTCAGTATGCAGATATATATACAGCGTCCTCAGAGAAGCAGGATATAAAGCCGGAATATATATATCCCCCTTTATTGAATCCTTTAATGAGAGAATAGAGCTGGACGGCCGGTATATATCAGATGATGATCTGGAACTTTATACGGATAAGGTACTGCAGCAGGTAAAAATGATGACAGACAGTGGACAACAGTCACCTACAGAATTTGAAGTCATAACGGCCGTTGCATTTCTGTATTTTAAGGAAAAAGGCTGTGACTATGTAGTTCTTGAGGTAGGACTGGGAGGCTCGGGCGATTCTACCAACGTATGCAAAGAACCTTTGATGACCATCATAACATCTATATCCATGGACCACATGGATAGGCTGGGAAATACCATAGAAGAAATAGCAACGGAAAAAGCGGGCATAATAAAAGATGGATGCCCGGTAGTAACCAGCGCCAGAGATATAAGGGCTCTGAGAGTGATAGAAGAAAAGGCAGCTGAGCATAAGAGCATGTTCTTCGAGACGAGAAATATACCTGTTGCAATTAAAGAAGAAAGCCTAAAAGGCTGTAAATTTGATGCGGATGTTCAGGGAGTCATTTTCAGAGACATAGAGATTTCCATGACGGGAAGGCATCAGGTGGAAAACGCCGTAGCCGCCTTGTCAGCGCTCAGCATAATGGAAGAGAGGAGAGACATAAAGCTTGACAGAAACGCCCTGCTCAGGGGCTTGAAATCGGCCAGACAGCCAGGAAGGTTCGAAGTATTTCAAAGAGAAACTTTATTTATAACCGACGGAGCACATAATGAAGATGGGGCCAGGGCTCTGCAAGAAACGGTAAACAGCTTGTTTAAAGATAAAAAAATTCTTATGATCGTCGGAGCTTTAGCTGATAAAGATGTAAGAAAGATGGCTGACCAATTTGTAAAGATAACAAATACCTTCATCGTTACAGAGCCGGAAAGCCCTAGACGACTTGCGGCTGAAAAGCTGGCTAATATATTGGAAAACAGGAGAGCAGATTGCACAGTCATAAAAGATTATCAACAAGCTTTTGATGAAGCAGAGAAAAGGCAGGGTGAATTTGATGTCGTCATATTCGCCGGGTCTTTATATCTGATAGGAAAGATAAGGAGCATGTTAAAAGATGAATGATTTCAAACTTGAAGTTACCGACCAATACGAAAGATTGGTAAAGTTCTTCGTTGAAAACCAGCTGGAATTTGACGGAGACGAGGAAGTGGACACAGACATAGTCAAGTGCTGGAAAGCCGAGGCGGAAGACGACAAACTGGCAGGAGGATGCGTCCTGGCCATGAGACAGGGGAAATATATCATAGACGGAATTGCGGTGGACAGCGCTTTCAGAAAATCAGGCCTTGGAAAGCTGATGATGGATGAAGCTATAAAAGAAGTTAAAGACAGGGGCGGAGAATCTCTTTACTTGGTAGCCAGAGCCCCGGGATTTTTCAGAACATTGGGCTTTCAACAGGTAGCCCCTGAAAACGCGCCTCTTTTCTTTGAATGCGCCCAGTGTCCGCAATATCAGAAGACTTGTCATCCTGAGATAATGAAATTGGAGATAAGATAATGAACTATAACAAGCTGCTTCAGGCCATACTGGACGTTGCTGAAGAAATGTTGGTATGCGGCGCTGAAGTAGGCAGGGTGGAAGACAGCATAATAAGAATGTGCAGTGCCTACGGATGCGATAGAATCAATACATTTATCATTACTTCCAATATCCAGGTAACCTTTGAGGACCCGGAGGGAAACATAATTACTCAAATAAGACGCATCACCAGGAACGACGCCAACTTTGACAGGTTGGATTATCTTAACGATTTGTCGAGATATATATGCAGAGAAAAACCTTCCCTTGACGTCCTCGTCAAAAAATACGACGAGGTGATGAACCGAAAGCAAGCACCGGTGTGGGTAGAGTATGCGGCAGCTCTTTTAATATCAGGCTGTTTTACTGTGTTTTTCGGCGGAGATATAAAGGACGGTGTTGCGGCGGCTTTGCTGGGGATAATAATCAACTTTATTTTAAGATTTATAGGGAAATTTGAGACTAATCAATTAGCTAAAGTCTTTATCACATCCGTAGCGGCTGGTTTTATTTCCATATTGTGCGTAAATATCGGCTTGGGAACTAACACGGATAAGATAATGATAGGTGGAATAATGCTTATGATACCTGGGATAGCCATGACCAACTCATTGCGGGATATGCTTACCGGGGATATAGCGACAGGATTGCTGCGGCTGGTAAATTCTCTTTTGCTGGCGGCTGCTATAGCTTGCGGATTTGCCCTCTCGCTTATTCTTACGGGAGGTGGTATTGCATGATTACGCAAGTGGCAATGGCATTGTTTGGCTCAATAGGGTTTGCTATTTTCTTAAAGATGAAGGGAAAGCAGATACTGCTGGCAGGAATAGGCGGAGCGGCCACCTGGCTGGTATATCTTTTATGCCAGGAGCAGATAGAAGGCTACTTTATACCATACTTTATAGCGTCTCTTTTTGTAGCTGTATATGCTGAAATAATGGCAAGAGTCAATAGGGCCCCGGCTACGATTTTTCTTACTGCGGCGGCAGTTCCTCTAATACCGGGAGGAAGCCTTTATTATACTATGGCCGGACTTGTTAACAGAGACCAGGAGCAGTTTGCGCAAAACGGAGAAAATGCGTTGACCATGGCTTTGGCCATAGCTTTAGGATTTGTGTTTATTGCGTTAATGACTAAATATATTACAGGAATAACTTCCCAAAGAAAATAATAAACTGTACCAATGCGAGTTTCTTTGGGAGGGAGTCTATGAAAAACACAGCTGACAATATTTATGAAACCAATAAGATTACAGCCTGCGGGCAGATAAAGAGCCCTTTGCAGTTCAGTCATAAGACTTACGGAGAAGCCTTCTATACCTTTGAACTGGGTATAGAAAGGAGAAGCGGTTATGTGGACGAAATAAACGTTATGATTTCCGAAAGACTTATATATGAAACGCCTCTTCAGGTGGGAGATTTTGTTGAGATAACAGGGCAGATAAGAACTTATAATGAGACGGTAGAGGGCAGGAATAAACTCAATGTCGTCGTTTTTGCCCGAGAAATCATAATTAATGAGGATATGGTTTATTACGAAAATTACGTATATCTGGAAGGATTTTTGTGCAAACCGCCGATAAAGAGAACATCGCCGCTGGGCAGAGACATATGCGATTTGATGATAGCTGTCAATAGAATGTATAACAAATCAGATTACATACCTTGCATAGCATGGGGGAGAAATGCCAACTATGCAGAGACTCTAGGCGTCGGTACTAAAATATTTATAGAAGGCAGGATACAGAGCAGGGAATATAAAAAGAAATTTGAGGACGGAACGTCTGAAGTGCGAAAAGCTTTTGAAGTATCCATTTTAAAGCTTGAAGAAGATGCGGATGGGCAATGGGATGAAGAAGAACCCTTTGAGTAAAGTTGAATTGAATCAAGACATATGATAAAATCGTATATACTAAAAGAAACGGAGGATAAGAATGTTCGATATCAATGGAAAGGATAACAGCAGTTACAACAAAGATAATATTGAGTTTATAAAGAAGGCATCTCCAACGGTAGGCGGATTTATAGAAAAAGAGTATAACAGACAAAAAAACAATATAGAATTGATAGCTTCCGAAAACTATTGTTCTGAGGCGGTTTTGGCGGCATGCGGAAGCTGCCTCAGCTGGAAATATGCGGAAGGTTACCCTTATGTCAGGACTTCCGGCAACACAGGGCGCTACTACGGAGGCACTGAGTTTGTAGATGAGCTTGAGGAATATGCTTGCGATGTGTGGAGAAAAGTATTTGATACCGACTATCATGTCAATGTACAGCCTCACAGCGGTTCACAAGCCAATTTTGCAGCTTATAAGGCAATCTTAAATCCGGGAGATACCATCTTATCTCTTTCATTGGATAACGGAGGCCATTTAACTCACGGTTCATCGGTCAACTTCAGCGGAAAGCTTTACAATATGGTGTTTTATGATGTAGATGAAAAAGGTTACATCGATATGGAAGACGTGAGAAGAAAAGCTATTGAACATAAACCGCAGTTGATACTTACAGGAGCTTCAGCTTATTCCAGAATTATAGATTTCCCGGCTTTCGCTCAAATAGCTAAAGAAGTCGGAGCATATTTCATGGTGGATATGGCTCACATTGCCGGTCTCGTAGCAGGCGGCGCACATCCTTCTCCATTCGGATATGCGGATATAGTGACCACTACGACTCATAAGACCTTGAGAGGACCGAGAGGCGGATTGATTTTCGCCAGAAAAGAATTGGCTAAAAAGATAGACAGCGCTGTCTTTCCTTATGCCCAAGGAGGACCTCTTGAGCATGTAATCGCCGGAAAGGCAGTGTGCGCTGAAGAGGCTCTTAAACCTGAATATAAGGAATATGTAAAGCAGGTGGTAAAAAACTGCAAAGCCTTGTCGGACAGGTTTATAGAGCTGGGATATAAAGTTGTAACGGGCGGAACGGACAATCATCTCATACTGCTTGATTTGTCGGACGAGCCTTTCAGCGGAAGAATACTGCAGGAAAGATGCGACGAAATAGGAATAACTTTAAATAAGAACTGTGTGCCTAATGAAAAGCGCACTCCTAAAGAAACTTCCGGCGTAAGAATAGGAACGGCTCCTATGACTACGAGAGGATACAAAGAAGAAGATTTTGTAAAAGTTGTGGACAAAATCGATGAGCTGATCAAAACTTTGAGAGAAGAATATAAATAAAAATGATATGGATTATAATAATTGCGGCGCTGATATTAACAGCCGCCGCAATCTCTTATTATGCGTATAGAAAAGCTTTCCTTTCCGACAGAAAGAGGCAGGAAGACTGGGACGGATTTATCAGACGGGCGGGCGAAGAAGGACCGCAGGTCAGGGAACTTATGGAGCAACTGAAAGAAATAACGGCAGAAGACGTATTCATAAATTCTTTTGACGGCCTTAAGCTTCACGGCAGATATTATCATGTGAAGGATGGAGCTCCTTTAGACATCCAGTTTCACGGGTACAATGGCAATGCCATGAGAGATTTCTGCGGAGGCAATAAGATATCAAGGGAGTCAGGCCATAACTCCTTGCTGATAGATCAGAGGGCCCACGGCATGAGCCGGGGAAAGACCATATCCTTTGGCATCAATGAGCGAAAGGACTGTTTGTCTTGGGTCAGATATGCCGTAGAACGTTTCGGAGAAGATACAGAAATAGTACTTTCAGGCGTATCCATGGGGGCGGCTACTGTGCTTATGGCTTCCGATTTGGGGCTGCCTAAAAACGTCAAGGCTATAGTAGCTGATTGCGGATATTCCTCGCCTAAGGCCATAATTAATAAAGTCATGAGGGACAGCGGCTTACCGGACAAGTTGATGTATCCGTTCGTCTGGCTTGGAGCGATGGTGTTCGGAAAGTTTAATTTGACGGAATCCAGCGCCGTATCGGCAGTTTCTGAGAGCGACGTTCCTATATTGATAATACATGGAGGGGCAGATGATTTTGTGCCTTGTTATATGGCAGAAGAAATTTACAAAGCATGCAGGTCTGAAAAGAAGCTTTTAATAGTTCCCGGAGCCGGCCATGGGATGAGTTACCTGGTGGACAAGGACTTATACGAAAAGACAGTAAAAGATTTTATAAAGATATGATGGGGGACTGCCCAGCATTAACGCTTTTTTCCGCTAATGCCGGGCAGATTCTTGTTTGTTATATTTAATCTGTTACATGTATGACTTGGACAGGACAACTCTCTGCTGCCTCATGAGCCTTGGAAATGTTCAAGTCGGTCGGCTCTTTGATGACTGATGCAAGTCCGTCGTCGGCGATTTCGAATACATCTGGACATATTTCGGCACACATACCGCAGCCTATGCATCCATCACGGTCAACAATTGCTTTCATTGGTTACCTCCCTGTAAATAGAATCATTCCTTATTATTTCCTGGATTTTTAAATTTAAACCATATTTGTCATATCTACAGTCTTATAATTTTCCACGCTTCTATAAGCTTATCCAGCGTCCATGCCGCATTGGCAGGAGAGGTGGAAGGAAGAACGTGGGCAGTTATGCCGGTAATGGATTTAGTATATTTGTTATAATATTTTTCCGCAGTTTTGCCATTGACGAATATTTTTTCTATAGGGGCTTTTTTGAGTATGGGGCTTGGGTCATTGGGTATTACATTTTTTATCGAGCTGTCCGAGCTACCTTCTATGTCGCAGGAAGCGATTACATCCCAGAGGGCTATGCAGTTAGCCAGGAGAAAGCTTCGCTTTTCTTCTATGGTAGTTGGCAGCGGACATTGAAAGACCGACGATGTAACTTTCCAAAACCTGTTTTGAGGATGACCGTAAAAAAACATCTGCTCCCTGGATTTGACTGAGGGAAAAGAGCCTAATATCAATATTTTAGAATGGTCGTTGTATAGCGGTGGAAAGGGATGGGTTATCATTTAGTTCTCTCCTTTAGTTCTCCTTATCTGATTTTTATCTGAAGCTGAGTGATGTATTCGTTTTCATCACCTGTGTCGTGATTGTCTATGATGTATAATTCGATGGCATGACCTTCCATCTGGAGATTTTGTCGATCAGCATATTCCAATAATTTTATCCAAGAAGGTTTAATTTTTGAATAACCGCCTTTTACAGTCATACACAGATATTGACCTTTGGGGAGAATGGAATCGAATTGGTCGTTTCTCCCTACAATATAGAATGCTGAATCAAACAGGCCGTAATTGCCTGCTTGAAGATAATCTAAGGGAATGGTAGCGCCTATGTCTCCATTGCCTATTATATAAAGCTGATCTTCATATTCAGATTGCAATTTTTTTATGATAAAATCCAAGTCATCATCTCTCTGCACACTTTCGCTGAGCTTAAGAATATTTCTTTCCGGGAACGCACATATTTGCGGAATTTCAAAGTTGATTTTTGAATTCACATGATAATCTATATCTTCAACTCTTTCTGCCAATTGATTTCTCAGTTGCTCGAGTTGGCAAATTTTCTCATCTATGGTGTCTATGGCTTTAATGAAAAGTTCTTTGGTCTTCTGCAAATTAAAATCAGCCAAGTGCGCTTTTATTTCATTTATGGAAAAGCCGATAGAGCGAAGTTCTCTGATTATATTAAGCTTACGTATATCGTTGATGCTGTACATTCTGTAGCCGTTATTATCTCTTTTGGGGTTTAAAATGCCCATTTCTTCATAATATCTTAGAGAGTCAGTACCGATATTGTATAGATTAGAGATTTCACCTATTTTATAATATTCTTTCATTTTTAAACCTCATTTAATTTCGAGATGCGAAAATACATTGCCGTGAAAAGAATACCGTCTGTTTTATTCTATATAAGCGAAAGGACATATGCTGATACATTTACCGCAAATGTCAGCGCTTTGAAGCCCTGTTTTAGATGTTATTTCTTTTTCGTTATGATTAAGCCTGTCTTGACAAACAAACTTTTCGAATCTATCAGGGTTAAGAGCGTTGACAGGACAAATGTTGAAACATAGTCCGCAAGTACCGCTTTTTAAATACAGACATCTTTGCTCGGCTGCTTCAGTGTTGGGGGTGAGTTTTGCGGACGTGATTACTGAGCAAAACCTTCCTCCGCTGCCTTTCTCGGTAATTACAAGGCCGTTGGCGCCAAAGCTTCCCAGCCCCGAAATTACCGCTGCGCTTCTGTGGGACCATAAACATTTTAAGTCGGTGGGGCTGTAAGTGTGAGTAGGCGGTATTGCCACAGCGTCATATCCATTTTGCTTAAGTAAGGAGATTACTGCATCGTTGATGTTTATGAAATGTTTGTTGATCTCTTGATACGCTTCAGCCCAGATAGGAGAGCCTTCATCTGAGTCATTGGGATGAAGGGCAACTTTTTTCGTAAAAGGCACGAAGTAGCTGATTACGCTGACTGCTCCCGGAAGCAATTCTTCAGGTGTCATATGCCACGGCCCTATCTTTTCTTTTAGCGATGGGTAACGGGGGTCGCTGGCTGATGAGAAGGAAACGAGCGGCTTGCGAAACAAGTCAGGCCTGTGCAAACTTTCGGCTGTAGATTGTATGATTTTTTTGATTTCAGACTCCATTTTCCTATGCGCTCCTATAAAATAAATCAGATTTATTATACTACTTGTCATGTAATATGAAAAGAACCGACAATATTAAAGCAATATTAATTTGAATAATTCTTGCGCTGTAATTAAACTTATGCTATAATAACCCAGTAAGTAAATAGTGCGGGGCATTAGCGCAGCTGGGAGCGCGTTTGACTGGCAGTCAAGAGGTCAGGGGTTCGAACCCCCTATGCTCCACCAAAATAAGGAAAAGATATATCCCATGAAAAAACCCGATTTTATCGGGTTTTTTGCTACCCAAATGCCGGGATTTCAAGATGTATATTCGTAGATATAAAACGGCTGTTTTGCTTTGCGAATAGATTTGAACTCCCGTACAACAGAATAACTGCTTCAAACGGCAGACAAGTCGCTAAAAACTTGTCTGCCGTTTTTGCGTTTAACTGCCCGAAGTTTTGCAAAAGACTTCGGGCTTTTTGTTCGCCCGACATGGGCGGACTCTAACGGGTGAAAGCCCCGAGTGCGCGTAGGCAACGACGAAGCACATAGCTGAACAGCAAGGGTGTCCATCGTGAGGTGGAATCTGGAGGAAGCTGAAGGCAAACCTCTGGCCTGACGAACAGGAACCACATATAAGGCTGGGAAATACGGATAAGGCGGCAAAAGACGCTGAAGTCCAAAAGTTGCCGGAAGTACCAGTAAATGTGGCAGGTAGATGGAGGGAAAGAGTCCGCACCTTAAGCGGGGAGGTCTCACAGGCGGTTCCATTAGCCGTAGTAACAACGAACTGTGAGAAGTCAGCAGAGGTCGTAGTAGTGAAGAAGCTCCTGTAACGGGAGTGGAGCGAAGGACCGAACAATCAATCAGTTGAAGTACGTTCCACTTCGTAGCCGGAGTAAACGTCTGTCGATGACATCAAAGACGGCAAAGGCAAAAGGGGCAGAAAGGAAACAACGTCTCATGGAGCAGATAGTGAGCAAAGATAACCTCAATGCAGCATATCTGCAAGTCGTAAGGAACAAAGGGGCAACAGGAGTAGACGGGATGAACGTAGAGGAACTTGGCGCATACCTTTGGGAAAATGGCGAAAACATCAGGGAACAGCTTAAGACAAGGAAGTACAAACCGCAGCCGGTCAGACGGGTGGAGATACCAAAACCAGATGGCGGGACAAGAAAACTTGGAGTACCAACGGTAGTTGACCGCTTTGTACAACAGGCAGTGCTGAAGACATTAGAAATGATGAATGACGGGCATAACTGGATAGTGGATATCGACCTAGCAAAGTTCTTCGACACGGTAGACCATGACAAGATGATGACAGATGACGAGTATGAAGATACAATCGTCGGAACGCCGCAGGGAGGAAATATATCACCGCTGCTTGCAAATATCATGCTGAACGAGTTGGATAAAGAGCTAGAAGCAAGAGGACTGGATTTCGTGCGTTATGCAGACGACCTAATTATCATGGTAGGGAGTAAAAAGGCGGCGGAACGAGTAATGAAAAGCGTCAGTCGATATATTGAGGAAAAGCTGGGGCTGAAAGTAAATGCGGAAAAGAGCAAGGTGGACAAAAGCCCCAAGGAATTAAGTATCTCGGATTTGGATTTTACTATGACAGGTATGCCAAAGGATACAAAGCCAGACCGCACCCGAAAGCAGTAGCGAAATTCAAAGCACAAATGAAGAAACTGACATGCAGAAGCTGGGGAGTGAGCAACAGCTACAAAGTGCAGAGACTGAACCAGCTTATCCGAGGATGGATAAACTACTTCAAAATCGGGAGCATGAAGGTGCTGTGTGAACGCCTGGACAGTAGTATACGCTATCGCCTGCGGATGTGTATATGGAAACACTGGAAAACGGCGAAGAACAGGGCAAAGAACTTGATGAAACTGGGAGTACCACGCTGGGCGGCATACAATGTTGCCTACTGTGGGGACCGCTATGCGAGGCTTGCCCACAACGGCTGGGTGCACAAAGCCATTAGTAACGAAAGGCTAGCCGCATTCGGGCTAGTTTCCATGAGTAACTATTACGCCGAAAGGCGCGTCAAATGTTAAGTTGATTGAACCGCCGCTTGCGGAACCGCATGAGCGGTGGTGTGAGAGGTCGGAAATTCCTCAATCAGAGGAATTTCCTCCTACTCGATTACTGAATGATGAATGTTTACATTTATTTCATAAATTACAGATTGCATATTTGCTATAAATAAGATACAATCAAATAAATACTACTTTTGTATTTTGGATTTTAATTTTGAATGGAGCTGAAGACTATGGGGCGAAAAGCCTATTCGGAACAGGAACGGGAGCAAGTGCGGACTGCTCTGCTGACTACTGTGATCCAGTGTATTGTGGACCGAGGACTCATCCACAGCAGTATTGATGTCCTGTGCAAAAAAGTAGGCATCTCCAAGACCTTTTTCTACACCTTTTTTCCCTCCAAAGAAGAACTGGTGTTGGAGGCACTTCGATATCAGCAGCCCAAGCTGCTGCAATATGCCAGGAAACTGATGGGAGATCCTGCCCTCAGTTGGAGGGACGGTGTTCGAACCTTTTTAGAAACCTGCGCTTACGGTGAGAAAAAGGGGATCGCCGTATTGTCCATTGAAGAAGAACAGGAGATTTACCGCTGCCTCTCCCAAGAAAATTTCCAAGCCTTCCGTGACGATCAGACGAAATTATTCCGTGATCTGCTTGTTATTTTCGGTCTTACTGTGGACTGTATAGAACCCCGCCTATTTGGCAACCTTGCCCTGTCCATGATGATGGTCTACAAGGCAATTCCAAACACCATGCCCTTCCTGTTTCCGGAGATGGCGGAGGATATGGTGGAATTTCAAATCAACGCCCTGTTGGATGAAATGCAGCGGATAAAAGAAAGAGTAAACAGAGTGAAAGAAGATGCACAGAAATAACCAACACCTCCCCGTAAGGGTACAACGCAACTCCATCGTTCAGTTTTTGAAAAAGGCTGATTTTCTGAAACCGGCTGCTGGTTCTGTGCGGCTTTTTTGCCCTGCGTCAGCCTGTCCAAGTGGCAGGGTGTCGCAGGGCGTTTTTCTATCATCTGAAAGGAGTCGAAAAATATGAGTCTGAAATATACCTGTCCCGGCTGTGGGACCCCTTTGGGCTATGACGGATTGTGCTGGAAATGCAAGTGTGAGCAAGAGCGAAAAACTGCATTGGCCTGGACGCCGGAACAGATTGCTGCAAAGCAGAAAAACCTGATCCAGAACATCCATCGGCTTGCTGATATGGAGGACCCCGAATGCACCGACTTCTGGCAGCTGCTGGGTTACCGGGACGCCATCACCCCGGAAATCCAGCGGGCGGCGCTGGCCGCAGGGGTGTTCTGGCCCTGTGAGATCTATTATCACGCTCCCGCTGATGTGGGGGAGGGCCTGATCCACGCGCTGCTGTCCACAGAGGATTCCAGTGAAGCGTCCAACCTGATGTGCTGCCTTGCTTTCCAGGGCGATGGTCGGGCACTGGAAACGCTGTTGGAACTGGAGAATCATCCCCGCTCCTGGCGCAAGAAGCTCTATGTAGACCCGTCCATTTACGCCCAGTGCGGCGGCTGGACCTTTAATAAAAAGGGACAACGGACCCAACTCAACTTCGATACCTGCTTTTCCTTCGTCAAGGGAGCCCCCGGTGAAGTGTCCCCCGTTCGCATCGGGCGGGCACGGGAGGACACCTGTCCCCACTGCGGCGGGCGGATGGCGGACATGCTGGTGCTGGACGGCCGGGACGAGCGGCTGAAGTTTCTGGGGCTGGACGGCATTCTGACCGCCACCTGCTGTCCCAACTGCGTGGGCTTTCTGAAAGGCCCCGCTTTCAACCGCTTTACTCTGGACGGCGGCGTAGAGGTCTTTCCCTCAGAGCTCTTTGACGGGGCGGGAAAGATGGACTGCTATGTCCGGCCGGAGGACTACAGGTCCCTTACCGAAAATCCCTTCGTGCTGGGCGGTGCGCCAATGCCCCTGTTCTATGGCGCCGCCTGTGACGATGTGAACACCGTTGGCGGCTTTGCCAACTGGGTTCAGGACTGGGAATACACCGCCTGCCCCCACTGCGGAAAGCCCATGAAATATCTGGCCCAGATCCAGTGGGATACTTTGATGGACGGCACAGAGGGCACACTCTACATCGAGTTCTGCCCTGACTGCCAGATCGTATCCATGCAGCACCAGCAGACCTGATAGGAGGAAATCGCTATGAATTTGCCAAAGTTCAACAGTGCGGACGGGCGCTGTTACTGGATGAAGCCCGAGGTACAGGAAGAACTG
>UQEW01000020.1 GCA_900540145.1 uncultured Eubacteriales bacterium
GAGAGTATACAAATCAGGGCAAACACCAGTATATATATCTTCTTTCTCATATTTTTCCCCCGCTTTCTTGACATACTTTCTAAACGGTGGTATATTTTAGTTAATAAATGGGCCACCGCTTTTGGAATGGCGGTTCGATCCTAAAATAGTTTAAGAGTAAAACCGTCAAACTTAATTGTTTGGCGGTTTTATTTTACTTATCATTCTTTTTGCAAAGAGTGATAATAGCTACAACTAATAACGAGAAAGTGAACAAATCACTTACGGTTATGTAATTCATAGCCTATCACCTCTCTTCCGGGAAAGTGATCAAACCGCCAAGCGATGGCCCTTTGGCATAAAGAGCCTTTCGGCTTTTTATCTGTTATATTTCCTCTTCTTCCTCTTTTTCTTTTTCAGATGTCTTTGCCTTTACATCTTTACTTTTTTCTAATTTCTGCAATAATCTTTCTTTGCTGAAAAGATATGTTTGATTATGTATCCTGCCTACATTTGTTACAGTACAATCCCTCATACAAACATTCAGCCACGGCTGCTTGCTTGCAAGCTGATCTAAATAATCCGTGAGTTCAGGGTTTGTCCATAACCCGTTAGATACATATACAAATCCTTGCTGCCATGAAAATCCATTTTTCAGCATGTGCTTTTTTATGTCTACATATGCTTTTCTCCAATTTTTACTTGGGTAATACTTTTGTAATTGATTTGTATCAAGATCAAAAGTAATTTCTTTTCGCGTCCCTTTCATAGCGTATTACAAGTAAGCAGGCTTTGAAACTATTTCTAATAAGTCGCAGCTCTCGTCGGGGTCTTCATCTTCCCACTGCCATATTTTGACCCATTTATTAAAACTTTGTATCTCCTTCAGGTTAAGAGATCCAAGCTGTAAACAGTTATACTCTTCTTCTCCCCCCTCTTTTCTTTGCCTTATTATATCGAACATTTGTTCATAGATCAATCACATTTCAGGCTCTTCTTCGAATTCTTTGCTCAGCTTTTTCATGCAATTTGCTGTTACGGGTTCTCGGAAAACCAAGCCGTTATCGCTAAAACTGAAATATGTATCTTGACCTAAAATGATGTGATCCAATACCTCTATTCCTAAAATTTGGCCGCACATATACATACGCTCAGTCATGTCTATATCATCCCGGCTTGGAGTACAATCGCCACTTGGATGATTGTGCATCAGAATTATCGAAGCAGCATTGGATAATATGGATGTTTTAAAAACTTCTCTTGGATGGGCTATACTGCTGTTTAAGGTTCCAAGAGAGGTTATGGAAGCGTTGATGGGCTTACCTTTTACATTAAGATTCAATACTACGATAGCTTCTCTGTCGTAGTCAGACAACTCTTCCTGTATAAAAGCCCCGTCTGAAATCCAAAACTTTTCAAATTATGGCTTTAATATACAGGTTTTTAATGCTACAATGTCTTTATGACTGCAATAATAACTAATGTTTTATCAATTTTTTTAATTATGGCCGTTGGTTTTGCTGCCGGCAAAACCAACGTTGTACCGTCCAGTGCAGACAAATATTTCGTGTCTTTACTGATGAACATTACCATGCCATGCATGGTAATAACTTCTATAACATCAAAAGAATTTGATCCTGATTTAGGAATGGCTACAGCAGAGATTTTCGTTCTTGGAGCTTTGTTTTTTGTTTTCACTTCCATATTAGGATATTTAATCTGCAAAAAACTTCTTAAAGTTGTGCCTTCTGAAGATTTGGGAGTTTATGTCCTTTGCTTTGCCAGCATAAACAATGGCTTTATGGGATTCCCCATAACTCAAGCAGTTTTTGGCAGCAATATACTCTATTTTGTGGTTCTGCACAATATAATGCTTAACCTTTATCTGTTTTCTGCCGGTTCATTTGTTTTAAACATGGGCAGAGATTCTTCGGAAAAAAGCGTATTTGATATCAAGTACATACTAAAAAAATTATGCAATCCTACAATGATAATATCGGCAGTCAGCGTTATAATGCTGTTTTGCGGTATCAAGCTGCCTTCTCTTGCTTTTGATACTATAGAATTGATAGGAAGCATAACTGTGCCGTTATCTATGATATTAGTAGGAGTTCAACTTTCAGAAAGCAACATGAGCAGAATTATAAAAAACCGTCATCTTTTCATTTCTTCTTTGATAAAGATGATAGGTATCCCAATATTGATATTTCTGGCAATCAACTGGCTCCCGATAGATACAGGCGTTAAAGTCGCTCTCATTTTCGGCGGAGCTTTCCCTGCGGCTGTAATTACTGCAGCTATTGCTGAAGAAGAAAACAAAAATTATCTTCTTGCAGCCGAGTTTGTAGCTTTGACTACATTACTGTCTGTAGCGGTCATTCCTGCAGTTTCAATATTTCTCAGTTCTTATTACGGTATATGATTAAACAAGCCGCAAGAAATACTTTCTTGCGGCTTTCTTGCGGCTTCTTGTGGCTTGTTTTAATCATTTTCTACCATTCTTCGCTGTTTTTTCTTTTTCTGATTATATTAACCTGAAGAACTATCACGCCTGCAGCCGCAACAATCAAAATTCCTATAAGCACAGGAACTAAAACGCTGTCGTTTTCTTCTTCTTCATCATCAGCTGCCGCTGCAGCGGCTAAGTTCTTATATTCCATAAACTCTGCAACAGATACCGGAATTTCATCATTAAAAGTACCTTTTTCTTCGTTGTAGCGGAAAAATTGTCTGTCTTCAGTTTCTTTAACCATCAGACATACCAGTACATAATTGCCCTCTTCATCGGAATAGACGGCAATTTCCCAATCCCATTCTCCGTATTTTGCCTTGGCAAGTTTAAAGCCGGCCGGAGCATCCTCTTCTGTAATGTCCTCGCAAATTACATAAGTCTTGTCTCCTATCTCCACTTCGATTTGCTCAGGCTTCTCTAATGGTTCCTCCTCTTCCTGCTCTTCCTCCGTATCAGTCTTTATCAATTCTTCATCAGTAAAATCACCTCTCCTGTTAGGCGTGCCTGAATTTGTATTGGAACCGGAGCTGGAAGAGCTTGAACTCGACGATGAACCGGAACTGGATGAGCCTGAGGAACCGGACGAAGAACTTCCCCCAGAGGATGATTGGGGCTCTGACACCTTAATTGTGGCAGAAACAGGACCGCAGGAAAACGAACCCTGATCCCATGTTTCTCCAGCAGTGGTAGTCGCTGTAACAGTATAGTTTCCCGCTTTCTTTGCAGTAAATGTAAACGTAGCTGACATTGAAGATGTACCCATAGCCTCTAATAGAAAAGTGTTCCCATTAGCCATGGATATATTGCCGCCCTGTCCAGATAATGTCAACGCAGAAGAATCATAACTTAGATTGATAGTTGATGCACCCATAGTTGCACCCGAATACGTAAGTGTCACGGTGACAGTCTTGCCCACCTGGCATGAGCCTCCTGACATACCGGCGCTTACAGAAGCGCCAAAGCCTTCTTGAGTGAAAGTCATGCCAAGCACGAGAGTCAAAATCATCACCAAATATAACAATCTTTTTTTCATAAAATATCCCTTCTAGTTTTCTATGGTATCTATTCCTACTATGTGTTTCCTGAAGGCCAGTAAGTCAGCCAGTCCTACGGAATCATCCTTGTTGGCGTCGAGTCCTTTAAGCTGAGCGCCTCCATATTTTTCAAGGCCTACTATTTGTTTTCTTATCTTAAGCAAATCCGAAAGGCCGCATGTTCCATCGCCATCGCAGTCGCCTCGTATTACGATCTGAGCAGCACCTACGACCGTTCCTTGGCTGTCAGTAATCGTAAGCCTCATGCCTGTCCCTACATTTCCGCTGGTCACTTCTTTACCGGAAGCGTTGGTAAGTTTCATGGTCAATCCTTCTCCAAGAGTGATCTTAGATGTAAACGTCTTTACGTCGGTGGAAAAGTCCACTCCGGTCACATAATTTCCAAAGTCGTATTCTTTACTTTGTATATCAACGTTGGCATGAATTCCTATATCCTCCGGCAGTTCATTGCAAATGGTAAAAGGCACGAGCTGATAGTCTGAATAACCGCCCATACCTTGTACATACACATATCCCGTGCCCAGAGCAGTATTTTTTATGTATCCTACCTTATAATCTTTGTTCTGCGTAAGCCTTGTCCCATTGTATTCTACTATGATTTCGGGCTCTATAGGTCTGCCTGAATTGTACAAATAATAAGAAGCGTTGGCGAAGGAAATATCACAATTGACGATAGATTTTGCAGCGGTGGCTTTAGGTTTTTGATCTACATACCAAAAGTCCACGTCTGCCCTGCCGTCTATTCCGTTCACATCGCCGCTGGAGCTGTATTGCCATATATCATATTCGTTTTGGTATTCACACATTTTATAGTATTGCGCTGCCCATATGGTGTATTTGTTTTCCAATGTTTTTCCGTTTATATTGTTATTCAGGAATGTAAGGTTCGCATACAGTCCCGCATCATATCCGGCAGCCTCAATGGTACTGCAAAACGCTTCTGCGTTTTTAGTCATCTGTGTTTTGGAAAGCTTCGCTGCTGTAAGGCGACCTGAATTGCCTCCGGCGAACTCATAATCCATAAACACAGGCAAGTCCAAATCTTCTCCGTTTAAATATTTAAGCGTCAGTTCTGCTTCTTCCTTAGCTTCTTTTTCATTGACAGCCTGAGAAAAGAAATATACGCCGACCATTATCCCTGCATCTTTAGCCCCTTTAATAAAACCGGCATAATTTTCATCCGCATACATATTTCCCGCTGCGCCATATCCTCGTCCTGCTATTCTGATTATGGCAAAATCCACACCGTCAGCTTTAGCTTTTACCCAGTCTATATCCTCCTGCCAAGCTGAAACATCAACTCCGTCGACGATGAGCATGTTATCAAACTTGCTGTTATGAGTATACTTTGAACCTGTATATGGGGAGGTGGTCACAGTGGAGCCGAAAGCGACAGCCGCAGCAGCAGTCAGCGCTGCTACGAGTATCAAGCTTATTATTGATTTTTTCTTCATCAATGTTCCTTTCATATAGATATATTTTATCGTTTTTAATACATTATAATAGCTCTGGAAGGGCACACAGGCGCGCAATATCCGCATGTAAGACATTTAGACTCGTCTATTTGCGCCAAGCCTCTTTCATTAAAATACAAAGCATTGGATTGGCACATCTTCATACATGTGCCGCACCCTTCGCAGTTGCTTTCTTCTACTATTATTTTCTTCTTCGATACGTCGGGATTATAATCAGGCGCCATGGTTCCTTCCATATAGCTGATAATGTCATCTATATCGCTGCAGGAGCCAAAGCCTATCATTATAGAATCTATACAATTTTTAGAGCAGATAAAATCAAGGGCTTTCTGATAGTTAACAGTCAGATTTCCTCCGCCGAAAACTTTCATAGCATAAATTCCCTTACCTGCTGTCTTGCATTTTTCAATAGCAGACAACATTTCTTGGGCGTCGCCTGCTTCAGAGCCTTTTCTTATGCCAAGGCCCGCATAATTTATCAGAGGGAAAACTACGTCGCACTCTTTTTGAGTTGAAATCTCATCGGTCACATCTATATTATGAGTTGATATGCCTATAGCCTTGATAAGACCCTTAGCCTTAGCAGCATTTAAGGCTTCCCATGCTCCCAGTCTTTTTTCAAAATCTCCGCTTCGAATCTCATGCAGCAGGAAAATATCGATGATATCCATATCAAGACCGGATCTGGCTTCCTCAATGGCTTTCATCATGCCGCTATAATCAGGAGCAAGACTTTTAGAACTGATTACCGGTTCAAAAGAACTGCCTTTCATTGCTTCTCTTATATATGAATATGTATGGTAATATTGAGCAGTATCGAGAAAATCTATTCCCTTTTCCAGCGCATATTTAACGATGGCTGCACCTTCTTCCAGCGGAAGAGAAAGCTGATTGGGGCCTATAGGCATTACACCCATGCCTATACGGCTTACTTTAAGGCATGTATTTCCAAGAGCTACTTTTTCCATCTTAAATTCCTTTCTTTTTTAATTATAATCTTGTATAATTAAAATGTAAATATGAAAAGTCTGGGGGTAAAGTCAAGTGTCACAAACGGTTCACCTTACAGAGCAGCAAGGATTTGAGAAGTTCAGGCATGCTTACAGAGCAGCCATAAAACAAGTGAGAATTAAAATAGAGATTTTAAGTGAGGATTTTGCAGTCCGTCACGATTATAATCCTATCCATCACATGGAAAGGCGTCTCAAAGCGCCGGAGAGCATTGAAGAAAAGCTCAACAGGCTGGGGAAAGAGATTACTATATCCTCGGCCAGAGAAAACATCCACGATATAGCCGGCATACGGGTAGTGTGCAATTTTATCGATGACGTATACACCGTGGCAGACATGCTGCTTGGGCAAAACGACATTCATTTAATCGAAAAAAAGGACTACATAAAAAATCCGAAAGACAGCGGCTACAGAAGTCTTCACCTGGTAATATCAGTACCCGTATTCCTCCTTGACGGATGTGAGGAAGTGCCTGTTGAAATACAGCTGCGCACTGTCGCCATGGACTTTTGGGCCAGTCTTGAACATCAGCTTAGATATAAAAATGAAAAATATCATGCGCCTATTGTAGACCTTGAACTTAAAGCATGTGCCGAAATCAATTCCACATTGGACGTAAGGATGCAGGAACTGTTTGATGAGCTCAACAAGCAGGAACTTTCCTTCAACGAAAAAGAATAAAATGCTGAATATCTCTTGGGGCTTTATTATAATTAATTTATTATAATTAATTTATGATAACAAATACAGATCATCAAGTCCCAAGAGTTCCATTAAGGCCCAAATGGCCTCGTTCACTTCTTGTCTTGTATTAAAATAGCCAAAGCTAAAGCGCACTAATCCTTCTTGTTCTTTTCCTAAGGATTTTAATAGCCTTGGCGCATTAAAATCACCTGACTTAACCGTTATGCCTCTTTTTCTCATGAAAAGCTTAACATCTTCGGCAGAAAATCCGTCTACGCTTATGGATACTGTAGGTATCCTCAAATTAGTGCCAAAGTCTCCGTATACTGTTACCGCTTTCATTGATTTGACCGCCTCGAAAAACCTTTTGGCTAATCTATGCGGAAAAATGCTTACGCCATATATACCTTTTTCTTTTATAAAATCCAAAGAGGCACAGAGTTTACCGAGCTTTTCTTCCGATGGAACTGCAATTAAATTTTTTGCTTCATCGCTTAACGACAATTCCTTTCTCAAGCAAAGACCTCCGGTACCATGAGGACCCATGAGTTTTTTATGCCCTGTAAAGCAAAAAGCATCTACACTTAAGCTGTTCAAATCTATATCAATCGCACCTGCAGTTTGGCATCCGTCCACTATAAGGCGCAGCTTATGTCTTCTCGCAATTGCCCCAATCTTTTCCAAATCTATAATATTGCCGGTAACGTTTGACCCATGGCAGCATACTATAGCTGTAGTTTTTTCGTTTACAGCATTCTCAATCATATCATATCTAACTGCAGCATATGCGTTAAGGGGTATATATGTTATACTGCATCCTCGTTCTTCCATCTCTGCAAGAGTATCTAAAACGATGCCATATTCCATATCTGTAGAAATAATATGATCCCCGGGAGCTACCAGGCTTTTAATTGCTGCACTTATTGCTTGAGAGCCACTTTCAGTAAGGATCACCTTTTCATCATTTTTACATCCAAAGAAATCTGCAATTTTACTTTTTGTCTGTTCTTCCGAAGCATTATCAGCCGAATAGTATATTTCAGGCTTTGTAACAGTTGTCGCGGCGTTATTTAAATATATCATTTTTACCTCTTAACTTCTACATGAAGGGTTTCCATAACAGCTAAAGCCGCTTCTTGCAACTTAGGATCGTTGCTTCCCACGCATGCGGCATCTACATATATAGGGACATTAGGTATAGCTGCTTTAGCCAAAGCTATATTAGAAATAACGCATATATTAGTCACAACACCTACAAACTCCATACTTTCATATTCGTCTTTGTGTTTACGCAAATATTCACATAACTCATATGAGCCAAAAGTAGGTTTAGAAAAGACTAAGTCATTAGAATCTTTTAAATCCGCTATGCTGCCATACAGCTGCCAACCATCCTGTCCTTCTATGCAATGTTCTATAGGAAGATGCTTTCCTTCTTGCGTGTCCATGTAATGACGGTCGTGGGTATCCATAGTAAATATTACTTGCCCATTGCTTCCCATATTATGATAAGCTTTTATCTTTTCTCCTATAGGCTCCTCTAATTTTTCGGCTCCTTCAAAACCAAGGGAACCGGAGACGAAATCATTTTGATAATCGACAACTATAAGCAGTTTTTTCATCGCTTTCCTCCTGTTTCTCATATAACTTTTGGTATTCTAACCCGATGTGTACCTGCATCTTAAACATCCTGCGAAGATTCTTCCTCTTCCTGTATATCTGCCCCTTTAGGTAAAATGGCCTTGCTCAAAAGCCAGTCTCTCCATTCAACATAATGTTTAGCATATATATGGGTGTTATCGCTGGTATATTCAGCCTTCAGGTTGCCTTTTTCATCATCAAACAGACTGTTTACGTCTATATAGAATATTTTCTTATTATCTATAAACTCAGATATGCTTTTGTTAAATTGATTTATACGCTTATTGTTAAAAGTACCATCAGTATCTGAGCGAGCTGCTGCCACATGCAGATTAGCTTGTATGAAGAGTATGCCGTCAGGATTTTTTTCAGTGAGCCAGTCTACTAATTCCTTGTATTTTCCTATAGTCTGCTCCATATTATATCCCAACTCATTGATTCCCAGCATCAGGTAAATCTTGCCATAATGCTTAGTGCTCAATAGTTGTTCCAGCGTAACTTTGCCTACACCTGCCACCTCAACCGACTCATCGCGCACTTTATAAACATTCATCCCTGTAGTAGCAAAAAAATCCGCGCCTTCTATCTGTCCATACTCATGAAGACCTACAGTTCTGGAATCTCCTATGAAAAGAGCGTCTTTGAAATATGAAGAATCCGCCGTAACGAACGGGGCGTCATCCGGCGCCGGCACTTTATCCACCGGTTCTTCCTGAGCAGCTTCCGGATTTTTCTCCCCGGTGCCTGTATCCTCTTCATTGGTGACATTATCAGCCCCCGGCCCATCAGGAGTTTTATTGTCAATAAACAGCGTTTTATACGCAAACATTGAAACTACTATAAGGCATGAGCACATCAACATAATTGAGAAAAAATATTTTAAAAAGTTTTTCATGTCTTCTCCTAAAATCTAAAATATAAAAATGGATCGTTTAATCCCATATGGATTAAATATACTGAACCCCAGAAGATAGCAAATAAGATCACCGCTCCTAGTACATTATCTTTAATCTTATTAAACAATTTAGCCGGTCCCGACACGCTCAGCACAGCGCATATAATCATTAAAACGCCGTACATATCTGCAAATTTAGCCACATCTCCTTCAAATACAGAACCGAATCCGTTTGCACCTATACCTATAAGTCTTCCTGCATATACGCCCAATTGTCCCATGTCTGTTATGGCAAATACCATCCAGGTGAGCGGTATTAAAACAATCATATATGCATGACCTACAACTTTAAACCTGTCCAGAATTTTCTTAAGTCCGGCTTTTTCTATAGCTATTATTGCAAACAATATCATTCCCCATAAAATAAAGTTCCAGCCTGCTCCGTGCCAAAATCCGGTTAAAAGCCAAACTACAAAAAGGTTAAAATATACCCTGGGGGTTGAGCGTCTGTTGCCGCCCAAAGGTATGTATACATACTCTTTGAACCAACTGCCTAAAGTCATATGCCACCGTCTCCAAAATTCAGTCATGGAAAGAGACTCGTAAGGATGGTCAAAGTTTTGAGGTATGGTAAAACCCATTATTCTGCCTAAGCCTATAGCCATCATAGAATATCCGTAAAAGTCAAAATAAAGCTGAAAGCTATAGGCAAAAATTCCCATCCAAGCTACCGGCGTAGAAATGCTTTCATATCCGATTGCCTGTATGTCGCTCCAAAAGTTTCCTATTTGATTAGCTAATAATACTTTCAGCCCCAGTCCCAGAGTGAAAAGCCTTAAGCCTTGGTCCAACTGAGCAAAAGTAGCCCTTCGACTGCGCATCTCTTCCCTAAGTTCTCTGTATTTGATTATTGGACCGGCTATCAATTGAGGAAACATGGTCAAATAAGCACCGAAGTTAGCCAGAGAAGTTTCCGCCGGAACCTCTCTTCTATAAACATCCGTAATATAAGATATGCTCTGAAAAGTGTAGAAACTTATGCCTACAGGTAATAAAAGATTCCATGGTTCCAAGAGTTCGCCACTGCCGCCAAGGTATTTTGAAAGACTGTTTATGTTTTCGAAAATAAAATCAGAATATTTAAAGACACACAGCCAGGCCAAATTATATATAATTCCTATAATTAAAATGCCCTTACTATGCGTTTTGGCAATTGCCTTGCCCAAAATAAAATTCACTATTACCGACAAAACCAAAAGCATGGTATATTGGGGCTTGTCCCATGTACCAAATGCATAAAAAGCTATACTTCCAATAAATATCCAAAAATTTCTCCACATTCTCGGTATGGAAAAATATATTATCAAAAAAACAGGTAGATAAACAAATATAAACTGTAAACTGCTGAATACCATTAAAAACTATTTTCTCCTTACTACTTTTTATATGTTTCAGCTTAAATTTTCATCTTCAAGCATCCTATATCCTACGCCCAGCTCGGTGAATATGTATTTAGGCTCACCGGGCGTTGCCTCTATCTTTCGTCTGATATTGGCCATATTTACCCTCAAAATTCTATTATTGTCATCAGCATAAGGACCCCAAACTTCATTTATTATAGTATCGTATGTTATCACCTTACCTGAGTTTTTAGCCAGAAGAGACACTATTTTATATTCAACTCTTGTGAGATGTACTTCTCGTCCATTTACAGTCACTCTTCTCTTTTCAAAATCCACAACTAATCCGCCGGCAGAATACGGTCTGTTATTATTGACATGGTCATCTAAAATCTTGTTGCTATGTCTTATTGCAGTCCTTATTCTGGCCAGCAGTTCAAACGTGCCAAAGGGTTTAGTTATATAATCATCTGCGCCTATATCCAATGCGCCTACTTTTTCTTTTTCTTGGTTTCTGGCAGATATGACTATTATAGGTACACTTGACCATTGACGAGTCTCCTTTATTATATCTATACCGTCCATATCCGGAAGTCCCAAATCAAGCAACACCAAATCCGGAAGAGCAGAAGTCAAGAATGCAAGCCCATCTCTGCCGGTCTGAGCAGTTATAGTTCTATAATCATGCGCATTTAAAGTTTTGGCCATAAAATCGCATATGCTTCGTTCGTCTTCTATAATAAGTACAGTAACTTTCTGTATCATATTTTTTCCTCCGTTTCTCTAGGCAATGAAAACGAAAAAGTCGTTCCATGCCCGTGATTTTCCGCTTTTATTTTTCCTCCATGAGCTAAGACAATAGTTTTGCAAATAGATAAGCCTATGCCCATGCCTTTGCTGCCATCAGTGCTTGATTCCTTCCTATATGCGCCTTCGCCGTCAAATATGCTTTCCAGTCTGCTGGGATCGATGCCTATGCCGTAATCCTTCACCGAAAATATCACATCTGACTCGTTTTCTTTTACCGTAACTTCCAAAGGTTTTACGCTGTTAGAATGAGTCTGTGCATTTTGCAATATGTTTATCAGCACTTGCTCTATCAGCATTGCATCCATCATGACCATCACCAAATCATCCGGCAAAGTTACTTTTACCGAAGCTTCAGGAAATCTTTTTTTAAATCGCACTATTGCAGAAGAGACCACCTCGTCCACTGCTTCAAGGGTTTTATTTACTCTTGATGTTTCATTATTGATTCGTGTAACGGTTAGCAGATTTTCCACCATATTGAGCAACCAGTTAGCATCATTTTCAATGTTCTCTATTATACTTCTCTTTTCTTCATCCGTAAGCTCTTTTTCCATTTCCAAATACGACTCGCTGTTACCTATAATGCCTGTCAAAGGGGTCCTTATATCATGGGACACCGCTCGAAGAAGGTTTGCCCGCATCTTTTCCTTTTGCGCTTCCATCAATTCTTCTTCTTGCATTACCAAAACCTTTGCTTGTTCCTTCAGATTAGTCGTTAATACAGATGTCGCTATGCAAATGGCAAGCATGCAGAAAAAGGTTATAGGATATCCGTCTAAGGTAAGGTTGAATGCATGATACGGATATGTAAACAGAAAGTTTATCGTCAATACGCTGAAAATAGCATAAAAAAAGCCGAATATATACCCGGATGTATATCTGGCAACCAGAAAGTTTCCTAATATATAGAACATGGTTATATTTAAATCGGGGTTTTGAACAACCGTTCGAAAAATCAGCGCAAAGCCTGTCATAGCTATAAAAACGGCTAAAAACATCAAGCAGTCTTTTTTATGATTTTTTTTTAAATCACCGTCATGAGAAGGCAAAAACTTGGCTTTTTTAAAGAAAATTTTGAGTTTTTCCCTCACGTCGCACTCCTCCTAAATTTAATATATATTACCATGTCGTTAAAGTGGCGCTAAATATTTCGTTACTCTATATATAATAAATAAATATAGTAGTTTTTTCAAGGTAATTTCACATAGAAAAGTCTTTTTTCATAGAATAAAATATAACAAAAAAAGAAGGGAGAATTATCTTGATTAAAGATCCTTATATCGGCATGCCCATAATTATCGATACAAGTCCTGACATTCCCGGAGGATGCGGCTGTTTTGAAGACAACGATAATAACAGCTCAGGAGGAAATACAGGTGACGTAGGGGACATAATGCCTGACAGAAATTTTGACAACATGTATCTGGGAGAGCTTCCCCTTGCTATGTGCTACGTTCCTATGCAGCGTTGGAACACCACTTACTCTCTGCAAAAAGGTTTAGAAAGAGGCACAATTTTTCCTGAACTGGATTTACCTTTTTTAGGAGGTAGAGAAAGATGAACAGAGAAGAATTAATGTATTTGATCCAACAGGCAAGTTTTGCTTTAGTTGATGCAAATCTTTTCCTTAACTCTCATCCTCAAAACAAGATGGCTTTAGATTATTTTGCTGACGTTCAGCGACAGTATACAGAGCTTCAAGCTGAATATGAAATGATGTTTGGCCCTCTCACAGCTTTTGACACTAATACTGAACAAGGCTGGACCTGGATACAGGCTCCGTGGCCTTGGGAACTGGAGGCATAATCTATGTGGATGTATGAAAGGCGACTTGAATATCCTATAAAAATTAAAAATCCCAATCCGGCTCTAGCTAAGTTTATAATATCTCAATACGGAGGTCCGCACGGCGAAATAGGTGCCTCACTCAGATATTTATCACAGCGATGCAGCATGCCTTATCGCCAAGTAGCAGGCATACTAAACGATATCGGAACAGAAGAGTTGGCTCATTTGGAGATGGTTTGTACTATTATTCATCAACTCACAAGAGGTATGACTGTAGAACAAATAAAAGCAGCAGGTATGCAGGACTATTTCGTAGATCATACCGCAGGAGTTTATCCACAAGCTGCTTCCGGCGTGCCTCTCAGCGCCGCTACTCTGGCAGTTACAGGAGATGCTATAGCAGACATTCAAGAAGATATGGCGGCAGAACAGAAAGCACGCCTCACCTACGACAACATTCTCCGTATGGCTGATGACCCTGATGTAATTGACCCTATCCGATTCTTGAGAGAAAGAGAAATCGTACATTATCAACGTTTTGGCGAAGGTTTGAGAATTATTCAAGACAATTTAGACAAGAAAAATTTCTATGCTTTTAACCCGGAATTTGATATGAGATAGGAAAAAGTATTTTTCACTAATAGATGATTTGTTTACAAAATGGGCTGTCTTAAAGGCAGCCCAGCTTTTTTCTATTGCAACACATACATCATCAATTTGCGGATTGTTCATGTCTGATACAGTATCTAAAAAATTTGCTATATTTCGTCAGCTATTATGCTATCATCCCTGCTTGGCTTTTGAGCCGCTTCTTCGTCGGATAATATTTACACATATCAATACATAATATTGGCGATATGCACTATAGGCGCAAATATCAGTATTACTGCCATAAATTGAATTATTCCCTTTTTGATTTTTTTCATTTCTGCCGCCTCCTGTTGCTTTTGTTTTGTAGTTTCATACTACAGCAACAGGTGTCCCAAAGTTTGGACAGCGGGTGTATTTATAATAAAATTATATCTTCAATGATTTTGTCAGCCTGCTTGTCCCTTCGGCATCTTTCATCTAATTTTCTCTTCTTTGACTTTCACCGGTCTGATAATCGATGTCTACACCAGGCTGCACATTATAAACGAACACATTGAAAGCGACTCCCTGTCCGTCATCTTCCACCGATAGGACCTCCATCTGTACCCCTCTTGCTACTAATTCATCGCCCTCAAATACAGGGGTAACGCGATAAAGCACGTGATTGCCCGTTGTTTCAACGTAATCGGCAACTTGATTTTCAAATGGCAGCATGCCATCCACATTCATATAGCGAGTACCTGTTATAAGATTTTTTTCATTTGCGTTTTCGCCTGCCAGCTGAAATCCTATGAGGTGACATCTATTATATAGATATTTATCGTCAATCAAATCATCATATCTGACCGTATGCCATCCGCTTGGCTTGATTTGTCCTATGCTGCCCCTATCTTCATCAGGCATGGTATCTGTTCCTATCAGCGCATAAGCCTGTCCGCACCTGCCCAGGCTGTCAAGGTCGCTGTACTCTTCAAAGGATTCCCTTTGCATGTCATCTTCAGAAAAATCCGGCTGATTATAATTCATCTCCACATACGGACTGCCGGAATACTCCGGAATAGTATCAATATCTATGTACTGATCGCTGTAAGAAATGGGATTACTAAAAAACGCCGGTGATACGCCCAGCGCTACAGCAGCTATTATTATAATTTTAATGATTAACTTTTTCATTTAAACCCTCCATGACAAATCCTTCCTATCAAGGAAAACAAAACAGAGAACAAGAAGCGTTCTCTGTCTTGCTTTATTTATATTCACACACCTTGTTGCGTTCGATACCACATAAAAAATAATTACGGCTCATTGTTAATTTACAACATTTTTTATAAAATAACATTGCAGTATCAAATCACGATATAATTATACCTTATTTTTACAATTAAATCAAGTTAAAAGCTCTTCTATACTACAGAAATTATATCCTTGCTCTTTCCAACCTTCTATGAGTTCCTCCAGTATTTCAGAGTTAGTCTTAGAGGTGCTGTGCAATAACACAATTGCTCCCGGATGTATTCTTTTATTCAAAACATTTAAAGCTTCTTCTCTGGTTGGCTGATCGTTTTCATACCAATCCACATATGCCAAACTCCAAAATACAGTGGTGTATCCCATTTCAGATGCCTGTTTCAGATTATTTTCACTATATTTGCCCTGTGGAGGTCTATAGATTTTTTTCATATCTTTTCCTGTAACTTGCTTGTAAGCCGCTTCCAAATCCTCGAGTTCTTTTCTGAAAGACTCTTTTTCTTCTATAGAAGCCATATCAGGATGATGCATCGTATGGTTCCCTACAGTATGACCCTCCGCTTCCATTCTCTTTACAATCTCAGTGTTTTCCTCTATGTAATTACCTACCAGAAAGAATGTTGCCGGTACTTTCTCTTTTTTAAGCACATCGAGGATTTTTTCCGTATATCCATTTTCATAGCCTGCATCAAAAGTAAGATAAATATTTTTTTCTTTGGAAGAAGCTCTGGTATCAATATAATAACCATTATACTGCTTTAAATATTCCGCAGTAGCGTTACCCACAGGAGCTGCGCCTTCCTGCTGAAATGACAGACCCCAGTTGCATTCTGCAGATGCAGCCGCATCTATCGAATCTCCTTCTTCTGCATCTCCCTGATGATTTTTTCCGGCTCCTCCTAATATGAAAGCCCATGCGCTTATCCCCACCACAGCTATTATGGCAAAACAAAGAAATATTTTCTTCTCCATATATAAAATCACCTCTTCCCTAATCTATGAGGTGATTTATAATATTATTTCTTTCTTTTCTCTATTTTTTCTATAAATATAATTAAAATCATAGTTCCTGCGCCGGTTATTACGGAAGCGATTAATAAAAGCGCGGAAGGTCCTGAAAAGTCCAGTATAAATCCGCCTATAAAGCTGGCAAATACAGTGGATATGGTTATCATGATTGTATACAGCGCCTGCCCCTTGACTGCCTCGCCTCTATCCATTATTTCGTCTATAAAGTTTACCATCGCAGGCAAGAATAAGCCGAAGGATACGAGCTGAAAAAACTGAGCAACAAATATCATGGTAACGTTTTTTGCCAGGAAAGTGCAAACTACCTTTGCAGTAAAGCATATCGAAGCGAACTTAAGCAAAGTTTTGCATGAAAATTTGTTGTTTACCTTGCTGAAGAAAAACATCTGTTTCCTCCTACACCTTCAACGATTTGAAGCATAAAATTATTGAAAACAGCATTGCTGAAAAATATTCCTCCGGTACCGATGCTGACAGCAAGAAAAAGCTTGTTTCGCTGAACAAACCGACGCAGATTTATTTCCTCGAAATCTTTTTCCACATGTAATCGCTGTCTCTGCGGACTCTTGATTTGGCATGCTTTGTAAAAATGATTGGCAGTAATATACAAAGTCGCAAGCAGCATCACCAATATGACTTCCCCTGTAAGCGGGATTACCGTCACTCCGCGGCTTTCCGCAAAAGCTCCTAAGAAAGCGCACAAAAGAGAATAAGCCAGAGAACCCATGAATACCGGCGTATTCAACGTTTAACAGGTTTTTCATAGTTTAACCCAAATTTAATTTACAAAAACTTTTTCAAATATTTCAGTGTTCTCACCATCTGTGAAACGTAACTGTTTTCATTGTCATACCAGGCGACTACACGTACTTCGTATATCTTTGTTCCGCATCTCTCCGCTAAAGTCTGCGTAGCATCAAACAATGAGCCGTATTCCATACCTATGATATCGCTGGAAACCAATTCTTCTTCTGTGTATCCAAAGGATTCATTGGCTGCCGCCTTCATAGCCGCGTTGATTCCCTCTACGCTGACGCTTTCAGTCTCGTCCTTAAGAGTGGCGTCCAATATGGTTATGGAGCCTGATGGTACAGGTACTCTCTGAGCAGAACCTATAAGCTTACCATCAAGTTCCGGTATTACCAAGCCTATGGCTTTTGCTGCTCCTGTGCTGTTAGGAACTATGTTGATAGCTCCCGCTCTGGCTCTCCTCAAATCTCCTTTTCTATGAGGACCGTCAAGAATCATCTGGTCTCCCGTATATGCGTGAATTGTAGTCATGAACCCTGTTCGTATTTCACGATATTGGTTCAAAACTTTAGCCATAGGAGCAAGACAATTGGTAGTGCACGATGCTGCCGAAATGATATTGTCATCAGCAGTAAGCGTCTCATGATTAGTTCCGTAAACTATCGTCGGCAAATCGTTTCCGGCAGGTGCAGAAATCAAAACTTTCTTCGCTCCGGCATTTATATGAGCCTGAGACTTAGCCTTAGAAGCAAAGAAGCCGGTGCATTCCAAAACTATATCTACTTTTAGCTCTTTCCACGGCAATTTTTCGGGATCTTTTTCAGAAAAAACAGTTATTTTAACTCCATCTACAGTTATAGAGCTATCATCGTTTTCTACTGTATGTCCTTTATATCCTCCCTGGACGCTGTCATACTTTAATAAGTGGGCCAGCATCTTAGGTTCTGTTAAATCGTTTATTGCCACTACTTCCATGGAATCATCGGCAAAAATTTGTCTAAAAGCCAGTCTTCCTATCCTTCCAAAGCCGTTTATAGCAATTCTTACCATAATTTCTCCTCCTTTTCCCGTTTTCTATATTGGTATTGTACCACAAAAAAAGGAATATAGCACAGTTAAGTGATTATTCCTCTCCCATTTTTTGTTTGCTGATTCTGCAGCCGGCTTTCAAAGTGGGCTGCTGACAAAATTTCAAAAATCAACAAATTTAGTCTGCGTCGGCAATCATCAATCGCCAACCTCATGCCGCGCAGATCGGCATAACTTCATATAAAGCATTTTAACTTCATTCTCTTTTTAAGGGACTATCGCTAAGGCGACAGTCCCTTTAATTTTGTCTATCGATTATAATGCTTTAAAGCCATCAATCAAAAACTTTCTGTCCATCTACCTCAGTTGTCAAAGCTTTAAGTGCTTTTTCAATTATACTGCGGCGAAGGGCTTTTTCCTCTTCTTTGTCCAAAGCCGGGTTACCTAGAGGATGAGGGATAGCTATCGCAGGAACGATTCTGTTGGCACCTACTGTCAATGAAATAGGCGTAACAGTACATATATGAACTACAGGGATTCCTGCTCTTTCGATTTCTTTTACCATTGTTGCACCGCAACGTGTACAAGTGCCTCAGGTAGAAGTAAGTATTACGGCGCCTACACCATCGTTAAGCAATTTACCTGCAATCTCTTTTGCAAAAGCTTTTGCGGAAGCAACTGCTGTTCCATTTCCGGTAGTAGTATAAAACTTGTTATGCAGGCTTCCTATCTTGCCTTCCTTCTCCAGATCACGCATCACATCTACAGGCAGCACTCTGTCTGCATCCTGGTTTGCATATACCGGGTCGTATCCTCCGTGAGCTGTCTCATAAGTATCTGCAGTGAGGTCCATTACGCCTGTAATATCGTACTCGCCATAATGCGAAGCGCTGGAGCTTTCGATGTGGTCAGGGTTTCCTTTTGGTACGATTCCTCCGGAAGTAACCAATGCCACTTTTGTATGAGCTAAATCTTTAACCGCAGGGTTAGGCTCTACTCTGTCAAAAACAGGCATAGGATACTCAGTTACAAAATCCTCGCCCGACAGCTTCTTTATAAGCATATCTACAGCTCTTTCAGAGCCTCTCTTTTTCTCAAAGAAATTAACTCTGCTGCCGCCAGGAAGATATCCTTCCTCTATGGACGCGCCTACCTTTTCTCCTTTAGCCAATTTCATTGCCAGAGGAGCCATCTTTTTCACTGCGTCTCTCATGCCTGCCGCACTGTTTTTAGTAGCTACTATATATGTCTTATCCTTAAACATATCTGCGCCGGGATTTTCCTCGTACATTCCTGTAACTGATGGTATTCCCAGTTTTTCCCAAACAGCTGTGGCAAGAGTAGCGCAAGCCACACCGTAACGACCTGCATTAAAAGCCGGACCTGCAATAAACACATCAGGAGAAAGGTCTTTTACCATTTCCAAAATCTGCTTTTCAGCTTTATCGATATTTTCATTAAAATACGAGTCACCGCATATTATGGTTCCTACAATTTCTGCCTCGTTCCCAAAGCTGGCTGAAAAAGCCATTCCCGGTCCTACAAACTCTCCTTTGCGCAACTCAGGCGGATAATCGGCCTTTTCCTCGCCTCCTATGTTGGCAAAAAATTGATTTATATAATGTACTACTTTTACTTTCATCGCTTTCTTACCTCCTACCTGGCGCTCAGCTTGTTGAATCCTGTCTCATTGGTAGCGCCGGTTATCACTTGAAGTTCTACTTCCAAAGATCCGTCTTCTCTTAAGGTGTTTTCACTGGCACCGGCTATCTTATTGACATAATCCAATGTACCTATGACCTTATCCATCTTTGGCAGTATAACCACTTCATTGGCATTTCCTCCGGTTATCACAGCGTCTGCAGCAGGATCGGCATCTGCCAACGACTGAGATTTTCCATCACGTCCTGCATACTCGTCAGTTATGATAACTGTCTTGATTCCTTCTGCCTCAATTTTCTTGCAGTTCATGATAAGGTCTGTATCAGGATTACCAAATCCTTCCTGTGATACGATGACTCCATCTAAATCAAGCATTCTGCAAAGTTTAGCAGTCCAGTCTGAAGAGCGCATTTTATCAGCAAGATATACGTTTTCATTGGTTATTATTTGGCACACAAAGTTAAGTTTCTTTCCATGCTGTGCAAATAAATCTTCTACTACAGGATTATTCTGATGAACATAAGTAGGGTTCTTATCGCATGCTGAAACACAGTTCCCAGATACAATCGCTCCGTCCATGACTTCGGTAGGACTCAGCATTGTAGGAAGAATTTTTTTAGCGTCCACCCCATATACGTAAGTATCATGAAGGAGCCCTTGGCTCTGCAGCATCTGAACGTAAGCTACTCTCGGCAAGTCAGGATATTTTTGAATTCCTTCTTTAATATTGCAAGTCTCATATACTTTAGTCTCATCAGGTGTCAATCCCTTAGCTAACTCACCTACATACGCAGCAACTCTAAAACCTGCAAATCTGACAGCCGCCTCATAGTCATGAGGTTCAAGCCCGTCTTGCGGCTCACATACCATTACGAGATTTACAGTTTTAGAGAATGGAGTGTAATCTGCTCCAGGACCTGACATATCAATAATCCCTTCCTGGAATCCTACAATTTTGCCGGCAGTTACCACAGCCATACCTTTTAACGCATACGTTGTGCCGCTGCCTACAGTATCAACTTTTGCAAGAACACCAGGGAATATACCGCCTCTTCCGCTTACTTTAACACGTGGCTCGATAACATCTTTAACCGGTGTTATTCTTACTGATTCTCCAGGCCTTGCTATGTCAAAGGTGACACTCTTGATCTTTTCATCTTCAAGGGCTGTTTTTTCTGCTTCTTCACGTGATACATAAAGGATGCCGTCTTCAATTTTTGATACATCCGAAAATTGAATATCCTTGATGTATATGTGTCCCATTTCTAACCGCACTTCTTTTCTCCTCCTTATGATAAAACTATCTATATATACGCTGACGCGATAGCGCCCTTGAGCAAGTCCATATCGATAAGCTTTAAATCATCCAGTGTCTTGCTGGAATATTTTTCAGACTTATCTTTGAACTTTCTGCTGGTTCTTATAGCATCTTCTATAAGAGTAAGCGATGTCATATCAAGCCTCTCTCCACGGCTCATCAACACTGATTTATAAGGAGTTTCCCCAGGTTTGACGCTTCCTGAAAGAGGATGAGTCAAAAGCCTGTATCCCTTATGAATCAAGTCCCTTATTTGCTCTAATATCCCATCAAATGTTGTTTCTTTATAGATAATGCTGCACCTGTGTTCCATTTCTTTTAAGACTAAAGGGTTATTGGTCACTATAACGACATCTTTGTTCATAATCCATCTCCTGTCAGTCTTTTGCTTTTATTGCATGCATATCCCTACAATCTTCTATTGTTTCGCAATATCAATAAAAAAGGAACGGTGCCAAATACATTACGTATGTAGTCATCGTTCCTCTGTTTTTTGCCATGTACAAAATCCAGAACGCAGTCCTTTTTCCGGTCCTTTTACCTGAAAGTTTCACTAAACGAATCCAGCCCCAGATTCGCTCTGCTTGCCTCTTCGGTGCTTCACATAAAGTCTCTCCCGGAAAAGATCAATCCGCTATTGATTTTTTCTATGGTCATTATATAGCACCGCTGATTTTTTTGCAACACCTAATTGTTTAAAATTTTTAATATTCGGAAAAGGGCATACCCTCTCTTGTCCATGCTCATGACTACCTGTTTAAACCCCATTTTTGTATGAAACAAAACGCTATCCCGAGGCAAGAACTCATCTTCCTCTTCAGCGCAGGCTATACATGCGTTCATATTTAAAACACCTTGCTTTTTCAAGGCTTCTTCCAGTTTTAAATACAGCATTCTCCCTATGCCCATTCTTTTGCAGTCATACTTTAAGGATACCATTGGGATATTCTTTTCATCCGAGATTTTGCACCTCTCTTCAATCTTCCTTTCTAATATGCGATCATATTTTTGCTATCTTTTTTCCAACTACATAGCAGAAGCCGTCTTTCGCTTTCTCAAATCCAAGATAGAGATATTTATATAAAGCTGCACAGTATCTGTATACGTTCCTCCTTGACCGGTTCCTCACCGTTCCAGAAAAGTTTATATAAATCACCGTGCTGTATTCTATGATCCAGGTAGTCAAGAAAAGCCGAAACCTCACTGGTAAGGTTTATATGCTTTGTCTTATATTGGTCTTGTATGTCCAATGGCAGTAAATCGAAATAATAGTCTATATTTATCCCTGCCAATTGCTCAATTGACGTATTTCCAAGCCGACGATTGTTATAAAGAGAATCTATCAAAAGAAAATCTATGTCCTCAAATAGAGTTCCTAAGTAATACTCCACATCAAAAAACATTGACTTATACTCATCCAGTGAAAATTCTTCTTCCTCTTCTATGTCGTCATCTAATCCGTTAATTTCGTATTCCGTTTTGCTGGCTTCGTCTATCAGCTTACGGCATTTATCATCAAAATATATTTCAGAAAAATTAAGTCTTTACACATTTTTGATATTGCTCTCTGTAAAGATACTTTGGCAACGTCTCTTCGATGATATCTCCTATATCATTATCTCCGTTAAATACTTCCAACTCTAAAAAATGGTGAATTACATAGTTATACGCTTTTAAATTACCGTTGCAGAAAAGTATCATAATTCTAATCCTCACAAATGGTTTTAGTTTTTTACAACCTTTTGCCTTCATTATACCATAACATCATCAAGAAGGAATTAAAATAAATATTCACCAAAACAAAAGCCGTCTCTTTCGTATTTATTCAATCACACGCTCGAGACAGCTCTTTTACATAGTTGTTTTTCAGTTGTTTTCTCTATTCTGCTGCTTTATTTATACATGTTATCGCATTCAAACTGCGGGGATATCCAATATACGGGAGACATTGAGAAACTACCTTGATAAGGAAATCTTTATCATTGCCCATGTTCATATTTCCCTTAGAATGGCTTATAAGCTGAGGTTCGCAACCTCCCTGAGCCATGATGAAACAGAAGGTAATCATCTCACGCTGCGCCAATGAAAGCCCCTTTCTCGTATAATAATCCCCGAAGCAGTTAGCTGCCAGCCAGCGATTGATGTGGCCCGCTTTCCAAGCTTCTCTCATTTGTTCGCCGAACATCTCAGCTTGAGCATTTATACCCTTTTCAAGCCTGTCCTCTATTGTGGTGGTCGCTTGACCTTCAAGAGGCAGTTTGATGTCTCTGCCTGTGAGAATCTCATTGGTTATTTCAAGAAACGGCATCATCCTTCCATATCCCAGATAATCCACCGATTGGTATACGATTTCTTTTGCTTCTATCGGCGTAACTCCGCTGTCAAGAGCTTTAGGAAGAATTTCTTCGTAAGCTTCTTTTCCTCCGCACCCTATCAATGCAGCCAAAATTGCCATGTATCTTGTTCTGTCATCCAATTGCTGGCCTTCTTCATTTACTACTTCATCAAATGCAAAATGTTCAAAACGTTCCGCAAATTCGGGATCTGTATCATGGATATTCATCTTGCTCATGCTGCCGTTCCTCCTAAAACTTATTTACCCACTCTTCAACTTCTTTCTTGGACACGCGGTTCATCATCTTCCCCTGTATGATTTCCGCTCCCTTAGCGCTGTCCTTTAGTCCTTCTACAGTTTTCCCAAATCCGCTGCCTCCGGAAGTAGCAAACAGCACTATTTTTTTGCCTGACCACTGATACTTCTCAAGAAAAGTATTAATGATTGTAGGAGCCACATACCACCATATAGGAAATCCCAGAAAAATCGTGTCATATTGCTCAATATGAGCGTCCCTGTCCTCAATGGCCGGTCTGCTGGTCTTATCCTTCATTTCTACAGTACTTCTTGAATTCTTATCCATCCAATTCAAATCAGCGCTGGTATACGGCACTTCTGGCCTTATTTCATAAATATCCGCTCCTGCTGCTTTAGCAATTTCTTGAGCGGCTTCTTCCGTAACTCCACTGGCTGAAAAATATGCCACTAATTTCTTGTTCATAATCATTTAACCTCCAATCTTCAGGCTTATTATTTGTCTATATAATTAAATTTATTTGTTTTCCAGCTTATCATATTGCCCATCGCTCACCGGTTCACTCCACTCGTTGGAAGTATCCTCTCCAGGTACTTCTATGGCTATATGAGAAAACCAGCTATCCTTTTTAGCTCCGTGCCAATGCTTAACTTCCGGCGGTATGGTTATTACCGTCCCTTCTGTAAGCGAAACTGCGTCTTTGCCTTCTTCCTGATACCAGCCTTCTCCGGCAGTACATATAAGAAGCTGTCCGCCTCCTTTTTTAGCGTGATGTATATGCCAATTATTGCGGCAACCAGGTTCAAAAGTCACGTTAGCAAGAAAAAGTGCAGTTTTAGTCGGATCCGTCAACGGATTTAAAAAAGAATCTCCGATAAAATACTGAGCAAAACCTTCATTTAAATTTCCTTTTCCAAAAACATTAACTTTTTCAAATTCTTCATAATTCGAATATTTCATATAATCCACCTCCAGTTATGTATACCCGCAAAATAAAGATGCCCTTTTCAGGACACCTTTATTATATAATTTTTGAGATTCAATGTATAATGCTTATATTAAATATTCTGTCATGCCTTTAAGTTATTTCTGTGTTTTTAAAAGTTTTTATATACTTTATCCAATGGTTGTAATATAGTTTTCAGTTTTCTCCCAAGATGCAGAATACGGTACAGCATACTGAGCGTTGACAACTTTTACGGTTCCCCCGTCAAACACAGCTATGCTTCCTTCTAGAGGTCCGTCTGTCATATGCACCGTATTATCATCCAGAGATTCAAACATTCCTTGCTGGCTTGCAGCTCCTTTTGCAGAAAGATAGTATTGCTTTTTATCCGCATCAAAACTCAGCATATCCTTTCCCGATACATACGTGCCGTTTACATCTCCCTGATAAAAGTTCATATTGCTATGCCAATTAATCCCAATCAAAAATCCTATAATCGTAAAAAGAACTGCTGCAAAAGCCATAATCAACATCACGTCAGCTGATAATGAAAAAATCTTTTTCATTTTTAGACCTCCCCTCTAAGCTTTACTTAATTTATTATTTTAGTTTCTTACTATATCTAACAACTTGAAGAGGATTATGTGACAAATAATTCAACAACTTCTGTTATTTTTCTATATCGTCTTCTGTAGCAGCGTTTTCTCTTGTTTCTTGGGATTGGATTCTTTCTTTGCCTGCCAAATATCTCCTTAAAATTATAACAAACCAGGTAAATACCACTATGCCCTTAGCGCAGCTGGAAATAGTTATACTCCACCAAATTCCGTCCAGCCCCAGCACTGTAGCGGAAAGGATTACAGCCATAGGAATGCGCGCTAAATTCCCAATGATTCCCGACAGGGCCGGAGGAATCGGCCTTCCCATTCCTTGGAAAGCTCCTGCAGAACTTATCTCAAGGCACATAAGAAGCTGAGAATAACCCATTATTCTTAAATATGAAACGCCTATCGGCAATACGCTTTCATCAGTTATAAATATCTGAAAAAGTTGTGCTGGGAAAATTATTAAAGCGATAGATGTGAAAGTTCCCCATATGGCTATTATGCCTATAGCAGTAAAATATCCTTTGCGAATGCGCTCTGTTTTATCGGCTCCATAGTTTTGAGCAACAAATGCATTCAATGCACTTCCAAAGCCCTCAGCTGTAGTATACGAAATAGATTCTATCTGACTGCCAACCTTTTGAGCTGCTATAGCTGCGTCTCCCCAAGCAGAAACCAGTCTTGCTATAACCATGGAAAGTAAGGAAAAGAATAATTCTTGTAGAGCTACCGGCAATCCTATACGTGCCACTTCGCCCCATGTACTCAAACAGCTTTTGTTAAATAAGTGCACATGGGAGAAAAAGAATGTGTCTTTTCTTGCCGCTATTACAAACATCAGACATACTATTCCCTGCGCCATTACTGTAGCCAGCGCAGCTCCTGCTACTCTAAGTTCAGGAAACGGTCCTATCCCAAAGATAAACAATGGATCCAGTATGGCATTAGCAACAAGTCCGACAGCAGTGGAGCGAAATACGATAGAGCTGGCTCCTATTGCTGTAAATAGTCCCGTAAGTATCTGACTTGTAAACGTAAAAACATATCCAAAAGAAATTACAATAAGATAGATCTCAGCGTCAGCAACGACATTTGGACTGTGCAGCTTGAAAAAACCTATCAATTGAGGATGAAGCACGATGCAAAATGCAGTTAACAATATCATCAGAACTGCCCCCATATGGAAAGCAGCTTGTGCATATCCGGCAGCCTTATCTATATCTCCCGCTCCAAGTGCTTGGGCAGATTTCACCTGGCTTCCTATGCGTGGAACTGTAGAAAAAGCAAAAGAAATCCACAGATACATTCCGGCCGCTCCGACAGCTGCCACAGCATCTGCAGACAATCTTCCGATCCAAATCATATCTATTAAATTATATGCCATTTGAACCAGCGAAGTACCCATGATCGGCAGCGCAAGACGCATCAATGAGGCCGCAATGCTGCCATTGAGCAAATCCACTTTTCTCACTTGTCCATTCCTCCTTTCTATGCACAATATTCGCATAGACTCTTATTCATACTTCCCCTTCGAATCAGAAAGATATTCTTTCAACTTGTTTACTAAGGTTATATCAGCAGGCAGCCAGTTTACAGAGTCGATGGTTTCTTTAGTCAGCCACTTAGCTTTTTCAGCTTCCTTTAGGACTATCTCCCCCGAGATAATTTCAGCCCAAAAACAATCCATAGACAAGTGAAACGTCGGGTAATCATACTCGATGGTTTCAATCAAATCCCCGACCTGAATCTCAACATCAAGTTCCTCTCGTATCTCTCTCGCAAGAGCCTGCTTAGGCGACTCTCCTGTCTCGATTTTGCCTCCCGGAAATTCCCACTGGCCTTTGAATTCGCCGTATCCCTTAGCAGTGGCAAATATTCTGTCTTCTCGGCGTATGACTGCTGCAACTACTCTAACGACTTTCAAGCTTTCCTTTTCAACGTTTCCCTCATCATTTTCTTCTCGCGCCTTAGCCAAAAATCTTCTCAAAATTATTACAAACCACGTAAACACTACGATTCCTTTGGCGCAGCTGGATATGGTGATGCTCCACCACACTCCGTCAAGACCGAGAACAGTTGCGGATAACATGACGGCCATAGGAATTCTTGCCAAATTCCCAAGAATGCCGGTTACCGTAGGAGGTATCGGTTTTCCCAATCCTTGAAACGCTCCTGCCGAAGTTATTTCAAGACACATAAACAACTGAGAATAACCCATTATTCTCAAATACGAAACGCCTATCGGCAATACGCTTTCATCAGTTATAAATATGCGGAAAAGCTGTGCCGGGAACACGATCAAAATAACAGTAGTAATAATACCCCATGCTGCCATGATTCCTATGGCAGTCATATAACCTTTCTTAATTCGCTCCGGCTTTTTAGCCCCGAAATTCTGGGCAGTAAAAGCGTTGACCGCTGTTCCAAATCCCTCAGCCGTCATATATGAAATCGACTCTATCTGCCCGCCTACCTTCTGCGCCGCAATAGCCAAATCTCCCCATCCTGCAACCAGTCTGGCTATAACCATAGACAAAAAAGAGAAAAACAAGCTTTGTAATGCTACCGGCAAACCTATGCGAACTACATCTATCCAATTTGTTATCTGACTTTTTCGTAAGAGGCGAATATGAGGGAAAAGAAACGTATCGCGCTTTGCAGCGATTATAAACATCATGCATACTAATCCCTGAGCTATTATTGTAGCCAACGCTGCTCCTGCCACTTCCAGCCTCGGAAAAGGTCCCACTCCAAAGATCAGCAACGGGTCCAGTATGGCATTTGCTACAAGCCCTACTGACGTGGAGCGCAATACAGTAGTACTGGCACCCATGGCAGTAAACATACCCGTAAAAATCTGACTGGTAAATGTAAATACTGCCCCAATAGATACGATGATGAGATAACTCCTGGCATCAGCAACAACCTCAGGACTGTTTAGCTTAAAAAATCCAATCATCGGACCATTAAAAGAAAGGCAAGCAGCGATGAATAAAGCCATCAACATTGCACCCATATGAAATGCCGCCTGCATATATCCGGCAGCTCGCTCTATATTACCGGCTCCTATCGCCTGAGCAGCCTTTACTTGACCACCGACACGTGGGATGTTGGAAAGACCCTGAGATATCCACAAATACATGCCGGCTGCTCCTACTGCAGCAACTGCATCGGCCGAAAGCTTGCCTATCCATATCATATCTATCAAGTTGTACGCCATCTGTACCAGCGATGTCCCCATAATCGGCAGTGCCAACCGCATAAGCGTAGGAACAATCTTTCCGTTTAAAAGATCGACTTTATGCGTAATGCCCATCTCCTTTCCGTCTAATCTTATTATTCAATCTGATTATCTTATCTGCTTATCTTTTCAGCAGCAATGCTGTAGTCTCAATCCCCCCGGTCCACGGGAACATATCTACAGGCGTCGCTTCTATGAATTCATATCCCAACGCGCCCAGCTCTTTTATATCTCTTGCCATGGTGGCCGGGTCGCATGACACGTATACTATCTTCTTAGGAGCTGCTTTGGCCACTGCGTTTAAAAGCTCCGGCGCACAACCTGACCTAGGCGGATCCAAAATAGCTACGTCAGCGCTTACTTCCATCTTTGGCAGTTCCTCCTCCGCGCGGCCGCACACGTATATGGCATTGACGATTCCGTTTATCACTGCATTTCTGTTGGCATCCACAACTGCCTGTTTTACTGTCTCAATGCCTATAACCTTTCCGTTTCCGCCTTTTTTTCGCATATCATCAGCGCAAAACAGACCGATGGAACCTACGCCGCAGTAAAGGTCAAGAACGGTTTCATCTCCTTTAAGAGCTGCATATTCAAGGACTTTATCATATAGCTGCACCATCTGAACAGGATTCACCTGATAAAAAGACAGCGGCGAGATTTCAAAGTCGAGATCGCCTATCTGCTCTTTTATAACGGGAGCGCCTGCTATGGTAATGCATTCGTCCCCTAAAATCTTAGTTGTCTTGCCCTTATTTATATTGACCACTACGCTTTCTAAGCTAAACTCTATTCCTGCCATAGGGCCATCTTCATATACGGGGATTTCAAATATAGCATCGTCCAACATCTGCACCAGCTTTTCAGCATTTGGTATCCCCTTGCCGTTGATGACCAATATCACCATCACCTGGCCTGTGCCTAACGCGCTGCGAACTATCATATGCTTCATCAAACCTTTATCCCAGCGTTCATCATAAGATGTTATATTGTCATCTTTCATAAATTTTCTAAGGGCTTCTGCCGCCGCCATAGCCGGCTCTGCCTGCAATGGGCATACGCTGCAATCTACTACATCATGGCTCTTAGCCTGATAAAAACCCACTCGAGGTTCATGGACAGGCTGAACTATGCCGCCTTTTTTAGTTATCAAGCCTCCGGTGCTTACAGCCATGGAAGCTTTGTTTCTATAATGAAAAGGATACGCCATTCCAACGGTTTCTTTCACCTCAGGCTCATCAATGCCGCCTATCCTCATAAGCTTGTCAGCCACCTGCTTTCTCTTCAATTGAAGTTGGCAGTCATATGTCATTTCCTGATAAACGCAGCCGCCGCACTGACCGTAATAAGCGCAAAAAGCCTCCTGTCTGGCCGGCGATTCCTTTAGAACTTTTGTAACACGGGCAAATCCATAATTCTTCTTTACTTTCGTAATTTCTGCCTCTATCACATCGCCTACTATTGTACCGGCGACAAATACAGCAAATCCGTCGGCTTTTCCTATTCCTCGTCCTTCCATAGACATATCTTCTATGGTCAGTCTGACTATTTGGCCTTTTTCCACTGCCTTGCCTTTTTCCATCATCCTGCTCCTTTATTCAATGCTCTCTGCTAAGGTGATTGTAGCATAAAAAAATTACCATTGCTACGTGGTTTTTAATAAGTAATGGGCTTAATTTAATATGCACATCGAAAGATTATAAGGTCCAGCTTAACCGCCGACTGCTGGCTATACTGACATATGCCCTGACGATGCTGACATATGCCCTGATGATACTGACATAATTTTTATTTTTTTGAAATTTTGTCAGCGAATTTACAGAAAATGGAAATTTTCAGGCGTGGAGACCGGGAATAATGTAAA
>UQEW01000021.1 GCA_900540145.1 uncultured Eubacteriales bacterium
CTGACGCTGCAGGTCAAAACATATTTGACTTGCTGGTGGGGATAAGTTAAGAATTGGGATAAATTAGAAAGTGAAGGCGGAAGGTATGGTCGTGTAAGACAATAAGGGGAGATTTAGTAATAAAACCGCTAATGAGGCAGCCTTCTTTTCATATGAATCATAGTATGAGAAACAAAAAATGCAAAACCCCACGATTTTATCATTTTCATATAAAAAAGTGGGGACAAGTCAAGACTTCCTTGAACAAACGGTAGGCAACTATTTCGCGTCAGTTTACATAAAACTCAAATTATTGACTTATAGCAAACTAAGCGTATGGACAGTCACAGTGTCATACCCACGATTTTTTGCTTTTTGCTTCAGGTCGTGGGTTTATGCCCCACCTTTTTTTAATATTTTGGTCAAATCGTGGGGGCTGGCATCGTATCAGGGATGCGGATTGTCGCATGATTAGTTAAACTGTAAAGAGGGTGTCTCCTCAAGTCTTTTCGTGACTTTGACACCCTCCTTGTCTTATTTCATATTGATTTAATTTTATCTCCTCGGCTGAGGTCTGCGAGGGCGATTATGGCATTGATCGCGACAGCCGCCGTCGTCATTGGCAGGTCTTTCCTGTTCGTCGCATGAACAATTGTCATCTTGGTCGCCGGCTACGCTGCCACAGTTTTCCGCGGTGTCTGATTCTTTGATTTGGTTAGGAAACAGCGTCGGAAAAGTGGTGCATATGGAGTTCTGCTGAACGGCAGCTTGAGCATATCCTGTAGACAGCACGCAAAGCTGAACCGGCACGACGATTTTTTTCTCACAAGTAACGCATATAGCTATGATGAGATTGCCTGATACGCAGCCGTTTTGGTCAACAGACAGGTCTCTTCCGCAGTTGTTAGTGGCAAGCCTTGCCTCGCATGCTGAGTTGCAAAATTCCGTAAATCTCGGCAGGAATGCGGTGTCTATGGCAGATGGCATGCATATTTCAAAGAAGTTGGTAAGTACCAGGGGTTGAGATTCCTCCGCAATGTTGACGTTGGTGCAGACAGTAAATACAGAATCATTGTTACAGCTGTCGCAAACCAGCAAATCAAGTTCTATTATCACATTGCCCGTAATAGCAATGTTTTGAGTGCCAAAGATAGGCGTGCCCATGCATCTGTCATCGCAGCTGTCTGTCTCAGCGTAAAGCAATCTTTCTGAGAAATTACCGTCAGCGCCTACTACGCTCAGGTATTCTCCTTTGCAGTTCTGCAAAAAAGTAGCTCCGGAAATGCTTGTATTAACATCCAATTTCAAATTAGACGGGTCATCAACGTTGTATGGGTTAAAGCTCCTCTTACATCTTATATCTATAACTCTTTTTACTCTGTAACCCGCAGGCAATTGCGGAGAGAAGGATTGATTCTGGACAGTCTTCATACCTTGAAGGTTGAATAAGACCGCGTCGAACACCTTCTGCACATAGATAGGCTCAGATTTGAGACTGTCGATGTCTCCGTTAAATTCACAGAGGGTATTGGCGTTACAGCAATTTTGATAGAGGTCTTGGGAAACCCTTCCACCAAAGCAGCTCATATAATTTACCTCCTTAAATGGTCCAATATCTTTCTCTGATAATATATGAAAAACCGCAAAAGTGTGTTACAATACAAAAAAGAGAGGAGACAAGCTAGTTATGGAAAATATACGTATAAAAAAACTTGACTGCGGCGTAAGAGTCGTAACAGAAAAAATAAATCATGTAAATTCGGCTGCCATAGGAATATGGGTAAGAAACGGAGCAGTGGATGAATATAAGGAAGTTGCCGGCATATCACATTTCATAGAGCACATGATGTTCAAAGGCACGAAAAAACGCAGTGCCAGGCAGATAGCTGAAGATATAGATAAAATAGGCGGACAGATGAATGCGTTTACAGGGAAAGAGGCAACCTGTTATTACGTAAAATCACTGAACACCCATTTATTTGACGGCGCAGAAGTTCTGCTTGACATGCTCAATGAATCGGTATTCGACAGCCATGAGATGACAAAAGAAAGAAAAGTTATCTGTGAAGAAATTAAGATGATAGAAGATCAGCCTGACGATCTGGCTCAGGACAAAGTCATGGAAATGGTGTTTAGGGGAAGCCCCTTGGGCAACTCTGTCATAGGAACGCCTACATCGCTTACAAAAATTACCAGACCGGTAATAACAGAGTATAAAAAGAGAACATATACTAGAGATTCCATAGTGGTATCTGTTGCAGGCAACATTGACGAAGAAAAGATATATGCATATTTGGAGGATAAGTTTGAAAAACTTATGCCTGAAAAAGAAAAGACAGCTATGTACATAGAACAAAACGCGCCTGACTGTAAAGTGATAGTAAAAGACATACAACAGTCACATATATGTATGGCCACTAAGACCATCGCTCTGGATGATCCGCGATATTATTCATTTGCGGTTCTTAACAACGTTATGGGCGGAAGCATGAGTTCAAGATTGTTCCAAAACATACGAGAAGAAAAAGGGCTGGCGTACAGCGTGTATTCTATGAACAGCGCTTTCAGCACATCGGGATTTTACACCATATATGCAGGAGTCAGTCACGATAGGATAGGCATGGCAATAGACGGAATAAAGGAGGAACTGGATAAGCTGGACAAATACGGCGTGACGGAAGAAGAACTGTCTATGTCCAAAGAACAGCTGAAGAGCAGTTACATATTCGGTCAGGAAAACGTTGCCAGCAGAATGTTTACCATAGGCAAGAACCTTCTGCTGCTGGACAAAGTATATACCGCTGAAGAAGTTCTTGAGGGGATTGACCAGGTCAGCCTTGAAAGCATAGACCAAATAAAGCCTATGATATGCGACACTGATAATTACAGCGCTGTTTGCGTAACTGATAAACGGGTAAATTTAAAGAGAATGATAAAGTAAGTAAAAAAGTAAGCAAAGAGAATGATAAGCAAGCCATGACAGAAACAATAAAGATTATAAGTAAAAGCGGCAGAATGCCGACATACGAAACGGAAGGCAGCGCAGGAGCGGATCTCAGAGCCTATCTTGATGAGCCTGTAACGCTGATGCCCGGAGAGCGAAAGCTGATACCGACGGGACTTTACGTAGAGCTGCCTCAAGGTATAGAGGCCCAGGTAAGGGCCAGGTCAGGCCTTTCCATAAAACACGGCATCGGTCTGGTCAACGGAGTAGGTACTGTAGACAGCGACTACAGGGGGGAATGGAATGTGCCCCTCATAAATTTCAGCGATGAGCCGTACACTATCAATGACGGGGACAGAATAGCTCAGGTGGTTTTTTCCAGATATGAAAGAGCATCTTTTGAATCGGTTGAAAAAATCAACGAGACAGAGCGAGGCGACGGAGGATTCGGCCATACAGGCATTAAATAAGGAGGTAACATGCTCTTTAGAGAAGATTTAGAAAAGCGGGAATTTGAGATTCTTTCTCCTCTTGCGGCTAAAAGCGCCCAATCAAGAGGACGTGCGCAGGATGAGGAAAAATGTAAGATAAGAACTGAATTTCAGAGGGACAGAGATAGGATAATACATTCAAAGTCTTTCAGGAGACTCATGCACAAAACTCAAGTTTTTCTTGCGCCGGAAGGAGATCACTTCAGAACCAGGCTGACTCATACCATCGAAGTTTCTCAGATAGCCAGAACCATTGCCAGGAGTCTTAATTTGAATGAAGATCTGACTGAAGCTATAGCTTTAGGCCATGATTTGGGGCATACGCCTTTTGGCCATAACGGCGAAGATGTACTCAACATGGTGCATCCGGGCGGTTTCGAACACAATGTACAGAGCTTAAGAGTGGTAGATGTGCTTGAGTCCACAGCCACAAGGACAGGAATGAATCTGACCGCCGAGGTAAGGGACGGCATATTGAATCATACCGGAGGCGGCAAGCCTTTTACTCTGGAAGGCCAGATAGTTAAGATTAGCGACAGGATAGCCTACATAAACCATGATATTGACGATGCTTTGAGAAGCAATGTGATTTCTATGGACGATATACCTGAATCTTCACTGAAACTTTTCGGCTATTCCCACAGAGAGAGGATCGATAACATGGTTACTGATGTGATTGCAAACAGCACCGACAGGGATGAGATATTCCAGAGTGAAAGCTTCAGAGACGAGCTGAACAAGCTCAGGAACTTCATGTTTTCCCACGTTTACAAGAGCAGCAGGGTCAAGAGAGAAGAGGATCTGACCAAAGTGGAAGTTGTCATAAGGTCTTTATATGAATACTTCCTTAAAAATCCCGATAAGCTGCCTGAAGACCTCAGGCTCATAGCGGAAAAGGACGGGATAAACGAGGCAGTAAAAGATTATGTAGCCGGAATGACTGACAGATTTGCTCTTAACATATATACTGATTTGTTCGTTCCTAAAAGCTGGAAGTGATTGCCTCTGATAACTTTATAAATAACAAAAAAATAAAAAAGGAAAATACTCATTTTTTGCGTATAAAAACATATATTAGTGTTTTTGGAGCTTAAAATGAGTTTTTCTTTTAGTAAAGAAGCTGTGGAAGAGTTAAAAAACCAAATAGATATAGTCGATGTTATAGGAAGAGTCGTTCAGTTGAAACGCAGCGGAGCTAACTACAAGGGTCTTTGCCCATTTCACAATGAGAAGACTCCTTCTTTTGTTGTATCACCGCAGAAGCAGATTTTTACTTGTTTCGGAGGATGCGGCGCTTCGGGAGACGTGGTGTCTTTCGTCAGACGCTACTATAATATAGATTTCAATGAAGCGGTGGAAAAACTGGCGTCCGAATACGGAATAAACATAAAGAAAAACGTTTATAATGACGACAGAGAAAAATATTATGAAATAAACAGAGAAGCTGCCAGGTTTTTTTACAAGACCATGACTGAAAGCAGAAATGCCGGGTATACATATATGCGAGGGAGAAAAATTGAAGACTCCACCATAGCCAAATTCGGTATAGGTTATGCAGATGAAAGCTGGGACAGCCTTTACAGACATTTTAAGGAAAAAGGTACTGACGAGAAGCTGCTCCTGGAGCTGGGGCTCATTTCTCAGAAAGGCGACAGGTATTACGACAAATTCAGAAGTCGCGTCATGTTTCCCATCATCAATACCAGCGGCAAAGTAATAGGCTTCGGCGGAAGAGCTTTGAGCTCTGATGTGGAGCCCAAATATCTTAACTCGCCGGAGAACAAAGTCTTTCAGAAAAAAAACAATCTTTATGCGCTGAACTTAACCAGACAGGAAATGGGAAAAGAGGGCATGGCTATCATAGTTGAGGGCTATATGGATGTAATTGCCTTATACCAAAGCGGCGTGAAAAATGTCGCAGCGTCTTTGGGAACGGCCCTTACCGAAAATCAGGCCAAGCTGGTAAACAGGTATACAAAGAATGTGGTTCTTTCCTATGATGCAGACGCTGCAGGGCAGAAGGCTGCCTTGAGAGGAATAGAAGTTCTCAGAAAAGAAGACTGCAAAGTTAAAGTTCTTCATGTAACCGATGGAAAAGACCCGGACGAATATATCAAGAAAAACGGACGCGATGCATTTATGAAGCTGCTAGACAATGCCATGCCGTACATCGATTACAAATTGCAGGCAGCCAAACAGGGGCTGGATCTTTCATCAGAAGAGGGAAAGCTGGATTATATGAAGAAAATTTCGCCTATACTTTCTGATTTGAGCCCTGTGGAGGCGGACATATATATTAAAAAAATCGCTAAAGACGTTGGAATTGCAGAAGGTGCAATAAAATTGGAAATCTTAGGCAATAATAATGCTGAGCAAGAAAATAACAGGTTTCAGCCGAGACATGAAGCGGAAGACTATTCTCATACACTTTCTTCTATGGAAGTGACCGTTTTTAAGTGTATTTTTACTGAACCGCCATTAACGGAAGAAATCCTTTCGGAAGAAGAAATATTCAAGAGCGATCTTAGCAGAAAAGTAATAAATATAATATTCGAGCTTTACGGAACGACAGGAGACTTCACATTGGGACAGGTGGCAGACAGGCTTGAACCTGATGAAAGCAAAATGTTTTCGGAAGCTCTTGATAATGTAGTTACTGCAGGAAAAGCAGACGAAGTTATGAAGCAGTGTATCAGCCGCTGCAGAATCAGCAGGCTTAGAGAAAAAGAAGAAAGAATATTGGTCATGTTATCCATGGCAGATGAGGAAAATAACTTGCAGTCAGCTCATCAGTTGACTGTGGAATTGATGGAAATTCAGAAAGAAATAGAGGCACATGGGGGAAAATCTTATGTCAAATGAAAAAATCAACGATTATAACGTAAAAGAAGAACTAAAAAACGGGGAAGAGACTAACGCAGACAAAAAGCAGGAATTGTTGAATGTGTTGCTGGAAAAGGGGCGGCAGGACAAGAATCAGCTGACGTATTCCACCATTGCCGATGTGCTGGAATCTACCGATTTAGATAAAAATCAGGTGGATGATCTGTACGAAGCTCTTATGTCAAAGGGCATCGAAATCGTTTCTGAGACAGAGCCCGGCGATTTTGAACTGATGCTCAGCGAAGAAAATGACGCAGAAGGCGAAGATGAATTGATGGTAGATGAGTCAGGGGAAATTGATTTGGAATCTACCATACCAAAGAGCATCGCAGTGGATGACCCGGTAAGGATGTATCTTAAGGAAATAGGCAAAGTGCCTTTGCTTACAGCAGATGAAGAGATAGAACTGGCTAAACGAATGGAGGAAGGAGACGAGGAGGCCAAAAGGCGTCTCTGTGAAGCTAACCTCAGACTTGTAGTAAGCATAGCCAAACGTTATGTAGGCAGAGGAATGCTGTTCTTAGATTTGATACAAGAGGGAAATTTAGGACTGATAAAAGCCGTTGACAAATTCGACTATACGAAAGGATATAAATTTTCAACTTATGCTACTTGGTGGATAAGACAGGCTATTACCAGGTCAATAGCTGACCAGGCGAGAACTATCAGAATACCTGTTCATATGGTAGAGACCATAAATAAGCTTATTCGAGTTTCACGTCAGCTCCTTCAGACTTACGGCAGGGAGCCGACCCCGGAAGAAATCGCAGAAGAAATGGGGATTTCTGTTGACAAAGTCAGAGAAATTCAGAAAATAGCTCAAGAACCGGTATCGCTGGAAACGCCGATTGGCGAAGAAGAAGACAGCCATCTGGGCGATTTTATACCGGACGAAGATGTTCCCGCTCCTGCAGAAGCAGCCGCCTTTTCCATGTTAAAAGAGCAGTTGGTTGAGGTTTTAGACACTTTAACAGAGAGAGAGCAGAAGGTATTGAAGCTCAGGTTCGGTCTTGAAGACGGCAGAGCCAGAACTCTCGAGGAAGTAGGAAAAGAATTTGACGTAACCAGAGAGCGAATAAGACAGATAGAAGCCAAAGCTTTAAGAAAGCTCAGACATCCCAGCAGAAGCAAAAAATTGAAGGATTACCTGGAATAGAATCAGAATAAAATATGATAAAATTAAGTGAAAGGCTTATGGCCATAGCAGGAGAGATCGATTCAGGGCAGCGGGTTTTAGATATAGGGACAGATCACGGGTATCTAGCTATATTCCTTTGGGAAAATGGAATCTGTCCTAACGTGATAATGTCAGATATAAGCAAAGGCTCTCTGAAAAAAGCAGAAGATAATTGCAGCAGATTTTATCCCGACAAGAAATTTGACCTTCGCCTTGGAAGCGGTCTTGAAGTAGCAGACAAGGGTGAAGCTGACTGCGCAGTGATTGCGGGTATGGGAGGCATTTTAATCAAAGATATCCTCGATAAAGACAAGGAAAAGTCGCAGTCTTTTGATAAGCTTGTCTTGCAGCCGAGAAATAATATAGGCATTCTAAGACACTGGCTTTTAAATAACGGATTTTATATTTCCAACGAACAACTGGCCGAAGAAGGAAAATTCATCTGCGAGATAATTACTGCCCGCCCGGGCGAAAGAGCTGTTGCAAGAAACCTTGGACCGGAGCGCATAGAGTACCAGTATCCTCATACTCTGGTAGATTTTAAGGGACCGCTCACAAAAGAGTATCTTTTAAGAAAGCTTAAGAAGGAAAAAAGCATACTCAAGGGGATGATGAAGGGGAGCAGCGTAGATTCAAAATCGTTGAAAAAGCAGGAGTACAGGATAGATTATTTGGAAAGGCTGATAAACAGATTATGAAAATCAGAGAACTCCAGGATATCATAGAAGAAAGAAGCCCATTATGTTTACAGGAAGAATGGGATAATTCGGGACTGCAAATAAATGCCGGCACCGATGATATAGACAGGATCCTGGTTGCTATGGAGATTACATCAAAAGTAATAGATGAGGCTATCAGCCGGCGGGTGAACATGATAGTAACTCATCATCCGTTAATATTTGGCTCATTAAAGAGAGTTGACGGTAATGATATTACGGGCAACTTTATAATTAAACTGATAAAAGCCAATATCAGTGTTTATGCCAGTCATACTCCTTTTGACAAGTGCAGGGGAGGCAATAACGATTATCTGGCATCCATGCTTCACCTTCTCGATGTAAGACCTATGGACACCGATGATCAGGGATATTGCAGGGAAGGAATAGTCGATGGTCAGTGCAATATAGCAGAATACACTCACCAGATAAGTCAGTGGCTTGACATCGATAAATCCAAGATGGCCTTCACCGGCATCCCATCTCATATGGTTGAAAAAGTGGGACTTTGCACGGGCGCAGGCAGCCAATTCATGTATGCAGCTAAGAAAGCCGGATGTGATTTGTTCATAACAGGAGATGTGAAATATCATATGGCTCAGACAGCTAAAGAAATGGGACTTAATTTGCTTGATATAGGTCATTACGGCAGCGAGAAGATATTTGTCGAAAACATGGCTTCTTACTTGAGGCAAAAGACCGAAGCTGAAATAATATCATCTAAAGAAAATTTAGATCCGTTTGAGTATATATAATTTATATAGAGGGGTAGAAAGGGTTAAGAAATGAAAGCAAAAAAGAAGAAAGACAATTCATTCATAGCGAAACTGGTGGTTATCCTTTTAATCGCCGCAGTCGTTATTACATATTCTGTTTCTTTTATAATTTACATGTTTTAGATTTTAATTGGGTAGAGCAGGCAGTCGCGTCCCGCGTATAGCGAGATGAGGAAAGTCCGGGCTCCGCAGGGCAGGATGCCGGATAACGTCCGGCGTAGGTAACTATAGGGAAAGTGCAACAGAAACATTCCGCCGAAACGGGTAGTGCCGTGGTAAGGTTGAAATGGTGAGGTAAGAGCTCACCGGCGGCATGGAGACATGTCGGCCGTGTAAACCCCATCCGGAGCAAGACCAAATAGGGATTTGAAGGCAGTTGCCCGCTGCCTCCCGGGAGGTAGGTCGCTGGAGCTTGTCAGCAATGGCAAGTCTAGATAGATGATTGCCAAATACAGAACCCGGCTTATAGCTCTGCCCAAATTAAAATATAAGTCAAAACTTAGCATGCAAGTCAAGAATCAGCATGAAGAAGGAAGGTGTGCTTATGAAAAAGAAAGTGGTGCTGTTATTATGCGCTGTAATGCTTTTTGCCACCATGGGGCTTTACGGTTGCGGAAATGAAGAAAAAGAAGCTGAATCCGAATATACCGTACTTGAGGATGTAGAAATTCCCGACAATGCGGAAGAAGGTTCCTATGGAGGTTTTACAGCCAAGTACGATCCTGATAAATGGGTGTTTAACAACGTTCTGAATCAATTTGCAATATATGACAAGGAAGGATATGAATCGGGCAGTGATTCCATAGACAATATAAATGTAAGAGTTTCCGGAGATTATGAGGGGCCTTTTACAGAAGAAGATATGGAAACTTTAATGGCTCAGATAAAAGAAATCGGCACCTCTGGATTCGAAATAACTCACAATGAGTTGATGTCTTTTAATGGAGAGCCTGTCATATATTATGAAGCGGAAACTAAGTTGACAGACGAAATGATAGATTTGATGATAGAAGAAGGAGCTATAACTGAGGAGCATATAGAAGCTTTGGGCGGAAGGGAAACTTTGCTGAATATGCCTCCTGTGACTCAGATAGGTATTAACGCCATAGTAGATGGAAAGGCAATTTCTATTACCGGTACATATAATGAAGAACCGGAGCACATTTTAGATGCGATGAAGCTGTTGATAAAGACAGGCTCAGCAGAATAAAGTATCGTGAGGGGGATGTAAAAAGTTTTACATCCCCTTCACGTCTAATGCTTCCAAAAGCTTCATGTCGCTGTGTTTTTCCATAAAATAGTTTAGGGTGAACTGGTTGGCGAATAAGATAAGAGGCCTGTCAAAATGATCGAAAACCAGCATGGTCCTGGAATCCAGCATTGACTTTACCTTTTCCAAATCTTCCGTTTCCAGCCAGCGAGCCAAAGAGAAATCCAGTCTGTCCATTCTTATTTTGGCATTGTATTCATTTTCCAGTCTGTATTGAAAGACCTCGAATTGCAGTTGACCGACAGCTCCTACGATAACCTCGTTGTATTGATTGCGATATACCTGTATCGCTCCTTCTTGTGCCAGCTGAGAAACACCTTTTTGAAACTGCTTAGCCTTCATGGTGTCCTTAGGAGTGACAAGGGCAAATAATTCAGGCGGGAAAGTAGGGAGAGGCTCAAAGAACAACGGCTCTTTTCTGTCGGTGAGAGTATCTCCTATCTGGTAATTGCCTGTGTCGTATATTCCTATTATATCTCCGGCAATGGCTTCTTCGACATTTTCACGGTGATTTGCCATCAACATGGTGGACTGGGCAAGTTTCATTTCTTTACCTGTGCGTGAGAGCTTTACGCTCATGCCTTTTTTAAAGGTGCCGGAGCATATTCTGAAAAACGCCAGCCTGTCTCTGTGGGCCGGGTTCATATTGGCCTGTATTTTAAAGATAAATCCGCTGAAAAAATCGTCGTCGGGATTTACGATACCGTCTACAGTTTTTCTCGGTCCGGGAGAAGGAGACATATCTAAGAAATGCTCTAAAAACGGTACGGTGCCGAAATCTGCAAGGGCAGAACCGAAGAAAACGGGAGAGAGCTTACCTTGAGAAATAGCTTCCATGTCAAAAGGATTGCCTGCTCCTTGTATAAGTTCGATTTCATCTCTGAGAGCCTTGAGATTGAATCCTGAAATTTCGTTTTCCAATTGATCTCCGAAGACTCCGTCATCTCCTAAGGAAATAGTTTTATTTGCCTTATAAAGTATTACTTGATTTTTTAGGATATCGTAGATACCTTGAAAGTTTAGACCGCATCCTATAGGCCAAGTTACAGGCACAGAAGGCAGGCCCAGTACGTCTTCCAGCTCTTGAATTAAATCAAAAGGATCTTTGGTTTCTCTGTCCAGCTTGTTTATAAAGGTGAAGACAGGAATGCCCCTCATGGAACATACTTTGAACAGCTTACGGGTTTGAGCCTCGATGCCTTTTGCACCGTCGATGACCATAACTGCGCTGTCCACTGAAGTGAGTATTCTGTAGGTATCCTCGCCGAAATCGTTATGTCCCGGAGTATCCATTATGGAGATAACTTTTCCATCGTACTCAAATTGCATTACGGAAGAGGTAACAGATATTCCTCTTTGTTTTTCTATTTCCATCCAGTCGGAAGTGGCGAATTTGTCATTCCGGCGAGCTTTGACAGTGCCGGCTTGGCGAATGGCGCCTCCGTGCAGCAACAGTTTCTCTGTTAAAGTAGTTTTACCTGCGTCAGGATGGGATATGATGCCGAAAATCCTTCGCTTTTGTATTTCTTCAAGTTGTGTATTCATAAAATTTCCTTTCTTATAAAGCATAAGGCTTGCTGAAAGCCACTTAGAATATCATATCATAATAGTTGAATTTGTAAATAATTTGTTATATAATACTTGTTCATGAGAAGAAAAAGAGGTAACTAAATGGAAGAAAAAATAGAATTACACGACAATAAAATGGGAACCATGCCCATTAAAAAGCTTTTGATGAGCATGGCATTACCGGCTATATTATCTATGACTATCAATGCGTTGTATAATGTTGTTGACAGTATTTTTGTTTCGAGAATAAGTGAAGATGCCCTTACAGCTGTATCCATAGTAAATCCTATACAGCTTATGATAATAGCGCTTTCGGTGGGAAGCGGAGTAGGAATAAATTCGCTTATATCAAGGAGACTGGGAGCTAAAAATCAGGAGGAAGCTGACAAGGCAGCCAGCACAAGTATCAGGATTGGATTGTTCAATTATCTGATATTTCTTGTAATAGGGTTATTTTTTACAGGTGTGTTTGTATCAGGCTATGCAGAAAAAGGTACATATATATATGAAGCCGCTTGCCAGTACTTTTTTATAGTATGTGTTGGTTCCTTATTCATAAATATACAAGTTGTTCTGGAAAAGGTACTCCAATCTACCGGAAATATGGTTGCGCCTATGCTTTGCAGCCTTACGGGAGCCATTGTCAATATAGTTTTAGACCCTATACTAATATTCGGTCTGCTTGGCATGCCTGAAATGGGGGTTGCAGGAGCAGCCTTGGCTACCGTAGCAGGACAATTTTGCGGCATGACGGTAGGAATAACAATAGTATTAAAAGGTGAACACTTGGTAACCATAAAGATAAGAGGCTTTAAACTTGATTGGCAGATAGTTAAAGATATATATAAAGTAGGTTTGCCTTCTATAGTAATGCAGTCGATAGGCTCTATCATGATAATATTTTACAATATGATATTGGTAGCTTATTCGACTACAGCTGTCGCTGTGCTCGGCGTATATTTCAAAATACAGTCTTTTGTATTCATGCCGGTATTCGGACTCAACCAGGGAGCTATGCCTATAATGGGCTACAATTACGGAGCCAGAAACAGAGAACGCCTGATGTCTACATATAAAGAAGCATTTAAAGTTGCTATAGTTGTCATGACTTTGGGAACGATATTGTTCCAGATTTTCCCTAAAGAACTTTTGCTATTGTTTGATGCCTCAGATGAAATGCTTAAAATAGGAGTCCCTGCGTTAAGACTTATAAGCATATGTTTTATACCGGCGTCTTTCGGTATAATTACCGGTACCCTGTTCCAGGGCACAGGTCACGGCATGCTGAGTCTGTATGCTTCGCTTATAAGACAGCTGTTTGGAATACTGCCGCTGGCCTTCATACTTATAAGAATAGGCGGCGTGACGCTGTCTTGGATGGCATTTCCTTTGGCTGAAATTCTGGGAGTCACATACAGCGCTCTCGTATTCAGGTGGCTGTATAAAAAAGAAATTTCAAAGCTGTAACGGGCTAACGGGAGGTCCGTTCGCGCCCTTGTGCGCTCGCCGGGCGTACAAGAGAGGAGCAAAACAGGAGCAAAAAATGGGCAAAACAGGAGCAAAAAATACAAAACCCCACGATTTTGCATTTTTGTTTAAAAACGTGGGGCAAAAACCCACGTTTTTATCATCTAAGTGTAAAAAAGTGGGTCTGTAATACTTTCATTTTAATTGGCATATGTGAATTTCCTTGAACAAGTTTACATAAAATCGAAGTTATCGGTTTATAGCAAACCCTGCGCACAACGAGTTTTCCCGGAGCACCCACGATTTTTGAAATTTTCTTTAAATCGTGGGTTTTTGTCCCACTTTTTAAGATTTTTTGTTTAAATCGTGGGTATCGGAGCTCTAAAGTATTCTTAATGAGGGCTGCACCGGCTATTTTTTACCGTCTCGCTTTCGAATCCATCTCCACCAGATCATAAATAAACGGATCCCGCAGGAGATGAGCCCAGACCGTGTAGGTGGCTCTGACGAAATCGGAATTGAGTTCCGCATTATTTTCTATGAGCGGACAAATGTAAGGCAGTTCTTCATCATTATAAATCAGAAGTAAAATGCCGTCTTCTGTCAAATGCGGAGTCAGAGGAAAGGTTCTGCATTGCAGCGGCCTCATAGAGCGTGGGCATCTGGGAGGCGTTTTGCAGCGGACAAAATAAATATTGCCCGTCCAGGAGTCAGGAAAATCGTAGTCCTCGGCTCTTTCTACAGTCCATTCCAGCCAGTCGGCACTTTTATCATGTATTTTATCTTCGCCGGGATAAAGATATATACCCATTTCTTCTTCTGCTATCTGACCGTTCACTGTGCAGCAAGCGCTTCCGCAGAGTTTGCCGCAATCTCCGTCGATGGGAGATACTTTGTCAAGGAGCCTGTATATGGCTCTCCATGTTCTTTTCTTAATAGTAGTTTTCATATTACGATTATACATGGAAACTTTATCAAATACCAACAAATATTTCATAAAAAGTTAACAAAAAATATATGCTTAATTGCGGCGATATGGTGCTAATATATACTATATATTGTTTTTGAGGTAATTATATTTTTATGATGAGACTTGGAATCGATGTCGGCTCAACAACAGTTAAGCTGATCTTACTGGATGATGACAATAAAATAATATATCAGAAATATGAAAGACACATGTCAAGTGTTTTCGATAAAGTAAAAGAGGTTCTTGAGGACCTTAACGACACTGTAGGAAATATAGAAGTTCAATGTGTGATAACAGGTTCGGGTGGACTTGCGTTAGCCGAAAAAATAAAGACAAAGTTTGAGCAGGAGGTAGTAACCTGCTCTTTAGCTGTTAAAACCCTTATACCGCAGACGGATGTAGCTATCGAACTGGGCGGAGAAGATGCGAAGATTACGTTCTTTGGAAGCACGGTGGAACAGAGGATGAATGGGACTTGTGCCGGCGGTACTGGTGCTTTTATAGATCAGATGGCTATTCTTCTCAACACGGACGGAGAAGGCCTCAATGAAGCGGCCAAGAATTATAAGGTTATATATCCTATAGCTGCCAGATGTGGAGTTTTTGCCAAATCTGATATACAGCCGCTTATCAATGAAGGTGCGCCTATGGAAAATTTGGCCGCTTCCATATTTCAGGCCGTTGTAAATCAGACTATCAGCGGTTTGGCTTGCGGAAGACGTATAAAGGGTCATGTAGCCTTTTTGGGTGGCCCTCTTACATATATGTCTGAATTAAGAAAACGTTTTGTCGAGACTCTTAACCTTAAAGATGACGAAGTAATATTTCCTGAAAATTCAAAATATTTCGTCGCTATCGGCGCTGCGATGATGGCGGAAAAGTGCCAGAGTGTTTCTCTGTCAGCATTGATTGACAGAATCAACGGCGTGGACAGGAAAGCTGTTTCCGGAGCGCGCAGAATGGGGCCTTTGTTCAAAGACGAGCAGGAATACGAGAAATTCAAAGCAAGACATGACAAAGCCAAGATAGAGCGCGGCGACATAAAGGATGCAGCCGGCCCGCTGTTCCTGGGCATAGACGCAGGTTCGACTACTACTAAAGCTGCGCTGATAGACAGAGAAAAAAGACTTCTATACAGTTTCTATAAGAGCAATGAGGGCAATCCTTTGGAAACAACAAGAGAAATGCTCAAAGAACTGTACCAGCTGATACCGGAAAACGCATACATAGGAAACACTACTGTAACAGGATACGGAGAAGGCTTGATACAGGCAGGTTTCGATGCGGATTATGGACTCATAGAAACTATGGCTCATTATAAGGCGGCAGAAGAATTTCTCCCCGGCGTAGACTTTATCCTCGATATAGGCGGACAGGATATGAAGTGCATGAGGATAAAAGACCATGCCATTTACAATATCATGCTCAATGAAGCATGCTCGTCGGGATGCGGCTCTTTTATAGAAACTTACGCCAAATCTGTGGACATGAGCGTAGAAGACTTTGCCAATATAGGCATAAAATCCAGGAATCCTGTAGACTTGGGAACAAGATGCACAGTATTTATGAATTCCATGGTTAAGCAGGCGCAAAAGGAAGGCGCGGATATAAGCGATATTGCCGCGGGACTTTCTTATTCCGTAATAAAGAATGCGCTCTACAAGGTTATCAAGCTTCGCAACCCGGAAGAAGCGGGCGAAAAGATAATAGTTCAAGGAGGAACTTTTTTTAACGAATCGGTTCTCAGAGCTATAGAAAAGGTCCTTGGAAGAGATGTGGTAAGGCCTGATATTGCAGGGCTTATGGGAGCTTATGGATGCGCTCTTAATTCCATGGTCAATTGGCAGGAAGGTCACGTTTCTTCTATAGCAGGAGCTGAAACTCTTGAATCTTTCAGCGCCGGGACTACCAATGCCAGATGCGGCGGCTGTGAAAACAGGTGTATGCTTACCATAACAAAATTTGCCGACGGAAAGAGATATACCACAGGCAACAGGTGTGAAAAAGGAGCAGGCAAGACTGACGTGCACAGCGACCTTCCTGACCTTTACGAATATAAACTTAAACGATTATTTGGATATGAGCCTCTTTCTGAAGAAGAAGCCAAGAGGGGACATATTGCCATACCAAGAGTACTCAATATGTATGAGAACTATCCTTTCTGGTTTACATTCTTCACCAAATTAGGGTTTAGGGTGGTCCTTTCGCCTGATTCATCGAAAGAACTTTATGAAAAAGGCATAGATACGATTTCCTCAGATACGGCTTGCTATCCGGCCAAAATAGTTCATGGCCATATAAAGGCTCTGGTGGAAGCAGGCGAAAAATGGATATTCTATCCGTGCATCAACTATGAGCAGTGGGAGGATGAGAATACAGCAAACCATTACAATTGTCCTGTAGTGGCCACTTACCCTGAAGTTATCGCCAACAACATGAATGAGATATTCGATGAAGCCGGTGTTACTTTCAGCCATCCGTTCGTACCGTATGACAACGATAAACGCCTGGTAAAGCGGATGACGGAGCTTCTGACAGACAAGGGAATTTCCGAAGAGGAAATAAGACAAGCGGTAACAGAGGCGCGTCAAGAAGAGATTAATTTCAAAAAAGATGTGCAGCGAGAAGGCGAAAAGGCTTTAGATTACATAAAAAAATACAATAAAAAAGCCATAATCCTCTCAGGCAGACCTTATCATCTGGATAAGGAAATAAATCACGGAATGAATAAGCTCATCACCGCATATGATATGGCTGTGCTTTCAGAAGATTCCGTCTGTCACCTGGGGAACCTTCCGAGACCTATAAGAGTACTGGACCAGTGGACATACCATTCAAGGCTGTATAAGGCGGCTGATTTCGCAGGGACAAGGGATGACGTGGAGCTTGTCCAGCTCAATTCCTTTGGCTGCGGCGTAGATGCCGTAACGACGGATCAGGTTGAAGAGATCCTAGAAAACAACAACAAACTTTACACCGTACTTAAAATAGACGAGGGAACAAATCTGGGGGCTGCCAGAATAAGAATACGTTCTTTAAAAGCGGCTATGGAAGAAAGGGATAAAAACCACATAAAGCCTGTCCACAGTAGCAAGCCTTTTGAACGTAAATTCTTTACTAAAGAAATGAGGAAGGAGTATACTATCTTAGTACCTCAAATGTCACCTATACATTTCCAATACCTAGAGGTGGCCATGAAGGAGAGCGGGTATAACGTGGTGCTCGTTCCGACTGTGGACAGAAATTCCATCAATGAGGGGTTAAAATATATCAACAACGACGCTTGCTATCCTACGCTGGTAACTTTAGGCAATATGATAAGTACGCTTAAGTCAGGCAAGTTTGACTTGGACAGGACTGCAGTTATAATGTCTCAGACTGGCGGTGGTTGCAGAGCCAGCAATTATATAGCGCTGCTGAGAAAAGCCTTAAAAGATCTGAATATGGAGCAAATCCCCGTGATCTCTTTTAGTATGGTAGACCTTGAGTCGAATCCTGGTTTTAAGATAGATATCAAGATGGGCAAGCGCCTGATAATGGCTGCGATTTATGGAGATCTTTTCCAAAGACTTTTATATGCTACAAGACCTTATGAAAAGGTGAAGGGCTCTGCTGAAGCTCTGATGAAAAAGTACGAGAGCGCCATATTCCAAAACTGTAAAGACGGAAAGCTGAGCACCTTTAAAAAGCTCATACCTCAGATAGTTAAGGATTATGATGAGCTGCCTTTGACGAATGAAAAGAAGCCTAAAGTAGGTGTAGTAGGAGAAATATTGGTAAAATATCATCCTGATGCCAATAACAACATAGTGGATATAATAGAAAAAGAAGGCGGTGAAGCTGTAGTACTGGATTTGATAGACTTCTTCATGTACAGCATGTATAACAAAAAGTTCAACTATGAAAAGCTGTCCGGTACATACAAAGCGTACAAGTTGAATCAGCTTGGCATTGACCTGGTGGAATGGTTTAGAAAACCTATGCGCAAGGCTTTAAGGGAAAGTAAAAGGTTTGATGAACCATCACATATTGAGCATACAGCCAGAGAAGCCTCTCAGATAGCCTCTTTAGGCAATCAGTGCGGCGAAGGTTGGCTGCTTACAGGAGAAATGATAGAACTTATCAAACAAGGTGCCTCTAATATAGCTTGTCTTCAGCCATTTGCGTGTCTGCCTAATCACGTTACAGGGAAAGGCATGTTAAAAGCTTTAAGAGAAAGGTTCCCTAAAGCCAACATAGTGGCTATAGATTATGATCCGGGAGCTAGCGATACTAACCAGCTCAACAGAATAAAGCTTATGATGTCAACAGCACATATGAATCTGAAATCGTAATACAGAAGATAATGTTAAACTGCTATTATGCAGGCATTCCTGATTCAGATTTGAAATTTATCAAAAAATAGATGAAGTGATAAAAACTTTATGTCATCAGCAATCCTATTACTAGGTACGCTATTGCTGACAATAATGCGGCGCTCAAAGAATAAGGCAGCGCCGTTTTTATTATTCTGAGGTTAGAGACGCCTGTGCTGGCAGACGTCATAAATACAGGGTCTGTATAAAAACACAGATTACATCCCAAAGCTACTCCGGACATTATAGATGCTAATATCATGGAAGGATTGATACCCATAGAAAAAGCCAGCGGTATAAAAATCGGTATAGAAATTATCTGAACCATCCAATATCCGGAAGTGGCGAAAGTTGTAAAAGCTACAACTAAAAATACTATAGCCGGCATCAGCGCAGGCGGCACTGTACTGCCGACACCGCTTATTATAATATCAAACAGTCCGAGCCCTTCATTGGCAGAGCAAAGCATGAAGGCAAAACATATTATTATTGCCAAAGAGACCATGGATTTGGCGCCTTCAAAAAAGTATCTGATGAAATCGGACAAGGTGAGTATCTTTTGCCCTATATACATTACGGCTTGAACCACCAGAGCTGCCAGAATCCCATGAACCAGGTCGTTATCATATATGAGAACAACTATTATCAACACTATTATAGGAATAAGCGCATTGGCAGCAGAAGAAGGCTTGTTATTTTCAGGCAAATCTATGCTTATTATAGACGATTGGGTACTTTCCTCTAAAAAAGCCGGTCCTCCGTCTTCCACTCTTTTATAAGATCCCTTTAACGTTCCTACCTTAGGAAAGAGATGAATATCCAAGAGGAAACAGATTACAACCATCAAGATCGGGTACAGCATAAACGGCAAAGCATTGATATAGTCAGAATATGCAAGACCTTCATCTGAAATAAGCCCTACATTAAATGCAGTCCAGCTGGAAAAAGGTATAAGCACGCAGAAACACGCTGATATGGTATTAGATTGAAAAGCCAGATGTTCCCGAGGTATTCCGTTCTTATCTGTTACATCTTTCATGGAGAAAGAAACCGCCAGAGTGCTCAAATACTCGTCTATGAACATTATCAATGCCATGAGCCAGCTTATAACCATCGGCTTTTTCTGACCTGTAGCAAATTTATGGACAAATTTGCCGAAACCAAGCAGGGCGCCTGATTCCTGCAGAAGCTTTACCATCCCGCCAAATCCCATAAGTATTATCAGCACAAATTGATAGGATTCGTCGGAAAGAGTCTGGTAGATCATGTCTATGTACCCTGAAAAAAAGTCTTTTCCATATAAAAAGACCGCACCTAAAAAAGATGCCAAAATCATCATCTCGGCAATCCTTTTGGTGGCAAGCGCACCGAATATCAAGACAGCAAGGGGAATGAACGCAATTACAGTGTCCCAATTCATAGACATAGTCTCCTTTTTTATAAAAAATGAATAAGATTAAGCGAATTTAATTATAACAAAAAAAATGATGGCACGGAAGACTTGAACAGAACTCCGCATAGTGATATAATATCACAGAAAATAAACTTATAGTTAGGAGGTGTCTCCATGGGAAGACACGGTACAATTGCCGGCAGAAAAGCGGCACAGGACTCAAAGAGAGCTGCGATGTTCACTAAATACGCCAGAATTATTACGGTAGCAGCTAAAGACGGAGGAGATCCTGAATATAATTCAGCATTGAGATTAGCCATAGAAAAGGCCAAGGCTATTTCTATGCCTAATGATAATATCACCAGAGCAATAAAAAAAGGGACAGGCGAGTTGGCCGGAGAAACTTATGAGGAATTAAAGTTTGAAGGATATGGAGTTGCCGGAGTTGCAGTTATTGTGGAAGCTTTAACCGATAATACCAACAGAACCACATCGTCAGTAAGATCTACTTTTGATAAGTTTGGAGGTAACCTGGGATCGCCGGGATGTGTTTCATACATGTTCTCGAGAAAAGGTATTATACTTATAGAAAAGACGGATGATATAGATGAGGACAAGCTCCTGGAAGATGCGTTGGAAGCCGGAGCAGATGATATGACTGTAAATGAAGACAGCTTTGAAATCGTTACGGATCCTGCTGTACATACAGATGTTCATCACGCCTTGACAGACGCAGGTTATGAAATTGCTGAGTCTGATATAGAGCAGGTTCCATCGGTAGAAGCTACTCCTACCGATCCTCATGATATTAAAATGCTGAAGAAAATGATAGAAACACTTGAGGATAATGATGATGTTCAAAAAGTTTATACAAATTGTTCCATAGATTTATATGAAGAAGAATAATAAACAAGACTTTTGCTTATAATGAAAATGTTCCTGGGTTATGCGTTGAGGATTCTTAATTGAACCTACATTTATGCATTGGGAATTCGGAGTTTTCGAAACGTTATGTCAGGCCTCCCCTCCGGGGTTTTGAGGAAGACAGAAGTTAGAAACAGAGTACCCACCTATCTTTGATAGGGCATCAATTATCTCCTTGACGGTATCCCGGGACTCAAATTACAACAGTCTGCGGACTGTTGTTTTTTTAAAGCTGATGATGTAAGTTATGTAGAACTTGTAAGTGATAAGGATTGAGGATAATGAAACATTCAACCCCCATCGAGATACTGGAAAATTTGGCTGATATCGGTGTGTCAAAGACAAACTGTACTCTTCGAAAGCTTATTCTAATGGGTATCATGGCAGGTGCGTATATAGCTTTTGCAGGAGTGGCTTCTACTATGGGAGCCTTCAATCTTTTAGCAGAGGCAGATACTTATGGATTAGGTAGAATTCTTTGCGGTGCGATATTCACAGGCGGCTTGGTAATAGTGACTTTAGCCGGCGCAGAACTTTTTACAGGAAATACTCTGATAACTATCTCAGTGCTGGAAAAGAAGACAACAGTAGCTAAAATGCTAAAAAATTGGATCATAGTTTACATATCTAATTTTGCAGGCAGTGTGCTTATTGCATGGCTTGTGTATAATTCCGGTGTATTATCTTCAGGAGATGGTCTTTTAGGTGCAATGACTGTCAAAATCGCATCAGGTAAGGTTAATTTGAATTTTGCTCAATGTTTTGCATCCGGAATATTATGTAATTGGCTGGTTTGCTTGGCTGTATGGGCATCAAGCGGAGCAAAATCCACTATTGATAAGGTGGCTGCTGTATTTTTCCCCATTTGGCTCTTTGCGACTTGTGGATTTGAGCACAGCATAGCCAATATGTATTTTATATCTTCAGGAATTTTTGCTTCTAATAATGAGGTTTTCACTATGTTGTCAGGAGCACCTGCAGATGCCCTAGAGCATTTAGACTGGGCAGGTATGTTTGTAAATAATCTGTTACCGGTAACTTTAGGGAACGTTATTGGCGGCATGCTGATGGTTGCCTTTGGATATTGGTTTTCATTAAAAAGTAAAAATTAACGTCAGGAGGATATAAAAATGTCCAAAAAACAATTGACCGTGAGAGGCCTTATCATTGGTATGATAGGCAGCGTGGTTCTTACTATGAGCTCAATGTTCATAGCATTGAAACTCAGCTCTGTACCTTGGCCGATAATGTTCGTAGTTTTGGTTTCCATGTTTTTACTGAAATTATGCGGCAATACAAATCTTCAGGAAATAAATGTGACTCAGACTGCCATGTCGGCAGGAGCTATGGTGGCAGGCGGACTGGCATTCACAATACCGGGCATATGGATGCTCAATCCTGATACAGAAGTAAGCCTTGGCGCCTTATTGACGGTTACTTTAGGAGGAGTAATCCTGGGATTAATTTTTACGGCTTTGTTCAGAAAATATTTTATAGTTACAAAAGAGTTACCTTTTGCTATGGGACAAGCCGCAGCAGAGACTCTTAAAGTAAGTGAAAGCGGCAACAAGAAGGTCTTGCTGCTGTTTGTGTCGATGATTGCGGCAGGTATATTTACATGGCTGAGGGATTGGAAGATGAAAATCGCCAGCACCATTTTGAGCAGCAAAGCTGCTGTATACGGTTCTTCAATGGGCATATGGTTATCACCCATGCTGGTTTCTATCGGATATATCATAGGACCAGTTGTAATAGGTGTATGGTTTTTGGGCGCTCTTATAGGAGATTTCGGAATACTCATCGGAGGAGTAGAATTTGGCCTTTGGGATAACCAGACAGCTGCAGATATAAAATCTTCCCTTGGCATAGGCCTAATGGTCGGAACAGGTATCGGTATACTTGTAAAGGGAATAATCCCTAAGGCAAAAGATATATTTGGCTCTATGTTTGCTAAAAACAGTCTCGGAGATAATTTTATTTCAATGAGATGGGCTCCGTTTGTTATGGTCCTTTTGGCATGTGCCTTTACTGTAGTTACAGATATGGGCATAATTGCTTCCATAATAACTATACTGGGTACATGGCTTACAACATCCATGTCTGCTCAGTGCGTTGGACAGTCCGGCATAAATCCTATGGAAATATTCGGAATAATAATCCTTATAGCTGCAAAAGCCGTTTCGGAAATAGGAGAAATGGAAGCTTTTTATGTAGCAGCAGTAGTTGCTGTAGCTTGTGGTCTTGTCGGAGACGTAATGAATGATTTTAAGGCAGGACATATTTTGCATACTGACCCAAAAGCGCAATGGATAGCGGAAGTCGCAGGCGGACTGGTAGGGGCGGTAGTTTCTGTCTGCATTTTATTTGTAATATTAAAAGCATATGGACCTTCTGCATTCGGCAGCGAGATGTTTCCTGCAGCGCAGGCTTCGGCTGTTGCGGCTATGGTAGGCGGCATTTCCAATATGCCTGCTTTCGTAATAGGTTTAATAGTTGCTGCCGTACTTTACTGCGTTAATTTTCCTGTAATAACCTTAGGACTTGGTGTTTATCTGCCTTTTTATATGTCTGCTACAGCTGCGATAGGCGGAGCTCTAAGGCTTGTTGCTGATAAATTTGTGCCTAAATTTGAGGCCGATGGCAAGGGTACTGTGATTGCGGCAGGACTTCTTGGCGGAGAATCTATTGTGGGAGTCATAATTGCTATTTATTACGCTTATCAGATAATATCATAAAATTATCAGATATTGAAACTTATCAGACGAAATAACAAAAGGGAAGTGGACTTATGAACAGCAAAATCGTTATTATAGACGGCAACAGTTTGATAAACAGAGCATATTACGCCATGCAAAGACCTATGATAACCAAGGAAGGTATATATACGCAGGGTATATATGGGTTTATCAACATGCTTAATAAAATAGAAAACGATTATGAGCCGGAATACATTACGGTAGCTTTTGATTTGAAAGCGCCTACTTTCAGGCATTTGGAATATGAAGCATATAAAGCCGGCAGAAAAGCTATGCCGGCAGAACTGGTTATGCAGATGCCGCTGCTTAAAGACGTGCTTCGCGCCATGAATATTTCCATATTGGAGATGGAAGGATATGAGGCTGATGATATAATAGGTACAGTTGCAAGGGCTGCAGAGAACGAAGGGATTCAGCCGCTGGTGATAACCGGCGACAGAGATGCGCTGCAGCTTGTAACTGAAAATACCCAGGTAATCATTACGAAAAAAGGGATAACGGATTTTGAACTTTACAATCCTGAAAAGATGAAAGAGAGGTATGGTCTTACAGCAGCTCAATTTATTGACCTTAAAGGTCTGATGGGAGACAGTTCAGATAATATCCCGGGTATACCCGGAGTAGGAGAGAAGACAGGAATTAAACTTCTTCAGCAGTTTGGCTCTATAGAAAATCTTTTGACTCACACCGATGAGATAAGCTCAGCGAAACTAAAAGAAAAAATTGAAGAAAACGCTCAGCTGGCTATAATGAGCAAAAGGTTAGCGACTATCAATGTTAATGTTCCTATTGATTTTGAAATAGAAGATATGAAATTGACAGAACCTGATTATGAGGCATTGATAGATATCTATACTAAGTTAGAATTCAACAGCTTTCTCAAAAAACTCAAAGTGCCTGTAAAAACTGAGACAGCGCCTTTTAATGAGTTGAAAGTGGATAAAAAGATAATAGACAACGAAGCTGATGTTAAGCATGCAGCAGCTCAATTGCAAGGCGATATATACCTTAAGGTTTTCGGCGATGCAAGCCATACCAATCTTCCGTATATAGAAGGTATATTCCTAATGGACGACCGGACAGCCGTTTATATTGACGCTACGGCGGTACAGCCTTCAGCAATAGCAGAAATATTAAATAAAGCGGAATTTAACCTTATAGGACACGAAATAAAAGACGATCTTTACCAGCTTATGGGATGCGGATTTAAAACCTTTACAGTGGTTTTTGACACTGCAGTGGCGGAATATGTATTAGAGCCATCCAAAAGCAGTTATGCCCTTAAAAATATAGTGCTGGAAAAGCTGCATTTAGATATAGAAGTCGATAAAGATGTTACTGTCGGCAGTCAAATAGATTTCTTTGAAGATAACAGGTCAAAAAACATTGAACAAGGTGTTCGGCTCGCCTCCGCAGTAAAAGCTTTGAAAGCAAAGCAAGAAGTACAATTAAGAGAAGAGGGCTTGATTAAGGTGTTTGACGAGGCGGAACTTCCGCTTATAGAAGTAATGGCGGCGATGGAAGTAGAAGGCATCAAAGTCAACGGCAGTTTTTTAGAAGAATTCGGAGAAGAACTGAAAAAACAGATTTCTAAATTGGAAGAAGATATATATAAAATGGCCGGGTGTGAATTCAATATAAATTCGCCTGCTCAGCTTGGAAACATTTTATTTGAAACCTTAGGCCTGCCGTTGGGGAAAAAGACTAAAAGAGGGTACAGCACCAGCGCTGATGTCTTAGAAAAGATTAAAGATAAACATCCTATAGTAGATTCAGTTCTTATTTACAGAAATCTTACCAAACTGAATTCTACTTATGTGGAAGGAATGAAACCGCTAATATGCAAAGACGGTAAAATAAGAGCCCATTTCCAGCAAACGGTAACGGCAACAGGAAGAATAAGCTGTACAGAACCAAATCTTCAGAATATACCTATAAGGCAGGAACTTGGGAGAACGCTGCGCAAAGCTTTTACCGCAGATGATGAAGAACATGTTCTTATAGGAGCTGATTATTCTCAGATTGAACTTAGAGTTTTGGCTCATCTGTCAGGGGATGACGATTTAATAAACGCTTTCAATAACGGAGAGGATATACACAAAGCTACTGCATCAAGAGTACTCGGAGTACCTTTTGATCAGGTAACTCCACAGGAAAGGAGTAGGGCTAAGGCGGTAAACTTCGGAGTTATATATGGAATGAGCGGTTTTGGATTAAGCGAAGAACTCCATATAAGCAGAAAAGAGGCTGAAACATATATAAAAGAATATTTTATAAAGCATAAAAAAGTTAAAGAATATATGGATACACAGATAGAATTGTGCAGAGAGAAAGGCTACTCTCAAACCATATTGGGGAGAAAAAGACCTATCCATGAAATTAACGCATCTTCATATATGATAAGACAGCTGGGAGAAAGGCTGGCCATGAACAGTCCTATACAAGGAAGCGCAGCTGATATAATAAAACTGGCGATGATAAAGGTGTATAATGAGCTAAAGAATAACTATCCTGACACGAAATTGATACTGCAGGTTCATGATGAGCTGATTTTGTGCGCACCAAAAAAGGACAAGGAAGCCATAAAGAAATTGCTTCAAGAAAACATGGAAACTGCTGCAAATTTGTCGGTAAAATTAGTTGCAGATGTGAATGAAGGATATAGCTGGTACGATTTAAAGTAGGCACATGCAAAATATGAAAGTAATAGGATTGACAGGAGGAATGGGAACGGGAAAGTCTACCGTATCCTCATATTTAAGGGAAAAAGGTTGTGAAATAATAGATGCGGACCTCATTTCACGAAAAATGACATCAAAGGATTCTCCGGCCCTTGAGGAAATAAGAAACGCATTTGGAAAAAAATGCTTTTTCGATGACGGCAGTCTAAACAGAAAAGCGTTGGGAGATTTGGTCTTTGCTGATAAAACAAGACTCAGCATGTTACAGCAGATTATAACGAAAAAAGTCGTGGAAGAAATAAAGAGACGAATATTCAATCTGAAAACAGAGGGGTTTAAGGGCATTGCCGTAATAGACGCACCGTTACTGTTTGAATGCGGCCTTGATAAAATTACTGATGAAAATTGGCTTGTTACTGCCGATTTAAATGTGAGAATCGACAGAGTCATACGCCGCGACCATCTTTCAAGAGAACAGATCATTTCAAGGATAAACAATCAAATATCTGTAGAAGAAGCAAAAAAACGTTGCCAATGCATTTTGGATAATTCCGGAACATTGGAAGTCTTGATAAGGCAAATTGAGGATAATGTTGAGAGGATAAAAAATGAAGATCAATAGAGATACTTTGGAAAACTCTAAATTGGTGAAGTTTTTTAAAAAATACTGGATTGGCGTAGTCGCTGTTATCGTTGTGATTGCCGTAATAATTTCATCTGTAGGCATATACAGAGAAGAGGTTTTGCATATAGATCCTAATGTGGAATATGAAGATGGAGATAAGCTTTACTTTGCTTCTAATGCATTAGATACATTGAATCCTATAGTATCGAATTCGACAGACACTTACTATATCTCTAAACTGATTTATGACAGCTTATTTGATTATACAAATGATTTCAATGTTGTCGGTGAACTGGTAGACAGCTATGAGGTGGATACTGACAGAGCCAGAATAGAAATCACTTTAAAAAGCGGAATAAAGTGGCATGACGGAAGCAATTTGACAGCAAGCGATGTAAGATTTACGGTCAATGCCATTAAATCATATGGAAGCAAAGGCGCGTACTATGAAAAGGCATCTAAAATATATTCAGTCAATGTAACGGGAGAGCTTACTCTGACGATATATTTCAGAAACAACACTGATGCAGCTTTGGATAACCTCATATTCCCAATCTTGCCTAGCGGACAGTATTATTCTTCGGGAAGTCTAATAAGAGATACAGACGATTTTGAACCTGTAGGCACAGGTCAATATAAATACAGTTCATATGATTATCTTGAAAAATTAGAGCTTGTTCCAAACGAATCGTATTTCGGAAGCAAAGCTTCATTGGATGCATGTGTTGTCATCCTGCCTGAAAAAGAATTGGCTTCAAACATGATGGAAATCGATGCGGTTACATGTTATATAGATGATAATTTGAGCAGATATTCATTAGTCTCAGATAAAAATTTTAAAATGTACGACATGATTTCCAATGATGCTGAATTTATGGTGTTTAATACTAAAGAAGGTCCGTTTAAAGATAAAAAGATGAGACAGGCAACAGCATACGCCATCGATGTTGAAAACGTATTGGAAAAAGGATATATGGGGGACGGAGTGCTGACAGATAACATATATTATCCCGGATTCATGGGCGTCTCTGATACTTTGAATAATTACCAAACTGATTTGAATAAATCCATCGAGCTTATGGCAGAATCAGGGTATCAAGACAGAGATTTGAATGGCAAGATAGAAAATGATGATGGAGAAGAGGTTTCAATAACTATTCTGGTCAATAAAGACAATTCTGTGCGAAGCGCAGCTGCCAAAATAATTGCAAAAGATTTAAGCAATGTCGGCTTCTCTGTTACACTTGATTCTAAAGATTGGGACGAATATGTGGAAGCTATAGAAAAGCAAGAATTTGATATTTTAATTACAGGATACGATATGGAAGCATCTTATGATTTGAGGGATTTTTTCGATGGAGATACTCTGTGGGAGTATACCAATAATGATATACTTGAGAAAGCATCCCAATTGGAAGAGCTGCATGACGCATCTGAGTATACTAAGATATACGAAGAATTAAAAGATATGATGTTGGATGAATTGCCTTATTATGCTCTTTGCTACAGAAAAATGGGATTGATGGGAATAGAGTATTTTGAAGCGGGGCAGCTGCCAACATTCGATGATATATATAAAAATTGCAACACTTGGACATGGAAAAGGATAAAAGAAGATTAATTTTTCGCCTTTTACAAATTTATTTAAGATTATTTGAAGAAAATGTTTGTATTTTTGTTTAAATCGTGTTATCATTATTACGTTGCATACGCCGGCGTGATGGAATTGGCAGACGTGCAGGACTCAAAATCCTGTGGTGGCAACACCGTATGGGTTCGACCCCCATCGCCGGCACCATCAAGTTACGTGTTAAAATATTTTTAACCCGAGAGGAGAGAAACAGAGTATGAATTATGGTAGCCTTATTATTTTAGTTGTCTTCATTGCAGTAATGTATTTTCTGATGATCAGACCTCAGAAGAAGAGAGACAAACAGATTCAGGAAATGAGAAGCAGCCTTCAGGTTGGAGATGAAATCATAACTATCGGCGGAATCTGCGGTAAGATTGTAAAGACTAAAGATGAGACGATCGTTCTTCAGGTAGGAGCAGATAAGATTAAATTCGAAATGATGAGATGGTCTGTTTCACAAGTGGTAAACCCAAGCAACAAACATAAAGCCAGCATTGTTGAGGAAGATGATGAAGAAGAAACTCCTAAGAAAAAAGCAATGCCGAGAAAATTAAAGAAAGCTGCTGAGGCAGAAGAAACTGCAGAATCAGAAAAGCTTGAAAAGGAAGCCATAGCGGAAGAAAAAGCA
>UQEW01000022.1 GCA_900540145.1 uncultured Eubacteriales bacterium
AAGAAAAAGTAAAAGAAAGCCCCGGACGTTCATACAATCTGTCCGGGGTTTGTCTGCGGTCTGAAAGAGGGGATGTCTTGTTATTTCTCTACCGATAAGTTTCGCTATTTTCCAAAAGCGACCATAGCCTCTCTGATGTTCCTGACACCTATAGCTTTGCACGCGCCGTCTGCATCGTGGTTTCTCAAGTTCTTCAGGTTTGACCACGGCATTATTACTTTTTCGTAGCCCAATCTGGCTGCTTCATTAAAAATTTTGTCAGCGTTTCGTATCGCCCTTAGATCTCCCGTAAGGCCTATTTCTCCCAGGGCCAAAGTCTTGGTCTTTGCCGGCACGCTCCTGTATGAGGAATATATTGCCAAAGCTACAGCCAAATCTATAGAAGTTCCCTCCGGTCTCAGGCCTCCTACCACATTGACATATACGTCCTGATTTATCAGTTTGAGACCTGCCTTTTTTTCCAGCACGGCCAATATCATGCTCAGTCTCGTATTATCGGCTCCAACGGCAGTCCTTCTGGCAAATCCTATATTAGCCGGAGCTACCAACGCTTGCACCTCAAACATCACCGGTCTGCTGCCCTCATAGACAGCTGTCGTAACTGAACCCTCAGCATCTCCCGAGTTGTTCTCCAGAAACGTTCCGGAAATATCTCTAACCTCTTCCAGTCCCGACTCACACATCATAAAGGCGCCTATCTCGCTGGTCGTACCGAACCTGTTCTTAAAAGACCTCAGGATTCGCAGTTCCTGGTCTCTTTCACCCGAAAAGTTCAATACACAGTCTACCAGATGTTCCACGGTTTTTGGTCCGGCCAGCTCACCGCTTTTAGTTACATGAGCTACTATCAATATAGGTATGTTGCCGGTCTTGCCTATTTTCATCAGTTTATTGCCGCACAGCCTGACTTGCGAAACGCTGCCGGGCGCCGAGTCTATTTCGTCGCTGTACATAGTTTGTATAGAATCTATTATAAGAAAATCCGGCTTAGTGTTTTCACAGATTACATCTATGTTCTCCATGTTGGTCTCAGGCAGCACGAAAAGATTATCGGGAATCGCTCCGCAGACGCGATCGGCTCTCATCTTTATCTGTTGGTCGGACTCCTCTCCCGAAACATACAAAACGTTTTTGCCTGTTTTGGCGATGTTGGAAGCGGCCTGAATTATAATGGTAGATTTTCCTATACCCGGTTCTCCGGAAATGAGGACTAAAGAGCCTCTCACCAGACCCCCGCCCAATACCCTATTGAGTTCGCTTATTCCTGTATCAATTCTTTTATATTCTTTTGTCCCCACTTCTCTCAGCTTGGAAGGTTGAGAACTCTTGCTGCTTCTCCTTCTGGTATCTTCTTCAGCAGGAGCTACAGCCTTCTCTTCAACAAAAGAGTTCCAAGCTCCGCACACGCATTGTCCCATCCACGTCGGACTTTCATATCCGCACTTCTGACATACAAATACGGTTTTAGCCTTTTTTGCCATAAGTTATTTCTCCTCCAGAACATTTGTTCTTATGCATATAATACACTCCCTTTGCCTATTGTGCAAGTCCTATTTTGCACATTGCCGCGTAAAAAATGGGTTTATGACTTATATTGGCATAACTTACCTTTTTTTGCTTATTCATGTAAAAACTTGATGGTCAAAAAATTTTTTTGTTCTGTCTGCCGCTGATATATTAGTCTTGTTCAATATTCTTACAAATGTCGGCACGGGGTTTATCTTCAAGCCGACCATAGCAAAAAAGGGGGGGATAAAAATGAAAAGGATCTTGGCATGCCTGATGTCAGTATGCTTAATCCTATGCTTCCTGCCTTCCATGGCCTTTGCGGCTCAGCAGGGAGATATCACTTATGTGTCCAAATCAAAAGAGGCTACAGAACTGGACTCTGATTTCAACTCTCAGATAACCTTGTCGTTACCTTCAGCGGAAGAACAGCTGGTAACTGATGTAGTATTTGTTTTGGACAAGTCTACCAGTACCGTTGTAGAAGATGAAGCTTTGGAAATGTTGAAAAACCTTGAAAAGCAAGCCAGCGATACAGGGGCTAAAATCAAAGCCGGCGTAGTAATCTTCAATAAAACTGCCAACGAAGCCATCGGTCTTACGGAATTAAATGCTGAAAGTCTTGTTCAGATAGAAAACGCCATGAGGATGGAAATTTCCGGCGGTACCAATCTGCATGCCGGTATTCTGGCAGGTAAGAAAATGCTGGACGAAGATACTTCTGTAGATTCTAACAGAAAATACATGGTCGTTATTAGCGATGGTATAACCTACATGTTCAACGAGGAACCTACAGCAGTTGCATGGTCATGGATAGGCGACACCGTACAGAACTTTGCTGGCCCTGATAACTGGTATTCCAAATACGGAACCAACGACGCACCGGCAGACTGGAATGCGTATATGAGCAATATAGAAAAACTGGTTAATCAAGATAACGGACGTTATGATTATCCTTACGGAGGTCAAATAAAAGAAGCCACCGACCCGGCGAAAACCCAAAATCATGCCATGTCCATAGACAAAGCATTCTACCTGTCATATCAAGCATACAAAGCAGCCGAAGCTCAAGGATACCATTGCTACTCCATGAATGCCCAAACAGGCACTTCCTACCAGTGGGGCCCAAGCTTTATGGATTATTTAGCCGGTGGCAAAAATGTTGACTTCGGAGATATCCAAAACGATATAGCTTATGCTGTATCTACCGGAAGCTATGTGACAGACATAATGGGCAACGGCCAGCTTGATGGCAAAAATTATAACTTTGATTTTATAAACGACATCGAAAAAATAGATGTGCTGCTTGGCGGAAAAGCTTTGGATAAAACCGTAATCTCAGATAACCATTACGGCTTCGGCAAAACTGCAGACGGATACAGCTTTGAACTGATATATTATCCTGAAGGAGCTTCCGATACCAATGGACAGGAAGCGATAAAATGGTTTATCAATCAAAACATTTCCAACTTCCAAAGAGCCCAGCTGGTATATAACGTTCATCTTACCAACCCTCAAACTGCCCCAGGAGTATACGGACAGTATGATAAGAACGGAAGTCAAAACTTAGAAGGACTTTATACAAATAACTCTGCAGTTATCTATCCTGTAGACAGCAATGGCGTACCCGGCCAGCCGGAAGTGTTCAATAAGCCTACGGTTTCATACACGATAGCAGAGCAGCCGGAAGAACCTCAGGACCCAACAGAACCTCAAGAACCTACAGCCCCACAGGACCCAACCACACCGCAAAAACCTGAAGATCCTTCCGTTCCGGGAGATGACAACCAGGGTGACGACAACGGAAACGGAACATCAGCACCAAAGACATCAGATGCCAACGACATGGCAACACCGCTGTTAATCGCTTTTGCTTCAATGATAACATTTTCAATTTTTATGAGAAAGTATAAAAAGTTCAACTAAATACCGCAAAATTAAAACCACCGGCTTTCGCTGCCGGTGGTTTTGCCATTTCTATGGTTATCTTATTATTCTTCCTCTTCAGCTTTATGGGCTTCAATAATCTTATTTGCCAAATGAGTAGGCACTTCCTCATATTTTTCAAAGCGCATGGTAAAGTTTCCCCTGGCCTGAGTCATGGCTCTAAGTCCGATAGCGTAATCGAACAATTCTGCCTGAGGCGCAAGAGCCAAGAGTTTTTGGCTTCCGTCAGCCATAGGTTCCATACCTAAAATCTTGCCTCTTCTCTTGTTCATATCGCCCATTACGTCTCCTACGTATTCATCCGGAACGAAAATTTCCATTCTCATTATCGGTTCCAGCAGGCAAGGTTTAGCTTCAGCTATACCTTTCTTGAAGGCCAATGAGGCAGCTATCTTAAACGCCATTTCGTTGGAGTCAACTTCATGATATGAACCGTCATACAAAACAGCCTTTACGTTTACTACCTTGCATCCTGCCAGAGGACCTTTGTTCATGCATTCCAGCAATCCCTTTTCAACGGCAGGCACGTAGTTTTTAGGAACTGAACCGCCGAACAGTTCTTCTGAGAATTCAAATTCCTTTTCAGAAGGAGAAAACCTTATATGAACATCTCCATACTGGCCTGCGCCGCCTGACTGCTTCTTGTGCTTGCCCTGAACATCCGATGTTCCTTTGATAGTCTCTCTGTATGCGATTTTCTGAGGCACTGTTTTAACGGCCACTCCGAACCTGTCCTTAAGCTTGGCAAGAATAACTCCCAGCTGGATGTCTCCTTGTCCTCCAAGCAGGGTCTGGCGAGTCTCCGTATTTCTCTCTACCACGAAAGAAGGGTCTTCTTCTCTCAGCTTGTTGAGTCCTGTCATCATCTTGTCTTCGTCGCCTTTATCAACAGCTTCTATAGCGATGAAGTATGAAGGCTCCGGATAATCTAAAGGCAAATATCTTATGATATCATTTTTATCGCACAGCGTATCTCCGGACAAAGTGTACTGCAGCTTGGCAACGGCTACGATATCGCCGGCTTCTGCATAGTTAAGTTCTGTCTGGTTCTTACCTCTTAAGAAGAACAGTTTGCTTATCTTTTCTGACTTTCCTGCTCTCTCATTGTAAACTTCATCGCCTGCATTGAGCTTTCCTGTTACGACTTTCATAACTGAAATCTTGCCTACAAACGGGTCGACAATGGTTTTGAATACGAAGGTAGATACCGGAGCGTCTACTACTGACATTCTTTCTACCGGTTCATTCTTGTCATTAAAGCCGGCATAAGGGCCATGTTCCAGCGGAGTAGGAACGTAGGTCACCAGCAGATCCAAAAGTCCTTCAAGTCCGGAACCCAGCTGGAATGCTGAAGAGCATACAGGGACGATTCCTCCGTCTGCTATGCCCTTTTTCAAGCCCTTAAGGATTTCTTCATCGGAGAAATCATCTCCGTTAAAGTATTTTTCCATGAGCTCATCGTCAGTCATAGCGATGGCTTCCTTGAGTTCTTCATCGATTTCCGCCGAAAGCGGCCAGCTGAACGGGATAAGCTTTTCGCCGAATTTCGCTTTCAATTCGCCAAAGGTCTTGTAGAAATCGAATTCGTCCTTATCCCTCTTATTTATCACTATAAATCTCGGGGTCTTATATCTTTCACAAGCCTTCCATGCGGCTTCTGTTCCAACCTGAATTCCGGCGCCGGCGTCAACCATAATGACTGCCGCTTCTGCCGCTCTCAGGGCTGCGTTGACTTCGCCTACGAAATCAAAGTATCCCGGCGTATCGATAAAGTTGATCTTGTTTTCTTTCCAAATTATAGGAACTACGGAAGTATTGATGGAATATCCTCTTTCAATCTCCATCTTGTCGTAGTCGGAAACCGTGTTTCCGTCTTCAACTTTACCCATTCTGTTGATTACACCTGTTGCAAGCAGGGCGGCTTCAAGGAATGTAGTTTTGCCACATCCGCCGTGGCCCAATAACGCAACGTTTCTGATGTTTTCGCTTGTATAGCCTTTCATCTATTAAGACCTCCTCAATTTGATTTGCAATTGCCAATAGTATAACAAATATATGTTGAAAGTACAATAGTTTTGTATTCCTCTTCAGTCAGCTCCTCTTCAGTCTTGCTCTTTTACCAGACCCCGCAGCATTTCCACTCCTGTCAGCATGGCTTTTTCATCCAAATCAAACCTGCAGTTATGGAGCGGCGGGATAGCCTCGCCTGTAGGATTGGTTCCGTAATAAAACATCGCGCCTTTTATTCCTTGCAGATAGTAAGCAAAATCGTCGCCTCCCATATCCGGCTCTTTGCGCTCCAAGCAGTTTTCTCTGCCCAGCAATCCGACGGCTACGCGCTCAACCTTTTCAATTGCTTCCAGGTCGTTCTTTACAGTAGGGTAGCCCTTCAAATAATTGATTTTGAAAGTTCCGCCAAACATTCCTGTGGTATGTGCCACGATGCTCTTGATTCTGTCTTCTATGAACGTTCTCGTATCTTCGGAAAAAGTCCTTACCGTTCCGCCTATGGTCACCCTTTCAGCAACTACGTTAAAATTGTTGCCTCCGCAAATGCTTCCTATGGAGATCAAGGCAGGCTCGGTAGGCTTGGTATTCCTGCTTCTTATCGTATTTATTTGGGTTACGATATGGGCAGCCATGGCTATAGCATCGATGGTTTTCTGCGGTGACGCAGCATGCCCGCCTTTGCCGATGACTTCAATCTCAAAATTATCTACAGCGGCCATGAGAACACCCTTTACGATTAATATCTTTCCCAAAGGAACCGTAGGGTCGCAGTGAAGGGCGTAAATTTCATCTATACCCAGATCGTCGAGGAAATGCCCGTTGATGATGTCTATCGCTCCGCCGGGAGGCAGCTCCTCTGCCGGCTGAAATATCATCACAACCTTACCTTTAAACTGGGAAATATGCTCTTTAACATACCTGGCCGCAATCATCAAAATCGCGGTGTGGGAATCATGTCCGCACGCGTGCATCACGCCCTTGTTAACGGAACCATATGTACGACCGTCTGAGCAATCCTCTTCAATTTTCAAGGCGTCTATATCCGCACGAAAAGCTACGCACCTGCCGGGAACGCCTGTATCTATCTGGGCAATCAGACCGGTATTAGGCAATCTTTTATAATCGATATTAAATTTGTCTAAATACCGGCAGATATAATTTGTTGTCTCTGTTTCATGAAAAGACGGCTCCGGATTTTTATGAATATGCCGTCTCAGAGATACCAATTCATCGTAATAGCCGTTTAAATCTCTGAATTCCATTTTTAAATCTCCTCTGCATCGATGCCGCAATAGTCATCCACGCTCTCAAAATCGTAGCCGCCCCAGTCCTGCAAAATTTCCAGGAATATCATTCCGTACATGTTTCTGTAATCTTCCAACGCATCGCTTATAGCTTTTTCTCCGTCGCCTCCGTAAGCGGCTGTAATATGTTTCTTGGCACAGTCATATAAGTCGCCTATATGGAAATTCCAGCTTTTAATTCCTTTATTGCCAATCTTGAAGCAGTTAGCTCTGTATTCCTGCTTTTCCGCCTCGTCAGCGCAAAGGCCTCTGTAATAAAAATCGCATGAAGATCCGTCGTTAGTTCTGTTGGATGCAGTTTCAAAAGCAATATCTTCATTAAAGCCGCTCACCAGCGATTCATCTATATATTTACAATAAGGCTTGCCGTATTCCAGCATACCGTTAGTCTGCCATACGTCATACCAAGGACATTTTTTTGCAAATATATGGATTTCTTCTGCATCCAGTTCTATGCCGGAATCCATATCGCCCGGGAAAGGCTGCCATTCCTGATAAACTTCATAATTCAGCGCTGTCAGCGGCATATTGTCCTTTGCCGCGCGTTTAGCCATACGGCGACCTCTTCGCTTGCCGTATTCGACAGTCATTTTTTCTATCACCTGTTCCACATCGTCATAAGGAAGCTTTCTGCAGCTTCTGACAATATACGCGTACAGCATAGCGTGATGCCTCGGCGACAAAGTCTTTCTCATCACTTCTTTTAATTCTTCGCTTTTTTGTTTCTGTTCCTTCATTAAAATCACCCGCTTTCTCCGCTTACTTTTCTGATTTAAAGAAAAGACACCGAAAAATTCGATGTCTTTATTTCTTCATTATTTTGGGCATTAAAATTCCGCCGTTTTTGGTGTTCTCGGGAAAGGCAGAACGTCTCTGATGTTGCTCATGCCTGTAATATACATGATTATGCGCTCAAATCCCAGACCGTACCCGGAGTGCTTAACTCCGCCGTATTTTCTCAAATCTAAATACCACCAGTAATCTTCCTCATTGAGACCCAGCTCTTTCATTCTTTCAGTCAGGACTTCAAGGCGCTCTTCTCTCTGGCTTCCGCCTATTATCTCGCCTACTCCCGGTACAAGCAAATCGCAGGCTGCTACAGTTTTGCCGTCATCGTTGAGGCGCATGTAAAATGCCTTGATTTCCTTAGGGTAATCCGTAACGAACAGAGGTTTTTTGAATACTTCCTCTGTGAGGAATCTTTCGTGTTCTGTCTGAAGGTCTACTCCCCATTCCACAGGATACTGGAACTCTTTTCCTGATTTTTTCAGAATCTCTACAGCTTCAGTATATGTGATGTGTCCAAACTCGGAGTTGACTATATGATTCAGGCGCTCGATAAGTCCCTTGTCTACAAAACTGTTGAAGAAAGCCATTTCCTCAGGAGCGTTCTCCATGACATAATTGATGATATATTTTATCATAGCTTCAGCCAGCTCCATGTTGTCTTTAAGGTCGGCAAAAGCTATCTCAGGCTCTATCATCCAAAACTCGGAAGCATGTCTGGCTGTATTGGAATTTTCAGCTCTAAATGTCGGTCCAAAGGTATAGATGTTGCGGAATGCCATGGCAAAAGTCTCCCCTTCCAGCTGTCCGCTTACGGTAAGGTTGGTTTCCTTTCCGAAAAAGTCCTTGCTGTAGTCGATTTTGCCTTCTTCGGTTTTAGGCAAATCGTTCATATCAAGAGTCGTAACTCTGAACATCTCTCCGGCGCCTTCACAGTCGCTACCCGTAATTATAGGGGTGTGAACATACACGAAATTCTGCTCCTGGAAAAACTTGTGTATGGCGTAAGCCACCAAAGATCTTACTCTGAAAACAGCAGCAAAAGTGTTGCTTCTCGGTCTTAAATGAGCTATCTCTCTAAGAAATTCCATGGAATGCCTCTTCGGCTGAAGCGGGTAATCCGGTGTTGAAGTGGCTTCAACCACTATTTCTTTAGCTTTTATCTCAAAAGGCTGCTTGGCGTTTGGAGTTAAGGTTACAATTCCTCTGACTGCCAAGGCCGTGGCCACATATGCTTTGGATATCTCTTCAAAATTATCTATAAATTCTTCCTCGTAGACGACCTGTACAGACTTAAAGAAAGAACCGTCGTTCAATTCGATAAAGCCGAATTTGTTGGAGTTCCTGTTGTTCCTGACCCATCCTTTGACGATGACTTCCTGATCGGCATATTGGTCTGCGTTTCTGAAAAGCTCTCTAAGCAATAATTCTTTCATTTTACATTACCTTCTACTTTCGACGGCATAAAGCCGAATTTTTTCAGTTTATTATATAATAAAGCCTTGCCCTTTTCAAGGCTTCTTATGACAAAATTGCGCCCGCTGCATTAAGCAACGGGCGCAAAGTTATATGAAACTTCCAAAGGCAGTCAGTTATCTCTCCCCTTGTGTGTTTCGTGGCTTGCTTTGATGAAACAATAATGCCAAAACATAGAAAATTACTATCGCTAAGACAAGCATCATGACTTTCGTATTTTCTGCCTGAACAACAACGTTATTGTCCTGAGCCACGGCAGGCGCCGCCTCAGTTACGACTATGCCGCTCACCTCAGCTTCTGCAGAACCGGTCAAATCCGCATCTGTAGAACTTACGGAGGATGCAAATCCTGCTGTAATCGAACCAACTATAAGTAGTAATGTCAGTACAAAAGTAGAAATCATCGCGTTTCTTTTGCTCTTTCTCATAAGGCATCTCCTCCTACGCTCAATTAAAGGTAATAGATTAAAGGCAATATATTCATATATACTATCTATATATTATGAATTATAAGGTTTTGCCATAATAAATTTCTATCTCTGTACTGTAAAGTTTAGATTAAATATATAACACAAAGCAGGGCACACTACAGCCGCACATTACAGCCGTACTACACCGGTAGCGATGGCATCTCTGAAAGCTTCATCATGTTCTACGAATATCATCGTCGGAGAAAAATCCTCAATCAACTGCTGAATCTGCATCCTTGAGTAAATATCGATAAAGTTGAGCGGTTCATCCCAAATATACAAATGAGCCTGTTGGCAAAGACTGCCGGCAAGAAGCACCTTTTTCTTCTGTCCTTCTGAAAAGTCTTCCATATTTTTTTCAAATTGGACTCTTTCAAAATCCATCTTTCTCAATATGGTCTTAAATAAGCTTTCGTCTATATTTTGAGCCTCTGCGAATTCAGAAAGGCTCCCCTTCAAAAAAGAAGCGTCTTGAGGCACATAAGAAACCGCCAGATTAGAACCTATTGAGATATTGCCTCGGTATTCAGGTATATCACCTCTGCCTGCCACAAGCTTCAGTATGCTGCTTTTTCCGCTGCCGTTTTTTCCGTCCAGCGCCAGCCTATCTCCGTATCGTATTTCAAAGGACAGCGGCCCGCAAACGGTTCTCAAACCGTAATTCAGCTCTACTTGTTCAAAGGATGCCAGCCTGTCTGTCTTATACTTCAACGGCGAAATCTTCAAGACTTCAGTTTTTTCTATATTTTTTAAGAGAGTTGATTTTTCTTCCGCAGCTTTTTGCTGTCTGCTCTTTATGGATTTGGCTCGTTTCATCATCTTTGCTGACTTGTGCCCTATATATCCTCTGTCTACCGGCCCATTGCCATATTTGGAAGCCTCTACCTTGCCGGCCCACGAGTCGGTTCGATCAGCAGCCTTTTTCAATCGCTCCATGTCTTTTTGCAACCGCTGATTCTTGGCTATTTCGGCCGTCTGGTTTTTCTGGAAATTTTCAAACCATGAAGAAAAATTGCCGCTTTGTACTTCAATATCAGCTCTGTTAATAGACAATATATGATCGACACATCCATCTAAAAAATTACGGTCATGGGAAACCAAAATAAACCCTTTCTTCTTTTTCAGATACGCAGCCACGGTTTGGCGTCCTTTCATATCCAAATGGTTGGTCGGTTCATCTATGAGCAAGAAATGTCCTGAATTAAGAAAAAGGGCTGCCAGCATGGCTTTGGTCTGCTGACCCTTGGAAAGGGTGTCAAAAGGCTGCCACAAAATATCGGTTTCTGCTTCCAGAAGAGATAGTTCTTTTTCAAATTCCCATTGTTGAGCTGTTGGACAAATCTCTGAAAGAGCATCATAAGTCATCCAATTCTCGTCTGATACTTTATACGGAAAGTAGTCGAAGATTGTCGACGCTGTTATGCGTCCTAGGTAAGGATATTTGCCCATCAAAAGTTTCAAAAATGTCGTCTTGCCCCTGCCATTCCTGCCGACAAATCCCAATTTCCAATCTGTGTCTATTTGAAAACTTACATTTTCAAAAACATTGTCGTACCCTGACGGATACGCAAACGTTAGATTCTCTACTTTTATCATAGACATGTGCATCACTCCTTTTTGCGTTTTTTTGCCAATAACAAAAGCCGCAAGAAAGTATTTCTCGCGGCTTGTTTACGACGAATATAATCAAACGCAATGTAAATATATAAAAATCGGGCTCGCAACTTTCTCACAGCATCAGCAATAACACCTCAGGCCTCTCATATTCCGGCAGGGCAGGCAGGGCATTATTGCGTATTTGGTTTTTATCTGTAAGAAAAATTGCGCATCCTTTCACCTCTCTTCTTATGTTCGAGCCGCCTCGCATATAATTCCGACTCCTTTATCGTTTCCACATCATACCACAAAGCGTCCATGTTTTCAATGGAATTTTACTAAAAATCGCCGTTCTTGTAAATTGCCTCCGGAAAGGGTATAATCATAAAAAGAAAGCTGAGAGAGAAGGGAGCATATAATGGAAAAGCAGTCTATTGCCGCAATCACAGACATAACCGATCGTTTAGACTACGGTTTAATCTATGTTAAAGAAGACGGCACCATCGGAGAATACAGTCAAGTTGCCAAAGAAAAGTTCGGTCTGGTCGTTCCAAAGGGCAAAAGCCATCAAGCCGGAACCATTGAAAAAGGTGATATAGTCATCATAGCAGACAATATGCTGGGAAATGACGATGAGCTTGCGGCAAATGATCTGCATCTAATGGGCATAGACGATTCCGATATCAAGACGGGCGATGCAATTATAGCTATAGGTACTTATAAAGATTCCAAATGGGCTCCTATTTATAAGCATTACAGCGATTATTATCCGGGAAGCGAACTTCAGCTCCATGAAGTTTATCGAGGATATGATATAGTTGCCAGTATCAACCTGGACAAAAAAATGATATCCGTATCTGTCAACGGTGAAGAATACAGGATGACATATCTGGAAAGCATCGGTTTTATGGTTTTGATTCGTCCTGCATCAGGAGAAATTAAATTTTTTCAAGGAATCGGCTACGGCTTCCGTAGAGAAGAGGCCGGACGCATACTTAGAGGCGCCGGTTATAGGGGAAAGAATTGCCCCAATCAAAAGGAGGAGGATATCTCACTTGTCGGCTTGCCTCTTCAGAATATTGCATTCGGCGACGAATTTCTCCAAGGGGTCAAAGAAATTATGGACTCTCCTGACGGTACCAAAGTAGAAGGTTCTTTCGAGATATATCGCCGTTTAGTTCTCTGCAGAATGATAAGAATCAAGCTGAATTGCGAAAGCGATGGCGTACTCATTTTTATTGAGGATAAAAGTAACATTGAGGATCGCTTATCCACTGGCAGAGCTTATATCGCCGAACTGGAAAAAAGAACAAAATCGGCTCAGCTCCGTATGAGCACAGACAGTGAAGAACATTTTGAAAAAATTCTAGGCAGCTCACCCGGTATGCGTACTGTTAAGCACTTAGCTTACAAAGCTTCAAAGACAAAATTCAATGTTATATTGCTGGGAGAAAGCGGAACAGGAAAATCCCGATTGGCTCGCGAAATACATAATATCCAAAATCCTAATGCGCCTTTTGTAGAAGTGGCCTGCAACTCTATTGCCCCTACTTTGTTTGAATCGGAGCTCTTCGGTTACGCTCCCGGGTCCTTCACGGGAGCCGACAGAAACGGTCGTATAGGATACTTTGAAGAAGCCAACGGAGGAACTATTTTTCTTGATGAAATAGGAGAAATTCCTCCTGAAATACAAGCAAAGCTACTGCATGTACTTCAAAATAAACAAATATATCGGGTAGGTTCTACAAAGCCGATATATATAGACGTGCGAGTTATAACTGCTACCAGCAGAGATTTGGATGAAGAAATATTAAAAGGCAATTTTCGGCAAGACCTTTATTATAGAATCAATGTGTTCCCCATTAAGCTTCCGCCGTTGCGGGAAAGGAAGCAGGACATAGCCAGCATGGCTAACTCTATCCTTGTTGATTTTTGTCGAAAATATGAAATGGAGCCAAAGCATTTTTCTGACGAAGCAATAAAAATAATAACTTTATATGACTGGCCCGGCAACGTCAGAGAATTGGAGAACATAATAGAACGCGCCATAACCGTATGTGAAGGCACCACTATCTATGCCGATCATCTGGTTATAGGCAAGCCTGTCATAAAAAAGCAGACTATGCGCCAGCAGTTGGAGCATGAAGAAGCCAAAATTTTAGAAAGTACCTTAATAGCTAACAACGGAGATAAACAAAAGGCTATGGAGGACTTAGGCATGTCAAGATCTGTGTTTTATAAGAAATTAAAGGATTATGATTTAATATAATAGGGGGCAAAAATGAACTACGACATAAATGAAATTAAAAAGATGATAGATGGTATTTTTCAAGAAACAGTAGATATCAGAAGGCATATTCATCAAAATCCCGAGCTGAGCCAGATGGAAAAAAACACCAGCAAATTTGTATGCGAGCGGCTTTCCCAGCTTGGCATAGAACATGAAGATAATATAGCAGGTTACGGCGTATGCGGCATAATTTACGGAAAAAACCGCAACAAAGCTATCGGCATAAGAGCAGACATGGACGCCCTGCCTATAGAAGAGAAAAATGACATACCTTTCCGCTCAAATAATCCCGGAGTTATGCACGCATGCGGCCACGACATGCACACCGCCATATTGCTGGGCACCGCCAAAATTTTAAATGAAATAAAAGAGCAATTGCCCTACTCAGTAAAGCTTTTTTTTCAGCCATCAGAAGAAACCATAGGTGGCGCCAGGCAGATGATAGAAGCCGGCTGTCTCAAATCTCCGACAGTTGAAAACGTAATAGGACTACATGTGGAACCGGCAGTCAGATCCGGCTGTGTTCAACTGACACCGGGCGCTATGAATGCTGCCTCCTGCGAATTTTATGTTACGGTAAACGGCATTTCATGTCATGGAGCTCATCCTTCGGGAGGGCTGGATCCTTTGATTCCTGCTTGCGAAATGGTCGGTGCGTTGCAGTCCGTCATTACGAGAGAAGTCCTTCCTACAGACAGCGCCCTTATTACAGTTGGACAATTCCACAGCGGTACAAAAAACAACATCATACCTTCCGAAACTAAATTTTCCGGAATAATAAGGACATTAAAAAACGAACAGCGTCAATATATAAAAGAAAAAATTCTTCAAATATGTAGCGGAATCGCATCCGCCCACGGAACTTCATGTGTAGTAGAATTTTCTGACAGTTATCCTGCCCTGATCAACGATGATAACCTATATGAATTGATGTTGGCTGCATCCAAAGAAGCGTTGGGCGAAGATAAAGTAAAAATAAATAGGATTGCAAGCTTAGGATGTGATGACTTTTCATATTTTTGTCAAAACTCCAATGGGCTATACTATAATATAGGAACCGCAGCATCAGACCAAATCTCCGCGGCTCCTATTCACAACGAATTTTTCTGCCCTGATGAGGGCGCTATAAAAGTCGGCATACTGACTGAAGTATGGGGAGTATTAAAAATAATGGAGGCATTGAAAGATGATGAACAAAAATAACAGCGAGTTTACTGACAGCAACGATATACTCAGAGATACCGTCGTCGAGGTCGACTTGTCTGCTCTTGCCGATAACTTGAAAATGATAAAAGAAATGGTCGGTCCTGATGTGTCTGTCATGACGGTGGTAAAAGCCAACGGGTACGGTCACGGAGCTGTCGGCATCGCACCTGCTTTAATTGAAAACGGCTCTGCCTATCTGGCCGTAGCTACACTGACGGAGGCTCTCGACTTAAAGCGCGCATACCCCGACTTTCCTGTGTTTATTTTGGGTCACACTCCTGATAGACTTCTGGGCTATGTGGTTGATAACAATATTACTCAGACCATCTTCGATTTCAGCCAGGCTCAAAAGCTGAACGAGCTGGCGTCCGAAGCCGGTAAAAAGGCTGCTGTACACATAAAGGTCGACACCGGTTTTCACAGATTGGGGAAGGAGCCTTCTACGGAATATGCCGAAGAAATTTTAAAAATATGTGCTTTGGAAAATGTTTATGTAGAAGGTATCTTCAGTCATCTGGCGCTGGCAAGCCGTGAAGATAATGAAAATCAGTTTGAAGCATTTACTTCCTTTGTAAGCATGCTGGAGTCGAAGGGCTGCACTTTTAAATACAAGCATATCGCTGACAGCATAGCTCTTGTCGATTATCCGGAATACAGGATGAACATGGTAAGGCCGGGCGCACTGCTTTACGGCATGCAGGGATTCCATATCGGTTACCTGGGCGTCAAACAGGTCATGACATTTTACACGAGGATATCTCAGCTCCATCACATTGCAAAAGGCGAAGGTGTTAGTTACGATTTTCTCTGGAAAGCTCAGCGTGACAGTATCGCAGCGACGCTGCCTTTCGGCTATGCTGACGGATATCCGAGAAATCTGCGAGACAAGGGTTATGTCATAATCGAGGGTATCAAATGTCCTCTCATCGGAGTTTTGTGTATGGATCAGGTTATCGCTGATGTTACAGATGTACCGAATGTTCACGAAGGGATGAAGGCCGTCATATATGGAGACGGTACTGATGGCTCGATGACCATAGCTGAAGCATCTTCCCTGGCAGAGACCAATAAGAATGATATAATCGCTCGTATCGCCGCCAGACCGCCGAGAGTATACGTCAGAAAAAAATGACAAAAATCGAAAAAATCCCGCGTAAAATCGCTTTTTCTCTGTTTTCGCTGACTTTTTTGGAATTTTTCGCAAAAAAGTCAGCGAACTTATCGCGACAAGCGAGGGGTGAGCGGTGCCGACCTCAAATCATTTGCTTTCATCGGTCGGCGTTTCATTCGCCGCAGTCTCCCGGCTCGCGGCCGGCTCCGGTTCGGTGACAGAGTCCCGGCTCGCGGCCGGCTTCGCTGCCTTGCCGTAAATTTTTTCGTTGACGGCCTCCTCCCTTTCTTCCTTGGTTTCACCGCCGACTGCTTTCAGCGCTTTTTCCTTGATAGCCTGCCTCTGCTCATATTCTTTCTTCGACTTGGCCAGCAGGTTGTCAAGCATCGATCCTTTATTGCGCAGTATGTATACAAAAGAAGCTACAATAATGACCAGACCGATAGCTATTTTTATCTTATCCATAATAATTATCCTTTCTCATCCGTCAGCTGAAATAAATCAATATGCGCTCATCAAGCCTATTATAACCGACAGCGGTCTGGAGCAATTCATCAATACCAGCAAGGTCAGACAGGCGTAGGCAAAGGAAAGGTATTTCCACTTTCGTCCGTATCCAGGCACAATCTTGAAGGTTTTATACACTTTGAACTTCTCATCTTTTTCTGTCAGTTCCTCTTCTCTATCCTTCATCAGCTTAAAGAAATAATTAAGCTGTATGGGCTCAACCTTACCGTCTCTGAAAAACGGCACATAAAATTCCGGTTTTTCTTTATTGACCAAGGCCTGTTCGTCGGCGTAAAACTTTACTCCCCACCGGTCAAAGATCACAGCCTCCGCGTCTTTATAATAAAACGTACGTGATTTTCTGAGGAGCCTGTTTTTATATGTAATCTTCTCATCATCATACTCCGTATAGCACACGTGATGTCCAAGGGAAAGCAAGTAAAAGAAGATCATGCCCGCAGTGTTGGCCAGCAGGCTCATCGTCAGATTCAGATCCTCATAAAAGCCCTCAACTCGATAAGCTACGACCAGTATATATACCGCCGATAGAAGAGCTAAATAAAGTATTCCCGAGTAGAACCACGTTTGCTTAGATAATGCGCTGTAATGATAGGTTATTTTTTGCATAAAAAATCCTCCCAATTAATATACGTTATTATAATGCAAAAAATGTGCCTTAAACAAGCAGCATTTTTCACTGCAATGCCTTTGCGCCGGCAAATAAAAATGTCGCTTCGTCCCGAAATGAGGATTTTTGTCCCGAAAGCAGGATTATTTTGGACGTTTTTGCCTCTTATATTATACAACACATTTTGTTTAATTTGTGAAAAATATGGCGTTACGGTGTTTTTTTAATCTTGGCATAAAGTTTGCTTTTGTTATAAATTGTAAACTTGCATTCATAAATCGTTTTAAAACAATGCAATCGAAAGGAGGAACGATATTATGATGAACTATATATGGGTCGGACTCGTGGTCATTGCGGTCATCGCAGGCGGAGTTACCGGCACCATGGAGGATGTCCTTAATAACATCTTCAGCTTCGCTGAGGAAGCAGTAAACATTTGCCTAGAACTTATCGGTATCATGGCATTCTTCTGTGGTCTCATGAAAGTTATGGAAAAAGGCGGTATATGCGACATGATCGCCAAGGCTCTTGCTCCTATCATGACCAGACTGTTCCCTGAAGTTCCTAAAGATCACCCTGCAATGTCAGCTATGGTTTTATGGATGGCTGCCAACATGTTAGGTATAGGTAACGCAGCAACTCCGTTTGGTCTTAAAGCTATGCAGGAGCTGCAGACCCTCAATCCTACCAAGGATATAGCTACCAACGCCCAGTGCATGATGCTGGCTATCGGTACTACATCCGTAACGCTTCTGCCTGTAACAGTTCTCGGTCTCCGTGCCGCTGTACAGACAGAAGGCGCAGCAGAAATCATTTTCCCTGTTATCATCGCCACTACATGCTCGACAGTTGTAGGTATATTCTTCACATGGCTGTTCGGCAAGACCAAGAGATGGAAATGGGAAAACGTTATCGAAAGAGAAATCGCAGCCGGTACCCTTCAGGTCAACGAAAACTACATGGGAGATTCTCCTATAGTGCTGCCTGAGGGCTACGTATGCAAGGTAGAGTAAGGAGGAGAATATGTTTACAACAGTAATGGAAGCACTGTCGACATGGGCGATTCCTATTGTCGTAGCGGTTGTGTGCTTTGTAGCTATCGTGAAAAAGGTGCCTGTTTATACGGTCTTCACCGAAGGCGCCAAGGACGGCTTTTCTACAGCCGTAATGATCATTCCTTATCTGACTGCCATGCTCTGCGCTATCGGTATGTTCAGAGCCTCAGGAGCTATGGACTGGCTTTGTTCCATCCTTGATCCTATTACAAGCCTTATCGGCTGCCCTTCGGAGATACTGCCTCAGGCTATCATGAGATCCTTCTCCGGCGGTGCTTCGGAAGGTTTGCTGGCTGACCTGCTTTCACAGTACGGTACTCAATCTCAGATAGGTCGTATCGCTTCAGTAGCTCAAGGTTCAACCGAAACCACATTCTATATCATAGCCGTTTACATGGGTTCTGTAGGCGTCAGCAACGCAAGACAGTCTGTTGCCGCCGGTTTGCTGGGAGATTTAGCATCATTGCTGGCAGCAGTATTCATCGTAAACATCATGTGGTTCTAGTACATTAAGCAATAATTATCAGAGGAGAAAAAATGATTTACCCAAAAAAATTGGAAAAGGGTGACACTATCGGAATCATCTGTCCTTCCTCTCCAATCTCAGAAGAAAGACAGACCCAGTGCATACAAGCCCTTGAGTCGTTAGGATATAAAGTTAAAGCCGCCGACAATCTCACCAAAAACTTGGGCGGATATATGGCCGGTACAGGAGAAGAAAGAGGCAAGTGGATAAATAAGATGTTTGCCGATCCGGAAGTTGACGCCATTTTCTGTGTAAGAGGCGGCGACGGCGGATCACGCTGCATGGAGCATATAGATATCGACATAGTAAAAAACAATCCTAAAATCTTTGTAGGCTACAGCGATATCACAAGCATGCACATGTATTTCAATCAAAAGGCCGATCTGGTTACTTTCCATGGTCCGATGGTTTCATCCAACATCGTTGATTCTTTCGATGAGGAAACCTCAAAAGCTCTGTTTGCCGCTCTCAATGGAGACGGAACTTATGAGTTTGTCAATCCGGAAGGATGCCCTATCGAAGTTATGAAACCCGGAAAAGCTACAGGTCCTGTCATAGGAGGCAATCTGTCTCTTGTTTCTGCGGCCATGGGTACTCCTTATGAAATGGACGCAAAAGGAAAGATCATATTCATAGAAGAAGTTTCTGAGCCTGTTACTAAGATTGAGAAATGGTGCTATCACCTGAAAAATGCCGGCAAGTTTAAAGATTGCAAGGGAATCATCTTGGGACAGTTCACGGGCATTACTAATAGTGATATGCCTGAATATACAGTGATTGACTGTATCAGAGAGATTCTTGCTGACGTGGATGTTCCTGTTATGTATAACATCCAGTCCGGCCACGGTGATAAAATGATCACTATTCCTTTCGGTGCAAATTGCACAATGGACACTGCTAAAAAGTCCTTAACTTTTGAAATTAACAGATAATCCGGTGTCTTGCAGAATATGCAATTAAAGCAGGTGGCAGGCGTTTGTCTGCCACCTATCATTAGCCTTTTTTGAGGATACAAAATACAATGAACTTTTGGAAAATGAACGGAGCCGGTAATGATTTCATCATAATCAATAACATTGAAGAAAAGATTCCGGCAGAAAATTTTAAAGAAATAGCGATTAGGCTTTGTGAAAGACATATGTCCATAGGCGCAGACGGACTTATGATTGTCGAAAAGCCTGATGGTGACGCTGATTATAAAATGATTTTTTATAATTCTGACGGTTCCTTAGGTGAGATGTGTGGAAACGGCGCCAGGTGCATCTGCAGATTCGGTTTTGAAAACCATCTGGCAGGGAAAACACAGTGCATCGAAACTACTGCCGGAATAGTCACAGGTGAACGCATTTCAGAGCGCTCATACAAAATCAGGCTGAACACTCCTGCTGTTTGCCGTCTTGACGAAGATGTTTCAATAAACAATGTGCATCTTAAATGTTCCTATGTAGAGCTGGGAAATCCCGGAATTCCTCATTGTGTTACGGAAATAAAAAACCTTCAGGACTTTCCCGAAGACATGCTTAGAGATATCGGACGTTCCCTGCGTCGGTACAGCAAATATCCAAAGGGTGCCAATGTAAACTTTTATGACATCATAGGTGACAACCACATTTATGAGCGTACTTTTGAGAGGGGTGTAGAAGATTTTACCTACGCCTGCGGTACAGGCACCGGCTCAGTAGTTATGGTTCTCACCCTTAAAAATCTCGTTTCAGGAAATCAAGTGAAAGTCGACATGAAAGGCGGTCAGCTTACTGTTGATGTTATGACAGAAAGCAATAAGGTTACAGATATTTTTCTGACCGGTCCCACTAACATTGTAGCAAGAGGAGAAGTCCTCGATGAAGAGCTAAAATATTTAATAAATAGAGTTTACTGAAAGGAAAAGGAAAATGATTTGTGATAATATCTCTGTATCAAAAGAAGGGCATTTATTGTTCGCAGGTCAAGATACAATAGAGCTTGCTAAAAAATACGGAACACCGGTCTATCTGATGGATGAAGATAAAATACGTCAAAACTGTCGTACTTATAAAAAAGCTTTTGAAAAAAACTTCGGCGGAGAATCTGCTCCGTTATATGCGTCCAAAGCCAATTGTTTTAAGCGTCTTTATGAAATCATGATAGAAGAAGATATGGGCATCGATGTGGTTTCTTCCGGAGAAATATATACAGCAATAAAAGCAGGATACGACCTTACTAAAGCATATTTTCACTCAAACAACAAAACTGATGAGGATATCGCTTATGCAATGGACAACCATATAGGTTATTTCGTTGCGGACAACATTGAAGAGGTCAAAGTTGTCGAAAGAGAAGCGCAAAAACGAGGCATAAAGCAAAAGATACTTTTAAGGCTTACTCCTGGCATAGATCCTCATACTTATGAGGCAATTTCCACAGGAAAAGTAGATTCAAAATTCGGTACTGCCATAGAAACAGGGCAAGCTGAGCAGATAACTCTTGATACAATAAAAATGCCTCACGTTGATTTGAAAGGATTTCACTGCCATGTGGGTTCCCAAGTGTTTGCAGAAGACATCTTCGAAAGAGCTGCCAACGTAATGCTGGAATTCATCGCAATGATGAAAGAAAAACACGGCTTTATAACTCAGGAACTTGATTTGGGCGGCGGATACGGAGTACGTTACAAAGAGGACGACCCATACCTTGATGTAGAAAAGAAGGTGACTCAAGTAGCTGGCGCCGTTAAATCTGCCTGTAAGCGGTTAAACATTCAAATGCCTGTTATTCATATGGAACCGGGTCGTTCTATCGTAGCGGATGCAGGAATGATTCTATATACTGTAGGTACTGTCAAACAGATACCGGGATATAAGAATTACGTCTCTATAGACGGCGGCATGACTGACAGTCCAAGATACGCTTTATACAAAGCCCCTTATACCTGTCTGACAGCAAATAAAATGAATGAGCCTGTCGATTTTGAGGCATCTCTCGTTGGCAGATGCTGTGAATCCGGGGATATAATTCAAGAACATGTAATGTTTCCTAAATCTATAACTCGCTATGACACCGTAGCTGTTTGCACTACAGGGGCATATCACTATTCTATGTCATCAAATTACAATCGTTTGCCAAAGCCTGCTACCGTAATGTTGCGCGGCGGTAACGAAAGCTATATTGCTGTAAAGAAAGAAACTTTGGACGATATAGTAAGAAATGACCTATAAAAAAGAAGCATTCTATAAATGTTTATACATGTTAGGCATCTAAAGAACCTTTGATAAAAATTCTTTTAATCTTGGATTCTTTGGATGCCTAAAAAATTCTTCCGGCGGAGCGCTTTCTTTTATTATCCCTTCATCCATAAACAGCATTCTGCTTGCTACTTCCTTAGCAAACCCCATTTCATGGGTAACTATCACCATTGTCATGCCATCTTTTGCTAATGCTTTCATCAAATCTAAAACTTCTCCGACCATCTCAGGATCTAGGGCGCTGGTCGGTTCATCAAAGAGAATAATGTCAGGGTTCATAGCCAATGAGCGAACGATAGCTACTCTTTGCTTCTGACCTCCCGAAAGAGTTGATGGATAGACGTCAGCCTTATCTGCAAGGCCGATACGTTTTAAAAGCTTCATGGCATTTTGTCTAGCGTCTTCTTTGATTTGAGCTTTACTGCCCGACTTTTTCATTTCTTTACACATGGTATATACAGGCGCCAGCATTATATTTTCTATCACTGTCATATTATTAAACAAATTAAAATGTTGGAAAACCATACCTATATGTCTGCGGTACATATTGATGTCAGCATTGGCATCTGTTATATCTTCTCCCTTGAAAAGTACTTTCCCATCGCTTGGAGTCTCCATTAAGTTAAGACATCTTAAAAAGGTGCTTTTTCCTGACCCTGAAGGTCCTATCACTACCACAATGTCACCTTTGTTAATGGTAATGTCGATTCCTTTTAAAACTTCTATCCCGTTGAAACTTTTTTTAAGGTTAATTACGTCTATCACTTTTCTTTAAGCTCCTTTCCATCAGCTTTATCATTAAAGATATGAGCATGACCATAACGATATATATTATAGCCATTACCAAATAAGGAACCATAAACTCATAGCTGTTGCTGCCTATGTAATTGAACGCCACATACAAGTCAGCCGCTCCTACGAAGCTGACAACAGAAGTTTCTTTGATAAGTGAAATAAATTCGTTTCCTAAAGTAGGCAAGATATTTTTTACTGCCTGAGGAATAACGATTTTAGTCATGCTGGCGCTAAAGGTCAATCCCATGGCTCTTCCTGCCTCCATCTGACCTGGGTCCACTGACTGGATACCGCTTCGCATTATCTCGGAAATATAGGCTCCGCTGTTCAATCCAAACACCATCATAGATACCTGCACACCTGTCATATTAACTCCCAGAAGCGGCAGCATCACATAGTAAAATACCAGTAGCTGCACCACCATAGGAGTTCCCCTAAAAAGACCTACATAAAAGCTGCAGAACCCATTCAATACTCTGAGCAACTTTTTATCTTTGGGTGCTACTCTTACCGCTGCAATTAAGGTACCTATGACTATGCCTATCAAAAGTCCTGTTACCGCTATTATAAGAGTATTTTCCAAGCCCTCAAGTACCCTGACGTAACCGTTCTTATCTATAAAAACTTCCAGAAATCGTTCTATCTTTAGCCCGAAATCTCCCATTAAATTCAAACCCTCCTAATCTTCCGAATACACCATCATTCTTAAGCTCTCCTGCGATGTCTTATGTTATGATTGCACACTGTTGATGGCTTCGGTAATAAATTGAGCCGGAGCAGCATCTATTATCACATACTTAAGATTTCCGTTTATCATGTCCTGAACAGCCAACGAACCATTACTATAAGGTACACATTCAGCAGGCAGCCCCGCAAATCCCCAGTCTTCATCACCTTCAACATAGTATTGACCGGTAGTTCCTCTCTGAACTCCAATTTTGTCAGATGAGCTCAGTTCTGCGAGAATCGCCTCCACTGAAGCTGCGTCGGTGCATGAATCGAAAGTTGTATCATCTCCTGTTGTAATCACTCTCTGAGACGCCGTATAATAGCTGTCGGAAAAAGTTACATATTCTTCTCTTTCGCTGTTTACCGTTAATCCTGCCATTGCAATATCGCATTTATGCTGCCCAACAGAAAGACATACTGCGTCAAATTCCATATTCTGTATAACCAGTTCCTGTCCCAGCTCCTCTGCAAGCAGTGCAGCAATTTCCATATCTACTCCCACATAGCTGTCTCCGTCCATGTATTCAAATGGTTCAAAAGATGCATTGGTTGCTACCACCAGCTGATCTTTGGAAGTGTCGAGGGTTGCAGATGTGATTGGAGTCGGCTCACCATCGCCGAAATATTTGTTAAAGATTTCATCCAAAGTGCCGTCTTCCTGAATCTTCGCAATAAATTGATTAACTTGCTCTAAAAGTTCCGGCTGATCTTTGTCCACACCAAAAGCATATTCTTCATTAGTCAAGTCAATTTCAACAACTTTTACTGCGTCTGCAGCCTCAGCCGAACCGCTTTCACCTTTGTTTCCGCATCCAAAAGCCGTGATTGTTAATACCAGTGTCATGCATAATACTATTATTTTTTTCATTTTTTCCTCCTCTCGCCATTATCCATTTTTTCGATTATTATATTTTCAAGCTTTTTATTTTCCTTTGAATAACGGCTATTTTTATGGGTTTTGAGCATTGTATGACATGTTTTTTTATCTCGTCTGTCTTTTAATATAACATATCGAGCATTACTATTCAAGAATAAATATTATTTTTTTCGAATTAATATTCATAACCGTGAGGGTGGCTTACATAATTGGCTGCTGTGGTCTGTACGATTGGCTGCTGTGGTCTGTACGATTGGCTGCTGACAAAAAATTAATTTTACAGGAAAATTTACATAAGAGAATACCAAATCCATGGCGAAATTTGTCGAAACTCATATGGAACTGACTTTTTCTTGAAAATTCTGGAAAAAAGTCTGCAAAAATGCTGGTTTGGCAGACTTTTTTCCTCATTATCATGATTTTTTACATTTTTGCGAGATATACGCCCCTCAAAATTCCATTTTCTGGAAATTTTATGACAAAATTTCAAAATTAAGAAAATTTTATCAGCATTGACCGGCGGCGAATTTGTACCATGCCGCTTACGCAAAGCGTGCGCGGCGCAAGCTCATATGACCGCAATATAAAACTACACTCCTTAACCTTTAAAGAGTGTAGTTTTGTAATGAGTCACAAATATGGAAAATTTTGTTTTTATTCACTTACCTGGAATTACGTCTTATACGGTATGCCAGTATTGCAACAACAACGGCAATTATCATGATTAAAGCAAATGAAACAAGCTTCAAGTTATCTGATGTGCCCGGGATCTCTGAGTCTGACACGTTGTTGGTATTTTCATTGCCAACCCCGGTATTTTCTGAGTCGGAGTTGGAATCGCCATTCCCCGAGCCTGAGTCAGAATCATCTGTGTTTGGAGGTACTACTTCTCCAGGCACGTCCTGGATATCTTCCTTATAGTCACAAGCCATATATCCAATGGCAAGAGCTCCCTCAGTTACTCCGTCCTGGAAGCGGTATACAGGTCTCTGTCCGTCTACCGTATATTCTGCCGCTGCAATAGCAAAGCCTTCATAGTTCAGTGTAGTGTCCAGCCCGGAAGCAGGTGTGTAATGTTCAATAACTGGAGCGCTGCTGCCGTTAAGAGCAATCTTTGCAAGGCGATTGTTATATCCGTTGTCGGAAGCAACCCACAATACATCTTCATATGTATCGTAATCGAGAGCCATGGCTCCTCCCAGTTTGCTGTCTATGTCAGCGATGAGCGCTGCTGTGCCGTCATTGTTAAGAACAAAAGCATATACATGACCGTTGTCCTCAAGGGCAACAAAGAAAACTCCTCCTGCTACTGCTTCAGGATATTTGTTATGGTCAAAAGCTGCCTTGGTATTTTCATCATAAAGCAAGCCGTCTACATCTTCATTTGCCACCCATTCAACAGCTTCTATGCCCATATTGGCTGAAACCTGCGGCAAAAGCGCTGTTATGTCCCATTCCTGTTCAGCTGTTATCACACTTGCTGAGTTGTTAGGGTCCGCTTTCAATATCGTGTTGTAATTGACACCTTTATCTGAATTGTCTCTTTCTGAAGCCAGGTATACGAAGCCGTCTCCGTCTACAGTTATTCCTTCTGCGTCAGGTCCGGCGGCTGAATCGTCACCGGCATCTTTTATAAATGACACTTTCTTGCCGGACTCGAAGCCTTTTTCAAAGGTCAGCTGGCCGTCTTTTGCCACATTCAGCACCCAGAACGTAGCAGTGCCATTATCAACTGCGTACAATTTGCCATTAGCAAAATCCAAACCGGAGGAATCTTCTAGGAAAGTTCCTTTATCGTCAAAGGTTTCTATAGAACTGTCGCCCTGCCAAGGCAAAAGTTCAGGAATATCAGCATATCTGTTAGCTGAGCCCGGTGTGGCTTCTTGAGTATTTCTATATTCAGAGCCGTTTACGTCAGGGTATAATCCCCACGTAGGATTTGTATGGTCTGCCCATGTAGTGCTTTGAATCATACGTCTGTTTTCAAAGATTCGTACTTGATCACCTTTTCCCAATCCAAATCCGAAATCATCCTCGTATATAACTAAAAATCCATTAGCAGGTATCTCTGTTCCCTCAGGTATCGTATACTCGTGGTCATCTTTATCATCTTTTATCACAAGCCCTGAAACATCCAATGCTTCTGCCGTAGGGTTGGCCAGCTCTATCCAATCAGCTCCTCCGTTCGGGTCGTTGGACTGAATTTCATTCAGCACGACAGGATTGGTTACTATGTTAGCCTTGCCTTTTGTTGATGAAGCAAAGTCGACAAAGTCGCCTGTACCGTCCGGTATCCTGGCATAAACGCCATTGGCATGAGAAGCATATTCATAGCTGGCTACTACAGCCCCGCCTTTGCTGAAAACTGTAACAGTGTCCCCATTGCCAAGACCGAAAGTAAAATCTTTATTTTGGTCAAATACGTAGTATTCTCCCGGCGCCAATACTGTGCCTTCCGTCACAGGAACAGTCTCATCGGCATGGCCTACAGGGTCGTTATCTAACAAATAATATCCACTTATATCGATATCTGTATCTCCTGCATTATATACTTCTACCCAATCAGTCGTATCGCCGTCAGACTCAATCTCATTGATTACAAGCTCCGGTACATACCACTGATTAGCCTGGCCCGGCGTCTCTTTCATCAGGACAAAAGAGCCTGTTCCGTCAGGATATCTTCCTAAAGAAGCTGCTGCCTCGTCACCGTCGTAGGAAGCGTGCTCAGTCCATGAGTACTGGTCTATGAGCTGTCCTGATCCATCATAAAGTCTTATGGAATCTCCGCTGCCTATGCCTATAGGCTCCTAAAATTCCCCTCTCTCATAGCTGTCCGTAGTGTCGTTATAGCAGTTGCCTATAGTATCAGCTTCCACTGCTATAATCTGCCCCGGCGCTATTGTTGTTCCCTCTAAGAACTGCCAGCGATGATCGTCAGAGTTGTCTCTGATTTCGTATCCTGAAATGTCCAGTTCTTTTTCGGATGTGTTCATTAGCTCAACGTAATCAGCAGGGCTTGAATTGATTTCATTAATTACCAGGCCGCCCTCCTCAGAAGGCTCATCAACCGGTAAATTGGCCGTTCCCTTGGTCGCTGCCTGATCAGTAAAGCTATCTGTTCCTATAACCCTTGACCATGTGCCATAAGCGTGACCGCTGTATGCATATGAATCCTTTATTTCTTTATTTCCGTCATACAGACATACGTTATCTTCTTTTCCCAAGCCAAAGGTGAAATTGCTGTTTTCTTCCAAAACCATAACTTCACCGGCTTTCAGTACGGTTCCTTCCGCCAAAGGCGTTGTCGCGCCTTCATCAAGGCGTTCCAGTTCTTTGTCATCAGTTACAAACCAGCCGCTTATATCAATGTCTTCTTTACCTGTGTTGATTATCTCTATCCAATCGTTTCCTCCGTCGGCCGCATCGGATTCGATTTCATTGATCAAAATTTCGCTGCCTTCCGCCGCCTGAACAAACGACGGCGCCTGAAACGTGCCAGCCAAAAGAGCTGTAATCATAACAGAAGAAAGCAATATCTTTTTTCCGCTCTTTTTCATCAACATACCTCCATTTTGTATGAATATGCACAAATATTTGTTTCATACAGTATAAAGGTACATCGCAAAGAAGTTCTATCATGCTATTGTAAAGCTTTTATTAAAAGTAGCTGACAGCAGAGTCAATCGTATTTGGACAGCACGTTTTCCAGAAAGGCCTTGTAATCTTTTTTCACGTCCAAAGGCCCGTCAATTCTTACTCCCGTTCCCAAACCTGTTATCCAGCCGAAAAACTGCGGGCTGATAAAAATGTCCACATTGATTCGGAAGTGTTCCTCGTCCTCGCGTACGACTGTTATTTCCTGGGAAAAGCGGTCTATCATTACTCCTATCATGGAGTTATCGCATACCAGGCTGACTTTTCTCTCCTTTCCGCCGTACATGTTGAAAGTCTTTTTGGCATAGGAGGCCAAGTCAAAGTCGACAAACTGATTTTTTCCCATACGCTGTTGATCAAGATCCGCAGTATTTCTCATTTTGTCTACGCGATAATGCTTTATCTTATCAGAGGTTTCTTCATATGCGATCAAGTAATAATTTTCATCGTCCCAAGTCAGTTCCCACGGGCTCACTATATAATACTGTCCGCCTTTTTTAGGCGCTAATTCTTTTTCTATATTCCACTCGCTGTATTGGAACTTTATCTGATGGTTGGCGGATATGGCAGAATGTATGCAGTCAACGTTATAATAGATAGTCTCGTTTTCTGTCTTAATCCTGTTGAAAATAAAGACATTTCTCTGGAGCTGCTTTGCTTCATTTTCGCTTACCAGCTTCTCTATCTTTCCGATAAGTTCACGGGACTTTTTAGCAGTGATAAACTTGGACGACTGCACAGCGTCAACCAAAAGCTTAACCTCTGGCAACTCAAAATCTCTGGAACCTACATAATAGCCCTGCTTTGCTCCTCCTTTTGCCTGGACTATGTCTATACCAAACTCCATCAAAGTTTCTATATCGCTGTATATGCTTTTTCTGTCAACTGTATAGCCGTAAGCGTTCAAAGCCTTTATCAGGTCAGCCGACGACATTATGTGATTTTCATCTGTCTTTTCCAAAAGTATTTTAAGCAAATGCAGTATCTTTAGTTTTGTATTGGAAACCGCCATAATGTTCACCTTTCAATTTAAAAATAAAGCTGTCTTTAATTTCGCTTTTAGGTTAATTTTTGATATAAAAATTTTACTATAAAATTCAAACCTGTTCAAGAACGGCGGTTTAGGCTTTTATCCTGCCATGTATTCTTCGTATTCTTCTTCCGTAGCAAAGAGCATGTACTTTCCGTTCACTCTTCCCATATATCCTGCATAAGTCACATAGCCGCCCATTTCGTTACCTCCTTTTTATCGTAACTCTTTTTTATATTTAATAATATACTCAACCCGTTGTACAAAAATACGGACAGCGGCTCGGTTACAGCCTTTTTTTCTGCATTTATGCAGGCTTAGTTTTGTCCACCACAAAAAGGGGGGCTGTCGCATTAACGATAATTTTTCGTTAATGCGACAATCCCCCATGCCTCTGATATTATGCC